>JAWLED010000184.1:0-2792 GCA_041686235.1 Spirochaetia bacterium | reverse complement strand
CCGGGGCGTCGTAGACTAACCTGCAATTCGATGAAAAGGTTTTTCGCACGCCGACGCGGCACAAAGCAGAGTCTCATTCTCTTGGCCGGAGTCGGCGTGGCCGCGGCGGCCCTCCTCTTTATCTTGTTCGCGTATCCGTGGAGTCCCTCGTCTCCAAGTGAGAGCCCGGTATTCGTTCCCCTAACAAGTGCAAACAAGAATCTAGGTGCTCACACCCGGGCTACCATTACCGCGCGAGGGGACTGGGAGTATCCGCCGTTTGAGTTTCTCGACGAATCGGGACAACCGGCGGGCTTCAATGTCGACATACTCACCCGCGTTGCCGATATCATGAACCTCGATGTTCGCATCAACCTCGGACCGTGGGACGAGGTGAGGCAACAGCTCGAAGACGGCGAAATCGATGTCCTTGCAGGGATGTACAAGACCGACAGCAGGGATCGAAAGGTCGACTTCTCCATCCCCCATTTCATTACCTCCTACGGCGTCTTTATACCGGCAGACTCCGACATACGAAGCATCGAGGACATTCGGGATAGGCGCATACTCGTGCAAACGGGAGATCTGGCACACGACTATCTCGTCGAAAACGAAATCGGCGCTGAGCTCGTCACAATGCAAGAGTGGGACTCGGTGCTGTCGGCGCTGGTCGAGGGCCGCGCCGACTGTGCGGTAATGGGAATGGTACAGGGCGTGAACCTACTCTCGCAGCGTGAGTATCGCGATATCCGCGTATTGTCCCAGCCCCTTTTGCAGCGGCCCTACTGCATTGCGGTACAGGAAGGAGACGCCGAGCTACTGGCAACCCTCAACGACGGGCTCAATCTGCTCAAAACCTCGGGCGAATACGATGAGATACACGAGGAGTGGTTTGGTGTATATGACGAGTTGCGAACATTCGAACGGCCCATCCTCCGCGTGCTCGCCGCCGGCATATTGGCCCTGGGGCTCGTGCTCGTACTCATTCTCTTTTGGAGCCATTCGCTGAGAAAGCAGGTGCACAAGCAAACTGCAAATCTCACCGCGACAATGCAGGAGCTGGAAGCGGCCAATAGCACCAAAGATCGCTTTCTGGCAAGTGTAAGCCACGAATTGAGAACCCCTCTTCACGGCATCATCGGAATGACTGAGCTCATGGAGAAGACAGAACTCGATGCCAGGCAGTCCGAGTTGCTCGAGATGATGAATACGGCCGCGAGCCAGCTCTACCGGGTAATCTCCGACCTCATAGATACGTCGAAAATGAATACCCGGCAACTGTCGCTTAAAGAGTCCACGTTCTCTCTGAGCGATCTTTCGAGCTGGCTGGAGCCCGTTCTCCGCGGGAAGGCCGAGGAGAAGGGCCTCGCGCTCACCATAGCCGCAGCCGGAGATACAAAAGCTACCTTCCGCTCGGATAAGGAGCGGATTGCCCAGATCGTCATCAACCTCGCCGACAACGCCATCAAGAATACCGACTCCGGTGCGGTGGACGTGCGACTTCACCTCCACGCGGGCGAGGCTCCGGAAACCACCGACATAGCCGAGGCGGGTGTGCTCGACATCGTCGTACACGACAGCGGCAGCGGCATTCCCTACGAGGAACAAGATGAAATCTTCGCCCCCTTCAAACAGGTGAGCGCTGCTTCCGGGGAGCTTTCTCCCGGGCTCGGCCTGGGCCTCTCGATAGTCAAGTCGATTACCGACCTCCTCGCCGGCTCGATAGAGGTTTCGAGCACCCCCGGCGAGGGAAGCAACTTCTCGGTACGCCTGCCGGTAGAAATGACTGGTGCGGAGGCGGAGGCCCAGGCGGAGCCGGGGCCGGAGGCAGGGCCGGGCTTGGGGGCGGCTCCGCTCCCCGGCCAAGCAGGGCCCGCCCAGGCAGAGCCCGCCCAGGCAGAGCCCGCCCAGGCAGAGCCCGCCCTCGTCGAGTCAAAGCGCATACTGATCGCCGAGGACGAGGCGATAAGCCGGCTCTACCTGCAGCGACTGCTCGAGAAGCGGGGATGGACGGTTACGTCGGTGGGAAACGGAGACGATGTCTTGGCTAAGCTCGAGGGCCAAAGGCTCGATCTCATCCTAATGGACTTGAGCATGCCGAAGCTCGGAGGGCTCGAAGTGGCAAAACGGCTTCGCGCCGTTGAAGTGGAAACGGGTCGCCGGCGGACGCCCATCATTGCGCTCACCGCTCACGCCTATGCAGAGCACAGAAGCGAGTGCACGGAGGCCGGTATGGACGGCTTTATCTCAAAACCCTTCGGGGAGCGTGCGTTGTGGCAGGAAATCGAGCGGGTTCTCGCCCACCCTGCGACGACCGGAACGAAGGCCCGGACCAGTCACTCGGGCCACCTCCGGGACTAATCGATCGTCCCGATATACGGCAGCCAGCGGTATTTCTGGTCGAAATCGATCCCATAGCCGACGATGAACAGATCCGGTATCTCGCGCCCGACGTAGCGCACCGGCACCTCCGCCTCGCGGCGCGCGGGTTTGTCGATGAGCGCGCAAATCTCCAGGCTTGCCGGCGACTCGAGCAGAAGGCGTTCGCGGATACGGCTCAAGGTTACGCCGGTGTCGATGATATCCTCGACGATGAGCACATGGCGATTGTGGACGGTCTCGTTGAGCCCTTTGAGGATGACGAGCTCCCCGCTACTCTCGCGCCCGACGTAGGAGGTGGCCGCCATGAAGTCCACTTCCACCGGTATCTCGAGAGCGCGCATGAGATCCGACATGAAAACGAACGAGCCTTTGAGCAATCCGACGAGCAGAACGTCCGTACCCTCATAGTCGGCGCGGATCTGGGCGGCAAG
>JAWLED010000013.1:32394-46640 GCA_041686235.1 Spirochaetia bacterium | reverse complement strand
AAAACAGAGTTGGGCGATGCTGGACGTGCGGAACGCACGCCCAGTTTACCCCTGATGGTTCATTTTTATGAACAGAGTTGGGCGATGCTGGATTTGAACCAGCGACTTCTACCGTGTGAAGGTAGCACTCTCCCACTGAGTTAATCGCCCCCGACTAAAGATACTATAACCGTCGCCGATCGCGGCTGTCAATCATATGTTGCGCCGCAAACTGCGCCGCAAACGCGCGGCACCCAGACTGCACGCTTTCAGCCGCCGGAGGCGCCCCGCGCTTGTCGTGCCGATCCGCGTTGGGTGCCCGCCCCGTCACGGCTCGAAAATGACGCCGGGGTTGAGCACGTTGTTGGGGTCGAGCGCCGTCTTGAGAGCGCGCATTGTCGTGATCGTGGGCTCGTCGAGGACGAGATGGAGGTACTTCCCGCGCTTTCGCCCGATGCCGTGCTCGCCGCTGATCGTTCCGCCGAGTGTGCGGACGTGGCGGTAGAGCTCCTCGAGCAGGCTGTGTTCGGTTTCTTCCCAGTCCTCGGGTGTCATCGACTCGGACTTCATCGGCGTTACGTGGAAGTTGCCGTCGCCTGCGTGGCCGAACATGGCAATGGGAATCTCGTAGCGCTCGCGTAGGCGCTGCACGAGCTCGACGAGCTCGGATACCGCGGCCGGGGGAACGACCACGTCCTCGAGCGAGTGAAACTCTTTGGCCGAGCGTTTGACCCACCAGGCAATGTTCTTTCTCAGCCGCCACGCGTTTTCCTGTGCCTGCGCGTTGCTGCCGGAGACAAACACATTGCCGGATTCCTCGGCCACGATCTGTGCGGCAGTGGAAAGCGGGGCAGCGAGTTCCGCATTGTCTGAAGCGTCGAGCTCGATGAGCAGGTAGGCGTCGGCGCCGGCGGGGAGCTCGGTGCGCTGCTTTTGGGGCATGCTTTCGTTGGTGGCGCGAGTCGTTACCCCATCGACGAACTCGATTGCAGAGAGCGCGCTGCCGGCGCGCGCCTTTAGCTCTGCAACGGTGCGCGCGGCCGCCGGTGCGTCGGGAAAGGAGGCAAAGACGACCCCCCGGGCTTTGGGCCGAGGTATGACGCGGATGTAGAGCTTGACCAACAGTCCGAGGGTGCCCTCGGAGCCGACGATTAGTTGCAGCAGATTGTAGCCGGTGACGTCTTTGAGCCGCTTTCCACCGAGGTGCATGAGCTCGCCGGCGGGTGTTACGACTTCTGCACCAAGGACATAGGTGCTCGTTGTTCCGTATTTAACGGCGCGGCCGCCGCCGGCGTTTTCGGCGACATTGCCGCCGATATGGCAGATGTCCTCGCTCATGGGGTAGCCGGCAAAGAACAGGCCGTGCTCGGCGAGTGAGGCGTCGAGCTCGTTGGTAACCACGCCGGGCTCGACGACGACCATCAGATTGTCGGTGTCGATCTCGAGGATGCGGTTCATCCGCTCGAAGCTGCACACCACACCATCGGCGGCAGGAATAGCCCCTCCGGTAAGCCCGCTTCCGGCGCCACGGGGCGTGACCGGAGTACCGGTCTCGTTCGCCCAGCGCATGAGCGCGGCGACCTCTCCGCTGTTTTCGGGAAACACCACCGCCTGCGGTGTTTGCCAATATTTGCTGTGCCCTACCTGATCGCGCCCATACTTGGCCTTGGCTGTATCGTCGCCGTCGATGACTCGGTCTGCGAATATACTGTGGAGTTGGGAAATCTTATTCATTGTGAACACCGTATTGCCGCATGCTGCGTAACTGCTGGAATAGGAAAAAAGCGTAGCACGGCTCCGACGGACACGCAACAAAAACATGAGTTTTTTTGTAAACCGAACCCGATACCCCAAGCGCTAACCATGGCGCGGCCCGTATGGCGCGGCCCGTATGGCGCGGCCCAAGCGGTAGCCGCGGGGCACCGCCGCGCCGCGGTGCCGTATAACGCGCCGTGGTGCGCGGCCGGCCGCAGATCAGAGCAAATTATATCGATAAAATATGTACTTATATTGTATGAATTTATTCTTGACAGCTCGCAAGAGTGGGTGCAGTCTGTAATTGGTCAGACCAACTGAGCAACAACCCATATTTCCGGAGTGTGGGTTTACCAGCCGAGTGTGGAGCTTCGAGACGGATCGGGCGCATAACGGCAAAACCATAATCCATTCCGGAATCGGTTCGGAGGAGCTGAATGAACATTGTAATTCCAATCAAGCAGGTGCCGGATTCCAACAAAGTAAAGATGGATCCGGAAAGCGGTACGATGATGCGAGAGGGTGTCGAAGCGGTGGTAAACCCGCTCGATCTTTACTCGATTCAACTCGGGGTAGACCTCAAAGAGAAATACGGGGCTTCGATAACCGTCATCAGTATGGGGCCGCCGAAAGCCGCCAAAGCCATCCGAGAGGCGATCTCGATGGGGTGCGACGACGGCATTCTTTTGTCGGACAAAAAGTTCGGTGGTTCGGACACCTGGGCAACATCGTACACCATTGCAGAAACCATCAAGAGTCTTCCGGCATACGATCTTGTCATCTTCGGAGAACGCGCGACGGACGGGGACACCGGCCAAGTCGGCCCGTGCACCGCGGCCTGGCTCGACGTGCCGCTGGCAAGCTACGTTGCGTCAGTCGACGCGGTCACCGACGATTCCATAGAAGTGGAACGGATGGTGGAGGGCGGATACCAGAAGCTCCGTCTGCCGAAACCGGCCGTGCTGACCGTGGTAAAGGAAATTGCCGCTCCGATGCTTCCCACGCTTTCGGGGAAAAAGCGAGCCCGGCGCACCGAAATACCAACCTATACCGCCGAAAGCCTTCCCTTTGAAGATGCCAACCTCGGACTCAAGGGCTCTCCAACCCGCGTGGTAAAGATTCGAACGCCGAAGGTCTCGCGGGAGGGTCGCGTGGTTCACGCCACAGACGGCGAGGGTACCGAGGGTGCACTCGATGAGCTCATTGCCTACTTGAAAGAGAAAGAACTCGTATAAATACCGGAGGACAATACATGAGTTTTGTATGGACGTTAGCAGAACAAGACGGAACATCGCTGAAAGGCGTCTCTTTCGAGCTTTTGGCCCGGGGACGCACCCTTGCCGACAAGCTCGAAACGAAGCTTGCATCGGTGGTCATCGGGGGGAAGCTCTCCGAGGAGCAGCTGCAAGAGCTCATCCACCGCGGTGCCGATGAGGTCTACTACATTAAAAACGATGCTCTCGACGACTTCGTCGTGGAGACCTACAGTCGAATCCTCGTCAAACTAATCGAGCAGTACGACCCACACACGATCCTCGCCGCCGCAACGACGACGGGCAGGACACTTATGCCGCACGTCTCGATTGGCGCGGATACCGGCCTCACCGCCGACTGCACCGATCTCGATATCGACCCCGAGACGGGCCAGCTCCTCCAGACGCGGCCGGCAATCGGCGGAAATATCATGGCTACCATAAAGACGCCTTACAAGCGGCCGCAGATGGCCACCGTTCGTCCCAAATCTTCCCGACCACTCGAGGCGGACACCACCCGCGAAGGCAAGATCATCGAGGTCCCGTTCGAAGAGAGCTTTGTCGACGGGCGCGTAGAGGTCCTCGGGTATCGCCACAACGAGGATGAGGACGTAGACATCCAAGAGGCGGAAATGGTTATCTCCGGCGGACGCGGACTGAAGAAGGGAGACAACTTCGAGATCATCCGCAAACTGGCCACCCGTTTCGACGCTGCGATCGGGGCCAGCCGGGACGCGGTCGACCGCGGTTGGATTTCCTATCCTCATCAGGTCGGACTGAGCGGAAAGACCATATCACCAAAGCTCTATTTTGCCTGCGGCATCTCCGGCTCGATTCAACAGCTTGCCGGTATCAAGACCGCCGAAACGATCGTTGCGGTAAACAACGACCCGGAAGCAAATATTCACAAAATCGCCGACTTTTCCATTGTGGGAGACTTGTTTGAGGTCCTGCCTCGACTCATCGAGAAGCTCGATGAAAACGGTAAGAAGGCGACGGGAGGGAAGTCATGAAGGGCGCGACTATGGAATACAACACTATTAACAAGAAAATCGTAGATGAGCTCATTGGTATCCTCGGCGAGCGCAACGTGATCACCGACCACGAAAAGCTCGAGACCTACTCTCACGATGAAACTCCGGCCGACGTCTATGGCCACATGCCCGACGTTGCCGTGACGCCCACCACGAGCGAAGAAGTTGCCGAGGTCGTCAAGCTTGCCAACCGCGAGCTCATTCCCATCACCCCGCGTGGTGCCGGCTCGGGCCTCTCGGGCGGTTCCATTCCGCATCTGGGCGGTATCTCCCTGTCGGTCGAGAAGATGAATAAGATCATCGAGATCGATTACAGCAACATGGTTGCGGTGGCGGAAGCCGGCATCGTGACCAATGAGCTCAACAACGCCGTGGCCGAAAAAGGCCTTCTATTTGCCGGCTATCCGATGAGTCTCCAGTCCTGCTATCTCGGCGGAAATATCGCCGAAAACGCCGGCGGGGGGAAAGCGGTGAAGTACGGGGTGACCGGGCGCTACATTATCGGGCTCGAGCTCGTGACTCCTACCGGGGACATCGTGGAGCTCGGTGGAAAGCTCTCCAAAGACGTGACCGGCTACGACCTCAAGCAGCTCATCGTCGGCTCTGAGGGAACGCTCGGGATCGTGACGAAAGCCACGGTGAAGCTCATCGGCTTACCCACGGCGAAAGGCAATCTGCTGTGTCTGTTCAACTCGCCCCAAGAGGCAATAGACACCGTTCCCATCCTCATGGGCCGAGGCCTCGTGCCGACGAGTATCGAGTTCATGGACCAGAGCTCGGTGCAGACCTCCTGCAACTACCTCAACGAAAACCTTCCCTACGAGGATGCCGGTGCAATGCTGCTCATCGAGCTCGACGGCACGGACCCCGAGCAGGTAGAGAACGATCTCGAAACCACCGGTGATATTCTTATGGACAACGGGGCGACCGAGGTGTACGTCGCAGATAACTCCACCACCCAGGAGCGGGTGTGGAGCGTGCGGCGAAACATTGCCGAGGCGTTCAAGGTATACAGTCCCGTGCAGAGCCTCGAAGACATCGTGGTTCCCTACGCGAGCATCCCGGATATGATCCCGGAGCTCGAGCGGCTTTCGAAGGAGTTCGATACCGCCATCCCGTGCTACGGCCACGCCGGTGACGGGAACCTGCACGCAACGCTGGTGAAGAACCCTGCCCACAGTGAGAAATACTGGCACGAGATCGAGCCAAGGATCCTGCGCGAGCTCTACAGGATCACCCATAAGCTCGGCGGAAAGATTTCCGGAGAGCATGGCATCGGCATCAAGCGTAAGAGTTATATGGCGGAGATTGCCGATCCCAAAGAGCTCGCGCTGATGCAGGGCATCAAGCGGGCTTGGGATCCGAACAACATTATGAATCCGGGCAAGATTTTCGAGCTCGCCCCTGTTGGGGCCCCCGAGGTCGCCTAACGGTGCCGAAGAGGCATTAAAACAACCGGCGGGGGCCGCTTGAGGCATCCGTTAATGGTCCCCGCCGTTATTACATACACACACTTGTCAAAGGAGAAGGTTCTCATGGAAGCGAGTCTCGGAATAATGACTCTCGTGGCAGCTGTGCCCATTTTGTTTACCATTGTGGTCATGGCCGGGTTCAACTGGCCGGCAAAACGTGCCCTACCGATCGCGTGGCTTGTCTCGGCGCTCATCTCGATACTGGTGTGGCGGGTGGAGGTCGTCACCACGCTTGCAAACTCAGTGTTCGGTGCACTGAGCGCGTTAAATGTGTTGATCATCATCTTCGGTGCGATTTTGATACTCAACACCTTACGGCAGTCGGGCGGTATGGTCTCGATAAACCACGGGTTCTTGGGCATTACCAAGGACAAACGGATTCAGGTGATTATTATCGCGTGGATATTCGAGGCCATCCTCGAAGGAGCGGCCGGATTCGGTACGCCCGCCGCAATCGCGGCACCGCTGCTTGTGGGACTCGGCTTCCCGCCGCTCGCCGCGGCAATGGTGGCGCTCATCATGAACTCCACACCGGTAAGCTTCGGGGCGGTAGGTACGCCGGTGTTCGGGGCGATGAGCACGCTTGCAGGCAACCTCCCCGCCGATACGGCGGCGTTCCAGAGCACGTTTACGCAGTGGACTGCGTTCGGCCACGGTGTGGTCGGTACTTTTGTCCCGCTCCTCGGGCTCCTGCTTCTGACCAAATTCTTCGGGCCGAGACGCTCGTTCAAGCCGGCCTTCGAGGTTGCACCCTTCGCCATATTTGCCGGACTACTGTTCACCATCCCCTACGTACTTATTGCAACCTTCATCGGTCCCGAGCTTCCCTCTCTGTTGGCCGGCCTGATCGCCTTGCCGACGGTGATATTTGCGGCGAAGAAGGGCTTTCTCATGCCGAAGACGACGTGGGACTTTGCCGAGAGCTCGCAGTGGGATGAGTCGTGGCACTCGACCGTCGAGCAGGAGAAGCCGACCGAGTCGAACATGTCGATTATGCGCGCCTGGATGCCCTACGTGCTCATAGCCGCAATTCTCATCATCACGCGGATCCCCGCACTCGGGATCAAGCAGGTGCTAGAGGACATAACCATTGTCATCCCCAATATACTCGGGGTCGAGGGACTTACCTACTCACTGCCGATCCTCTACCTGCCCGGGACGATCCCCTTCATTCTTGTGGCGATTATTACCTTTTGGATGCACCGCATGGACGCTCAACGGGTGAAAACGGCGGTGCGCGACAGCTTTCGCCAGATAACCGGTGCGGCACTCGCGCTGTTCTTCGGCGTTGCGATGGTACACGTCATGCTGAAATCCGGTACCAACGCGGCCGACCTCGACGGCATGATGAGTGTGATTGCTCGGGGCATCGCGGCCGTTGCCGGCGGCGCGTATCCGATCGTATCGCCCTTTATCGGCGTGTTGGGATCGTTCATGTCGGGGTCGAACACCGTTTCCAATATTCTTTTCTCGTCGCTGCAGTTTGAGACCGCCGAGGCGCTCGGGTATTCGACCGCGCTCGTGGTCGCAATGCAGAACATCGGCGGTGCAATCGGCAATATGACCTGCGTCAACAACGTCGTGGCCGTCTCGGCCACCGTCGGTACGACGGGGTCCGAAGGTAAGCTTATCCGTCGGAACGCCATTCCCATGGTGATCTACGGACTTGCCATCGCCCTGTTCTTCTGGTTCTTCGTCTAGCGCGATCGTGCGCCGAGGGTGCGCGGCACATATGCCCGCACCCCGGTGCCCGACGCGTCGGGGCCTGCCGCTGGAGACGACGGCGTCCCCGTGAATGGTTGCCGGCCCCCGCAGCTGACCGTGCGCACGGTCAGCTGCGGGGGCCTTTCTTTTTTGCGGGGGAGTGCTGGTCCGACCGGTTGTAACACCTATCCACCGCTTCTATACTACGCAGAGTAAGGACCGCGGGCAGCCGGACCACCCCCACCGTGCATGGAGAACACGAGAGCACACATGGAAATCAAGCCTGTTGAAACGAAACGTGTTTATCAAGTCATCATAGAGCAAATCATCGGCCTCATTCGCGACGACGAGCTGCATGTCGGCGAGAAACTCCCGCCGGAGCGAGAGCTCGCCGAGCGTTTTCATGTAAGTCGCCCCTCGGTGCGAGAAGCGCTTCGCGTCATGGAAGTGATGGGCGTTCTCGAGCGAAAGCCCGGCGGCGGGTCCATCGTGACCGATCTCAACATCGGTCATTTCCTCAACATGGTTTCCCCCATTTTTCTCAAGCGAACAGGGCTTGCGATCGAGCTCGTGGAGTTGCGCTATCTCCTCGAGAGCAAGGCGGCCGAGCTGGCTGCGGAGAATATCACCGAAGAAGGGGCGGCTGCGCTTCGAAACTGCGCCGAGAAGATGAGCGTAGCCCACGAGGAGAAAGACACCGAAAAAGAGGCGCAAGCCGACATCGAGTTTCACGAAGTGGTGTTCTCGTTGACCGAGAATTACGTGTTGCAATCGGCGGCAAAGTTTGTAACCGACTTGCTCGAACAATCGGTGCGATTCGGGCGGAAGGTCATACTCGACGGCGGCTTCGACTCTCGCCGCCTCCTGCAGCAACATATCGATATCATCGAAGGCATCGCCGGCGGCGAGCCGAAACGGGCCCGCCGTGCAATGGAATCCCACATGGAGCTGGTGATCGACTTCTACCTCAACCGCTACAAGCCTGGTAGTGAGGACGACGCTTCCGCAGAGGGGACCGGCGACACTCCCGCAGAGGGGACCGGCGATGCTGAGGGAGGCAGCTCATGAGTGAGGAGCCCCGTCCCTCCACGACCGACGCCGAGGCACTTCGCTATCACGAGGGCGACCGTCCGGGAAAGATCGAGGTCATCGCCACCAAACCGCTTTCCTCTCAGTACGATCTCTCGCTTGCATATTCCCCGGGCGTCGCCGCTCCCTGTAGGGCAATCGCCGCCGACGCCGATGCCTCGTACCGCTACACCGCCCGAGGCAATCTCGTGGCGGTGGTGACAAACGGCACGGCGGTACTCGGGCTCGGCGATATCGGGCCCCGAGCCTCCAAGCCGGTCATGGAGGGAAAGGGTGTGCTCTTCAAGCGGTTTGCCGGTATAGACGTGTTTGATCTCGAGCTTGATTGCGAAGATGCCGAGCAGCTCGTGGAGACGGTCGAACGGTTGCAGGGCGGATTCGGAGGCATCAATCTCGAAGACATTTCCGCTCCGACGTGCTTCGAGGTCGAGCGGAAGCTCAAAGAGCGATGTGAAATCCCGGTCATGCACGACGACCAGCATGGGACGGCCATAATCTCCGGGGCAGGGCTTCTCAACGCGCTCGATCTTGCCGGAAAGCGCATTGAAGACGTCCGGGTGGTGTTCATTGGGGCCGGGGCAGCCGCTATTGCCTCGGCGAGGTTCTATCTCTCCCTCGGTGTATTGCGCGAGCATCTGGTCATGTTGGATGTTCGCGGTGTTATCCGTGCCGACAACGTATCTGCGGATGAGCCGGCGGCCGAGTTTGCCACAGAGCGCGCGGTCGGCACGCTCGAAGAGTCTCTCGAAGGTGCAGATGTGCTCGTCGGCTTGTCCGCCGGCGGCATTGTTAGCGCCGAGCATCTCGAGCGCATGGCACGGAACCCCATCATCTTTGCCCTGGCTAATCCCGACCCGGAGATCGAGTACGAAGAGGCGCTTGCAGCGCGCCCCGACGCGCTCGTTGCGACGGGACGCTCGGATCAACCGAACCAGGTCAACAACGTGTTGGGCTTCCCCTACATGTTCCGCGGTGCCCTCGATGTGGGCGCGCGCGAGATAAACGAAGAGATGAAGATTGCCGCTACCCGTGCCTTGGCCCGCCTTGCGCGGGAGCCGGTACCGGAGACGGTCAGCCGGGTGTACACCGAAGGGCCGATTAGTTTTGGGCGCACCTATTTCATCCCCAAGCCCCTCGATTCGCGTCTTCTCACTGCTGTCGCCCCGGCGGTAGCCCGCGCCGCCATTGAATCGGGTGCGGCACGCTACGATATCGACGACTGGGCTCACTACGAGGCGGAGCTTCTCGAACGGGTAGGTATCGGACAGAAGCTGGTCTCGGGGCTCATCAACCAGGCACGCCAACACCCCAAGCGCATCATTTTCGCGGAGGCCGAGGACTACGAGGTGCTCAAGGCGGCACAGATCGTGCGTGCGCAGGGCATCGCCGAGCCGGTGCTTCTCGGATCCGCAGAACGTATCTCGTCCCTTATTGCCGAACACGACATCGAGGGACTCGGCGACAGTCCGGTGATCGACCCGGTTGCGGAGCATGCCGCACGTCATGAGTACGCGCAGCTTCTCTACGAAAAGCGCCTCAGAAAGGGAGTTACCTTCGAAGATGCGGTGTCCTACATGAGAGACCCCAACTACTTCGGCAGCGCGATGCTTGCGCGCGACGACGCCGACGGAATGGTATCGGGACGTACCCGCGAATATCCCAAAATTATTCGCCCGGCCCTTCGCGTGGTAGGACACGAGGAAGGGGTCAGGCGCGTTGCAGGCATGAATATCGTGAACTCACGACGAGGCGTGTATTTCTTTGCCGATACGACGGTCAACCTCGAGCCGAGTGTCGATGAGCTCGTCGACATCATTGCGCTTACCGCGCGGACGGTGCGCTTTTTCAACGTCGAGCCGGTCATGGCGGTGCTTTCTCACTCGAACTTCGGCTCGGCGCGAAACGAGCAGTCACAACGCTCGAGCGAGGCGGTAGCCCGTGCCAGGGCGGAGCTTCCCGGGCTCAGTATCGACGGGGAAGTGCAGGCAAACGTTGCACTCGACCCGGAGCTTCTCGCCGAAAACTACCCGTTTTCCGAGCTGGTCGGGCGGCGGGTAAACACCTTCATCTTTCCGTCACTGTCTTCGGGCAATATTGCCTACAAATTGGTAGGCTCTCTCGGTGGGGCGGAGCTCATCGGGCCGGTGCTCATGGGTATGCGCAGGCCGGTACAAATCTTGGAGCTCGGCTCGAGCGTGCGGGAGATCGTCAACATGGTGGCGATTACCGTGGTGGAGGCCCAGAAGCGGGGCGGGCGCTGAAGTAGCGCGGCCTCTCGGGCGCTGAAGCGGGGCGATTTCAAAAGCGGGGCGGGTCTCTCGACCCGCCCGCCTAACGGTGAACATACTTAGCGCTGAAAGGAATCTCCCATCAACTTCATGTACTCTTCGACCGGTGCCCCCTCCATCGCGAGGTCGATAATGTTCTTACCGAGGGGCATGAGGTCGTCGGTATAGAATTGCTGGAGCTCGGACCTGAAGAACTCATGCAGGATTTCCGCACCGCGGTCGAAGCCATCGCGGCCGACCTCGATTTGTTCTTCTACCTCGAGAAGACCCTTGGGGATTTGCTGTCCGTTTACCTTGAGGTTGGGTATTGAGTAGCCGAGCAGCGAACAGCGCGATTCAACCAGCTGCCCCGGGCGGAACTTGAGGTTACCGCGTCGAGCAATGTACTCTCTGGCAAGCCACTCGGGCTGGAATCCCACCTTATACGCGCCAATGTATTGATTGGGAATGAGTACGTACTTCGTTTTCGGTGTGTTGACGATGAGCTCGAGAAGCAAATTGGCCTGGCGAACCATTTTGCCGGTCGCAAACGGCCAGTACGAGCCCACCCCTTCGCTGGAAAGGCCCTCAGTCGTGACGATACTTGGATTCGAATGTCCGCGCGGCGCAACGAGGCGCCACAGCCACGCAAGCGCTGAGGGAAGCACCTGCATCATCCCGATGATGCCGTAGTTCGGGTTGTCGTGCGTGGACGGTGGGGTTCGCACGCCGAAGCTTCGCACATCGACCTCGATCGGACCCTGCACGGTCTTGTCGACGAAGTGTCGAGGCATGATGACGCGTGGATTTGGGCACGGCTTGCCCGGCGCATCCATCTTGTGCTCCCACAGAAGTATCGTGGAACGCGGCTGGGCTTCGATATTGAGAAAAATCAGCGGCTCGGGTGGATCGATGGTGAGCTTTTCGATCTGGGGCTCAGTACCGTACTGCTTGAGGTGGTCCACGCGGAGGAACCAGCCGGCCTCTGCGTCCTCGATAACGAGTCTGCCGTCGTCATTCTGGAGGTAGGGCGCGGCGAGGGCCATGTCGTCCGCCACGGGGTTGAGCTCGCAGGTATCGAGGAGCTCGAGGTAGTGCCTTTCTTCACTCAATGTGTTTTCCGCCATGAGAATGCGACCGTCGGGCTCCCGATGGATGGCCTGCGTCAACTCGCTCTTTCCGCCGCCGGAGGCCCCCTCATGCATGATGGTAAACTCGTTGTCGTAGGGAGTGACAAGCCGCACCGCTGAGCTGTGCAGCGTGGTCCACCCCTCTTCCTCGCCGCGAGAGAGAAGAATGCCGTAAACGCCCTTTTTTGCGCTCGGGCCAGGATAGAGATTGTACGAAAACAACTCGTGCATATTGGGGAGCCGGTTGTGAACGACCACCTGTTTGCCGTCGAAATGCGTATGGCGAAACGGCGGAGCGAGATATATGACGCTCGTGGGCTCAAAGCCCTGGGGTACTTGGTCAAGGGGAATGAAGCCCTGCAAGTCAGCCAATCCCGCCACAAAAAAACCGGAATTGTCCGGTCCGACGAGAAGCGACGGATAGCCGCGCGTTTTATCGCCCGACATAAAGGGCATGACGATGAGTCGTTTTTGTTGCTTGAGCCACTCGAAGGTTTCCGTTCGAGTATTGTCGAAGCCTACCCCGAAACGGTCGGTGTACCGCCTTTTGTCGGTCGGCCCGTCGTCGGCAATGACCATGGCTTCGGGGTCTCGCCGGCGCATGTAGGGCTCGGTATAGTTCACCGCGGCGCCGTTTTTGCAATGACCAACCGTTGCTTCCACGTAACGTCCGATGCCCGGTACGTCGTATGCCACTTCCACTAAATCGTCGTCACTCTCGAGATATGCGAGCTCGAGGAGATGATCGCGGCTTTCCGGAACGACGATCTCTACCGACTCCAACACGTCGGCGAGTTCGGGTGGTAACGAGAACCGCGATAGAATAGACTGCTGTGCCGTATCGGCCATAAACTCCTCCAAAGGTGAGTCAAAAGCGCATGTTTATGCAAGAATATTGGGTGCGTACCCACCTGTCGCGAATATTAAACAAAATTGCCCACCTGTTGCAAGCGGTGGACGGCAACAAAAGTGGTGCAAACGGTGGGTGGCACCAAGAAGTGAGCGCACGCGAGCCGCCCCGGGCCGTTACTCCAGGGCCGCCGGCCCCGCACGCGAGCCGCCGGCCGACCCGCTACGCCAGGGCCAAGCCGGACGCCACGCGAGCCGCCGGCCGACCCGGCCCGGCCGGCGGCTGAAAATGACCGTCGGTGTGCTTAGCGGGTCGCCTGCTCGGCGACCTCTCGGATCAGCGAGTAGGGGAAGAACCCGGTCGCGTGACCGTCGCTCCATTTGATGTAGAGTGCATAGTTGCCGAGCGGCCGAGTTTCTTGCGGCTTTATCGCCGGATCTATGTCCTCGTAGTGCACTTTGCGCTCGCCGGTATGCTCGTCCACACACACCGCGCACTGGCAGCTCGCCCGCAACGCCCGGTGCTCCACCGAGAGCGTCTCTCCCGAGGGCCACGTGAGCCGCAATTGAGATTCGTCATAATCCACTTCCGGCTTCTCGAGCCCCAGTGAGAACTCTCCAATCGAGCTCAGCACGCGGGTGGCCAGCTCGTCTACCGCACTATCCTCGATGTGCCGATCCATGGTGCCCCCGTAGGCGTCTTGGGACAGGGGAAGCTCCGCGAGGATCGGTGTGCCGAAGCGTTCCTTGAGGCGCTCGGCCGCACCTTCGCCGAACACCGCATGGCGGCTGCCGCAATCCGGACAGCGGAAGTACGCCATGTTTTCCACCACACCGAGAACCGGCACGCTGACCTTGTCGAACATAAGAATTGCCTTGCCCACGTCCGCAAAAGAGAGTGCCTGCGGGGTCGTCACGACAACCGCGCCGTCGAGCTTTATCTGCTGGGTAATCGTAAGTTGGACGTCACCGGTTCCCGGGGGAAGGTCGAGAAAGAGATAGTCCAGTTCCCCCCAACCGACCGCATGGAGAAATTGATTGACGTAGTTGGTGACCATCGGGCCGCGCATGACCGCCGGCGACTCGCCGAGGACGAAGCCGAACGACATGAGCTTCAGCCCCTCGACATCGACGGGGACCGCCATTTGTTGGGCGTCGGCTTCGAGCTCCGGGCGATGGCGATTGAACAGGGAGGGAATCGACGGCCCGAAAATGTCGGTGTCGAGCAGTCCAACTTTGTACCCTCGCTGTGCGAGAAGCTTCGCCATCGAGGCCGCAACGGTAGATTTGCCCACACCCCCCTTACCGGAGGCCACCGCAATCACGTTCTTGACCCCGGCGAGGCCGCTGGGATCTTGCTGCGTCTTGCGAGGTCCGAGTTTTGGAGCTACGCGGATCTCTACTTCCGCACCGTCGGTGAGTGAAGAAATTGCCTCCCGCGCTTCGCGCTCGATGCGCTCTGCGTCGCTCACCGAGGGGGTGGTAAGCTCGATCCCCACCGATATACCGCCATCGGTTTTGACCTCCCGCACGAGGCCGAGTGATACGATATTCGTGCCTATTTCGGAGTCGTGTACCGACTTCAATGCATTGAGAATTTTCTCGCGTGTTACATCCATAGTAGGCACAGATTAGACTTCACCGCTCGGGATTGCAAGCAGGCGGCGGGGGTGCAAGCAGGCGGCGGGGGTGCAAGCAGGCGGCGGGGGTGCAA
>JAWLED010000013.1:24467-32294 GCA_041686235.1 Spirochaetia bacterium | reverse complement strand
TGCAAGCAGGCGGCGGGGGTGCAAGCAGGCGGCGGGGGTGCAAGCAGGCGGCGGGGGTGCAACCGGGAGCTCACTCTTCGCTGCTATACGTCCATAGCCCCGGCCGTTCGCGCACGCGAGTTATCGGCTCCTCGAACAATTGGGGATCGCGGAGAATCCAATGGTACTTTCCCGGTTCCGCCCAGGGGCTCTCGGAGTCGTTAACGATATCGACGAGCTCCACGGAGCCGATGATTGCGTTGGCGTGAAAAAACGGTGTTTCATCCCCGCGCCGATAATGGGCGTAGACGTCGGCAAGCAGCTGGTACTGGTTGAGAGCCGCCTTCGGCTGATTAGCCTCGTCTTTGAGGATAACGCGAACTCCTGCTTCCGGAATGCCGATGTAGGTACCCGCCTCGTCCATGCGCTGGATCTCGGAGAGAAAACTGTCGAACTCATGCAAAACCGGCATAGGGAACCGGGAGAAGTCCGGCATGCCACGGAAACTTACCCGGCCGCTCGAGTGTATGTAGAGCGTGCCACGGTGATCGGTGGTCCACGACCTGTTTTCAACTTCTTTGATACCGTAACACATCAAATAGGAGACCGGGTTATTAACCGACAGACATGTAAGTTGCATTCCCCGATAGTAGCCTGTTCGTTTTCTCCATGCAAGAACGATATGCGCCTCAGTTCGGCATCCGAGCCGCGGGACGTCTTGCCGTCGCCGGCTCAGGTGCGTACCCTGGAGTCTAGCGTTAACGATAGGAGGCCCATAGTGAAGAGAGTTTGCATTACCGGCGTCTCGCGAGGGATTGGTCTGGGATTTGCTACCTACTATCTCGCCCAGGGGTGGGACGTCTACGGAAGTGTTCGCAATCCGGACAACGATGCACTCAAAAAGCTTGCTAAGAAGTACAAAGAGAGGTTTACCGTATTCTCCATGGACGTGTCGGACTATGATTCCGTTCGCCGCGGTGCTGCGGAGGTTCGGGAGCTGACCGACCACATCGACCTGCTCATCAATAACGCAGGCATTAATGCGGGTCCCAACGCGCCTTCGATTCGCGAAATCGACCACAGAAATATGAAAGCGGCGTTTGATGTCAACGTGATGGGCCCGCTCTACATGGTGCAGGAGTTTTTGCCGCTGCTCGAGGCCGGCGACGACTCGAAGATCGCGATGATCAGCTCTTCGGCCGGGAGTATCGGAGAAACCACCGGGGGCCGCATGGTGCCGTACTGTGTGTCCAAGTCGGCACTCAACATGCTTACAAAGCTGTTGTACTTTCGCCTCAGCGAGCTGAAAATTCCTATCGTGGCGCTTCACCCCGGATGGGTCAAAACGGATATGGGCGGCGAAAACGCTCGGTTAACCGTCGACGAATCGGTGAAGGGCATGGCTTCGGTGCTCGACTCCCTCGGTCTCAAGAGCCCCCTGTACCAGAGCTACACCGGCGAGCCGTTGCCCTGGTAAGCTATGGCCGCCGGCGCCCGCGGCGCTGCAGCGTAGCCGCCGCGGCGTCGATATCACCGTTTAGCCGGTAACTCAAGCGGCGTGTCCGGCTCGAGCGTGTACTCCTTCCCGTGAACGGAGATCGTCAGCGGCTCACCCTCGAGGAGCTCGAACGTCAGGAGCTCATGAGTGATCTCGACCCGGATCTGGCGCGCATGGAACCGGAGCGGAAACCGAAGCCGGTGCCACGCTGCCGGTAGTCGCGGATCGAAAGAGAGCTTCCCGTCGAAATCCCTCATGCCGCCGAATCCATAGGTGAGCGACATCCAAACGCCGCCCGCCGAGGCGATGTGCGCTCCGTCGACGACGTTGCCGGCAACGTTGGCGAGATCCATCAAAAGGCCGTATTGGAAGTATTCGAGCGCTTTCTGTTCGTAGCCGATCTCGGCGGCAAGGATCGATTGCACACACGCCGACAGCGATGAATCGCCGGTCGTCAGCGGATCGTAGTAGTCGAAATTGCGTCGCTTTTCTTCGAGCGTAAACTCGTTTCCGAGCAACACCAGCGCAAGAACAACATCCGCCTGCTTGATGACTTGATGTCGGTAAATGACCAGCGGGTGGTAGTGGAGCAACAGCGGATAATGGTCGAGCGGGGTATTTGCAAAGTCCCACGCCTCTTTGGCGAGGAAATTGGCGTCCTGGGGATAGATGCCGCGTTCGCTTTCATAGGGGATGTGCATCTTATCGCTCGCGCGTCTCCACTCGCGCACTTCATCGGGGTCGAGACCGGTGTCATGGAGCAGCCTGCGGTACGCCTCCGGGTTCGAATCCTGGAGCCATGGGACGACGTCTGCGGCGTAGCGCAGGTTGGTGCGCGCCATGAGGTTCGTAAACGTATTATCGTTCACCACGGTCGTGTATTCATCGGGCCCGGTGACGCCGTGAATGTGGAAAGCCCCCGTATCCGGGCTGAAAAACCCCAGGCCGATCCACATACGCGCGGTTTCAACGAGTATCTCTGCGCCCACCTCGGCGAGCAGTTGGGTGTCGCCGCGGATGTCGACATAGCGCTTGATTGCATAGGCAATGTCGGCGTTGATGTGGTACTGCGCGGTTCCCGCAGCGTAGTAAGATGAGGCCTCCTCGCCGTTAATGGTTCGCCACGGGAACAGGCATCCGTTCTCCGAGAGCTCGGTTGCCCGACGCCGCGCGGTATCGAGTATGGAATGGCGGAACCGCAGGAGGTTCCGGGCGATTCTCGGTTCGCTGTAGGTGATAAACGGAGCTACGTAGACTTCGGTGTCCCAAAAATAATGCCCTTCGTAAGCTTGGCCGGTGAGGCCTTTTGCGGGGATTCCACTGGTCTCCGCTCTTGCAGAGGCCTGGCAGACTTGGAAGATGTTCCAGCGGATGGCCTGTTGGACCCGCGTTTCGGTGTCGACCGATACGTCGGAGCGCGACCAGAAATAGTCGAGAAAGGAGCGCTGCGCCGACTCCAGAGCGTCGTAACCGTCACGGACCGCCCGGTCGAGTGTGCGGGTGGTGCGATCGATCAGTTCCGGGGAGGGGACGGAACGAGACGTATGATAACTGAAGAATTTGGTGATGCGAATTGGCACGCCCGCTCTGGCGTCAATGGTAAACACGACCTTCCCGTTGTCTTCCGACCACGAACGTTTTGCATACCATGGATTATCGGTTTCCACGATATGATCGACCCCGGCACCCAGGGTCATGCGGGAGTTGGTCGTGCGATACCCCGTTACAATGCGATGCTCGTTCTCATAGTGGTCTTCAGCGTTCAACACGCGAAACCCGAACGCGCGCGATTTGCGAGGATCCTTTTCTCCGTTACCCGGTTCATCGGCGAGCTTACTGTCCTGCCGGTTCAATAGCTGAGAGGAGATAACCACCGGCGCATCGGTGTCCACCGTTACTTCGTAAGAGATTGCGCCGAGATGCCGATGCTCGAAGGAAACCAGGCGGCTGGACTTAACATCCACATGCTTTCCCGCCGGTGACGCCCACGTGAGGCGGCGCCGTTTCACCCCGTCGCGAAAATCGAGCTCCCGTCGGTAATCGATGAGCCTGGCGGTCGGCAAAAAGAGCGGCTCATCGTCGACATACAGTTTGAGAACCGTGGCGTCGGGGACGTTGATCATGGTTTGCCCCGTCTTGGCGAACCCGTAAGCCTCTTCCGCGTGCACGATTGGCCAGGTCTCATGAAATCCATTGACGAAGGTACCGGCTTGAACGGCGGGACGCCCTTCCTCGAAGGTGCCGCGGATACCGAAGTAGCCGTTTGAAAGGGCGAAAATGGTTTCAGCGTTACCCATCCAGCGGGAGGAGAAGTCCTCTTCCGCCATGGCCCACTCCTCGGGTGGATAAAGATGACTGGGCAGGATATTGAGTTCGCGCGCTATCACGAGTGGCCCTCCTTCTCATACGGCCCTTTTGTCTGGTGAATACGTGTCCGTTTCGCCAGTGTTAGGACGAGGTTTCGATCGTGCCCGATTCTTGTGCAAAATGACGTTGAACGCAAGGGATAATCGCGCAGAGGGTGTTATAGAACGTTACTCTTCGGGCAGCGCCTTTTCGCGGACAAATAGGGCAGCATAGACGAGGATCTCGGCCATTACTCGCATGAATACCAAAAACACGATGGCCCACGCGAGCACCCCGTATGCGAGAAATCGGGTGCCGGCCGCTTGGACGATGGCGCTGCCGCCGCTGAGTACCGCCTGCCATATGACCGACGCCAATAGCGATATGAGAGCGGCCGGGATAAAGCGAAGCCGACTCTGGGCGCCGGCCCGAAATACCGCGTAAAACACGAGGGCAATGAGAACCACCGATAACGCGCGCGCCCCGGCGGAGATGAGCCCGGGATGGATATCGGTGAGGTGTACCGCCCACCGAGCCGCCGTTGAGACGAGGGTGGCGACATAGAGGAACACGAGAAAAAGCGCGTTTCCCGCAAGGGCGACCAAACGAGAGCCTGCATGTCCGCTTGGTCCGCTGCCGCGAATTGCAATCGAAACGGTGCGATGAAGGTCGAGGAACAAGTTGTGAACAGCAAGGAAAAAGATCCCCACCGTGATGAGCGAGAGTGAGCCGGGGTTCCTCGAGTACTGCTGGACGCCGCTGATGAGGCCGTTTCTCACCCCCTCCGGGAGGAAGCCGAGGAACTCGCTTTCCACCAATTCAACGAGCTGCGGGGTGACGAAAAACGAGCCGACGGCCAAGAGCATGAACAAAAGCGGTACCGTGGCGACAATGAGGCTGAAGCTGAGCCCTTTGGTCAGCAGGGAGGCGTGGATTTCTGTGTAGCGCCGGCGCACCCGCGCGAGGACGCCGAACGCCGATATCAAACGGTAGGGAAATGCCACGGGGCTACTGTATCAAAAAAAGTGGATGATGTGCGGTGGCCTGCGTGACGGGGCGCCGCCCGGTGTCCGGAACGCCGGCGCGGGCATCCGGCGGCCTGGCGTCCGCCCCGGGCGCGCCGATCAGCTGTCTTCGTTGTCATCGTCTGTTTCTTCCGAGGAGTCCTCCGACTCGTGAACCACGGTGAAGTTTCGGACCTTCTGCTTTGGACTCTGAGCCTCTTCTTTGAGCTCTTCGATGAGCGTCACCGTTTGAAAGGGAATCATCAAGTGATCCGCCTCGCCGAAGGTTTTTCGAACCTCGTCCTCCGAGGGATCGATGATGAGGTTGTTCTGCTCGGGAAACACGAGCTCGGTGATCGAGACAAAATAGGGATGGGTCAGATCCAACCCCCTCGCCCGCAGGGTTATGTCTTTTTCATTCCACTTGAGATGAACTCTGTATAACGACACTACCTCAAGGTAATACCTTTGCCGTTCTACAAAAAAGGGATAAGACGGCCTTTTCCGCCCCATCGGCGGCAAATCGTCGCCGGAAGGCTCGCGGCTCGACGCGCCCCAGGCCGTGCGCGGAATATGCACCCATTGACACCCATCGAGAGACTCGGCACGCTACGCACATATCCCCCTCGGTGACCTATGTGGTCGTAACGAGGAAGCCGGTGAGAGTCCGGCACAGCCCCAGCTGCTGTAAGCGGCAATAGGCTACGAGGCATACGCCACCGGGTTAGAGCCGGGAAGGCGCTTCGTAGATGAAAGCCGCAAGTCAGAAGACTTACCGAGGGAGATAGAAACGAATCATACCCACTGGGACCTGGGTTCGATCCGCCATTTCTTGACCGTGTCCACTTGCGGTGCTCAAACACGGTGGGCAACCCCGCCGGTGCCGCCGTTTCGCGGATAGGCGCTTCGACGATGTGGATGCGGTAGGCTTTGCAGAGGGAATGTCGGTGCTGCGCCTGGTCCCGAATTGGAGCACTTTATGCCGACCTTCCGACCCGCCGTCTCGTTTCGCATCCTTGGCCTACTCGTGTTTTTCGTTGCATCACTCGTGGCGTTACCGCCGCGTGCCTATCCCCAAGCTTCGGACCACCAACCGGAGCCGCCGGAGGTGCGCGTCGTTGTAACGGCGAAACGCTTGCCCGAGCCGGCCGCACGTGTTGCCGGTCATGTAACCGTTGTCGAGCGCGAGCAAATAGAGAGCTCGAACGCTCGAACGGTTGTAGACCTATTGGACAGTGTTGCCGGGCTTTCGTTCCAGACCTACTCCGGCTCGACCACCGACGCCGACCCACAGGTTCGCGGCTACGGCACGCAGCACACCCGGTTTCTCCTCGATGGGCGGCCCATCAATCCGCCGGACCTGGGGGGAATCGATTGGCTGAGTGTCCCTTTGGCCGCCGTCGAGCGCATAGAGATAGTGAGGGGAGGTGCAAGTGCCGTACACGGCGACAACGCGGTCGCGGGTACGGTAAACATCATCACTCGCGGTCCGGGAGGCGATGCCGCCCCGTCGGAACCTCGCTTCAGCGCCGGCGTGAGCGGCTACCTCGGGAGCTTTGGAACCGCCGGGGGCGAGGCCTACCTCCAGTCGAGCGAAGGGCCGGTGGATGCTCACGCCTCCTACACCCAGACGACCACAGACGGGCAGCGCGAGCGAAGCGCAGCGGACGGACAGAGTCTTCAGGTAGCACTCGGCTTTGCCCCCGGTGCGGACGGGGGCCGGGAAGCCTCGGGCGGCCAGGGCGCCCCGGGCGGCCAGGATGCCCAGGGCGCCGAGCGACTGCGGCTCGACTCGCGCTTTTCGTATTCGAGTAGCGCCCGCGAATTGCCCGGAGGGATCTCCAAAGACACCTACGAGGACGACCCCGACGAAGCGGCAAACGACGCAGACGGCGCGCGTAGCAGTCGCTACGCGGCGGTGCTTACGAGCTCGTGGCGGGGCGCCCCGTTCGAGCTCGACATTCCCCTTGGAGCGAGCTTTCGCGAAACCGAGACCGATTTTCCGAGTCAGTCCTCGTTCTCGGATACCGCGGTCACCGAAGTGGACCTGCGCCCGAGCTTTTCCATGCCGCTCGAGCTCAGCGATTCGGTCGGCTTGGAGCTCGAAGGGAGTGCGGATGCGGTGTTCACCCGCCTCGACTACACCGGCTACAGCAGTGCCGCCCGAGCCGACGCGGATCGTGAGATAACCCTCGAAGAGGGAACCGGCGGCGTCTCCGGCGGCGGACGGTTGTCGATATCGGAGCTCGTGCATCTCACCGCGCGGGGCCGTTTCGAGCTTCGCGGCGTTCGGGCCCGCTCCGATGATGTCGAGGCGGTAGAGGACGACCGGCTGCAGCAGGGAATCGGGGCGCAGGGGGGAATCTCGGTAACGCCCTCCCGGCGCCTGCGTGTGTTTGCTCGCTACGACCGCGTGTACCGCTATCCCGCGCTCGACGAGCAGGCTTCCTATCAGGGCTTTGGAGATGAGTTCTATGAGGACCTCGATCCCGAGATCGGCGACTCGGTTGAGCTGGGCTTCGAGATCGAGCCTGGTGACGTGCTTCAGCTCTCCGCCGGGGGATACTATCTCGACATGCGTGACGAAGTCGTGTTTGTTCCCGGCGCCACTGCGGGGACCGGCGCTCAGGAAAACGTCGAACGCACCGAACGCGTTGGTGCCGACGTGGAAACCACTCTGCGGGCCGGCGAGGTCGTTGAGGTAAGCGGCAGCTACTCCTACACCCTTGCGCGCTATGCCGCCGGAGATAACGAGGGCAATTACGTGGCCGGTGTGCCGGCGCACACGGGGCGCGTGGAAGCCGAGATACACATACCCGCGGGCTTCTCCCTCGAGCCGAGCTACGAGTTTAGCAGTGCGTACTACCTCGATGCTGCGAACGAGGCCGACCCGGACTTTGCGCGCCGCCGCGTCTCGGCCTACCTCAGCTGGTATCCGGCGGAGGCCTTCGGAACAGGCGCCGAGAACGGCGGGGCCGCGACCCCCACCGAGAACGGCGG
>JAWLED010000013.1:6232-24367 GCA_041686235.1 Spirochaetia bacterium | reverse complement strand
CGAGCGGCCGCGGCGCGGGGGCCCGGCTCTACGCCGGAGTCGAAAACCTTCTCGATGAGCGCTCGCCGTCGTGGGCCGAACACTACGATTCCATCGGCGAAACGTCACTGTATCCCGAAAACGGGCGCAGCTGGCAGGCCGGATTCTCCTGGAGGTATTGAAGCGGTGAATTCCGCGGCGGCGCGGCTCTTGATTGCAGCAGTCGTATCGGTTTCTCTGCATGCGGTAGTGCTTGGCGGGGCCGCGTGCGTGCTCGACAACGTGGGCCCCGGGGGCTCTGCAGCCGACGCTGAGGCGGACCAAGAGGGAGGCGGACGCAAGCTCTCGGTCCGCCTCGAGGTGCTCGAGGTCAAGGACGAGGGCGAGGATACGGGCGAGCGAGAGGCCGGCGAAGCGCGGTCACGCAGTCCGGAGGCCGAGCGAACGGCCGAAGAGTCCAACTCCGACGACGCCTCCAACCCCGGCGACGCCTCGCAGGACGACCAAGGTCGTGTCTCGGAGGGGGGGAAGCCGGAGCAGTTTGCAGCGCGGCAATACGAGCAAGTGCGCCCCGGCCCGGCACACAGTGACGAGGCGCATCAGCGCCCGGCAAGCTCGCCTTCTGCACAGCGCGCCTCACCGCGCGGGGCCTATTCACCTCCCGAGGTAAGATCCCAAATCGCACCGTCTTATCCGACGACGGCACGGCGGCAGGGGGAAGAGGGCGTCACGCGCGTTCGCGTGGAGGTTTCCCCTTCGGGAGACGTGAAGGCGACAGAAATAGCCGAGTCGAGCGGCTCGTCTCTTCTCGATCAAGCTGCGCTCGATGCGGTCGAGCGCACGCACTTCGCCCCGGCCAAACGCGGGGAAACCAAAATCGACGGTGCGGTAATCGTTGCGGTGGAGTTCAGCTTGCGGTAGTTCGGTCGACGTTTCGGAGGGTGGAAATGTACCACCGGGCAACGGGTTGCTTCGGGCAGGGGTAGTATTGCTAAGGTATACCCATGAAAAGTGCCGACGAGCTTCGAAGTCTCCTTCACAGCGTTGATGGAAAGGGGTACAAGGCCTACAAGGATATCCGCGGCTGTTACCGCTTCGACTCCTTTACACTCTGCATCGACCACGTTCAAGGCGATCCCTTCGCCTCCCCGAGTCGTCTCCACGTGGAGGTTGCCCCGGAGGCTGCCGCGTTCCCTGAGTGGACCTACAAAAGCCGCAGCCGCGAAATCGCTGCCCGCGACTATCTCACCAGACGGTTCGATGCCGCTGCACGCCGTATAGCCGCGGGAAATCGAGGAACGGGTAAGGGCGGGTTGATAGAAATCGACCGCCCCGGCCAAGAGGTGCTCGAGCGGACCTCCGCCTTTTTGAGCTCCCGTGGGGTAGAGATACGGTTTTTCTGCGGCCTTCCCGCTTTCGGTCGCCGTATAGCGGGCAGACATGCCGTCGAAATGCTTCTCGAGGAGGTCCCGGCGATCGTCGCGGAGGCCGGTTTCTTTAGCGCGCTCGACCGGGATGCGCTGCGCGAGCACGTCGAGACCGCCGAAGATGCCGACACGCTGCGCTCGTCTCTGGAACAGCGCGGTCTGGTCGCCTTCGTGGCGGATGGATCGGTGCTCCCGCGCCGCAGCGGAATCGATCAACGGCCGATGAAAGCAGATGCGGCGGTACCGTTCGAGTCTCCGCAATCGTTGCGGGTGGAGTTCGAGTTGCCTAACCGCGGCCGCGTGAGCGGACTCGGGGTTCGCTCGGGCGTGACGCTCATCGTCGGCGGAGGCTATCATGGGAAGTCCACGCTTCTCGCGGCAATCGAGCGCGGCGTTTACAATCATATTCCCAAAGACGGCCGAGAGTTGGTCGTTTCCGATCCGTCCACATTCACGATCAGGGCGGAGGACGGCCGGCGAATCGAGAAAACGAGCATCACCCCGTTCATCTCCGGGCTTCCCGGCGGGCGCGATACCGACACCTTCGAAAGCGAGGATGCCAGCGGCAGTACCTCGCAGGCGGCCAACATCATCGAGGCCCTCGAAGTCGGGGCGAAGACGCTGCTCATCGATGAGGATACCTCCGCGACGAACTTCATGATACGTGACCACCGCATGCAGGAGCTCATCCACGACACCGACGAGCCGATCACCCCGTTTATTGATAAGGTTCGACAGATCCACGAAGAGCTCGGTGTCTCTACGATTCTCGTGCTCGGCGGAAGCGGTGACTACTTTGACGTTGCCGATTGTGTGATTGCCATGCGCGAGTATCGCCCCGAAGAGGTAACGGACGAGGCGCGGCGTGTGGCTTCGAAATTACAGACCGAACGCCTGACCGAAGGAGGAGACGCGTTTGGCTCGATCGTCCCGCGCAGCCCTGCCCCGGAGAGCATAGATCCGCGTAAAGGCAAACGGGATGTGAAGCTCAAGGCCCAAGGGGTTAACTCTCTCGGGTTCGGAGCCCACATGGTAGATCTCTCGGCGGTGTCGCAGCTTGTCGACCCCAGTCAGACGCGTGCGGTCGCTCACGCAATGGTGTACGTGGGCCGTGCCGCCGACGGGCGCCGTAGTCTTTCAGAGCTTGTCGCGGAGGTAGAAACGGTGATGGAGGAAAACGGGCTCGACGGGCTTACGGGAACCCCGCACGCAGACCTCGCGGCATTTCGAGGGCTGGAGTTAGCCGCCGCGCTCAATCGTCTGCGAACGCTTCGGGTGAAGCAGCGGAAGTAGCCCCTCCGGAGCATCCCGCCCACGGAGCATCCCGCCCCGCAAAAAAAAGGAGCGAGTGCGAAAAGCACCCGCTCCGGTACGTATGTAACGTGTTCGGTTAGCTACTACCGGGAAGCCCCGGTTCGAACGGAGCTTAGTTGAAATCTACCAACCGCTGAATCTCGGCGTCTTCCTTGAGCTCGTCGAGATACCCCTGAATGGCTTCCTGCTGTTTCTGCTGTTGCAGGTATTGGCCGATTTGCCCCTGAGCTTCTTCGTAGGGGGTCGTTCCGCCTTCGGACTTGTCGTCTACCTTGATGATGTGGTAGCCGAACTGGGTCTCGACGACATCCGAAATCTCGCCCGGCTCCAAGGCAAAAGCGGCTTCTTCGAAGGCCGGGACCATTTGTCCGCGTGAAACCTCTCCGAGACTGCCCTCGCGTGAAGCACTGGGGCCCTCGGAGTGCTCTTCGGCAAGCTCACCGAAGTCTGCGCCGTCTTCGAGCTCGGAACGGAGCTCTTCTGCTCGCTCCCGCGCCTCTTGATCGGCTTCGTCGGTCTCCGCTTCTTCGGTGGAAATCAAAATGTGACTCGCGGTTATCCGTTCGTCCTGTTCGAACATTTCGGTGTTCTCATCGTAGAACTCGCGCTGTTCCTCCTCGGTGACCTCCATCTCCGAACCCACTTCTTGTTCGATGAGGTTCTGGATGGTCAGGCTCCGCTGGATTTCGTCGCGAAGTTGATCCTCGTCCATCCCGGCGTTCTGCAGGGCGGAGGCGAACCCGTCGTCACCGTATTGTCCCTTATACTGGTCGATTTGCTCCTCGACAGCCTCTTCGGAGGCGCCGACATCGTTTTCTTGGGCTACTTGATACAGCAGTTCCTCGTTGATCATGCCTTCGAGGACCTGTGACTTCATTTCATTGAGCTGTTGCTCGGGAATCTCCTGCCCCTGGGCCTGTTGGCGCATCTGCATTTCGTTGCGCTCGATTGCGTCCTCGAACCGTGTGTTCGAAACTTCAACACCGTTGACTATGGCGACGGGGCCATCTCCACCATCGGACTGCTGTTGTGCGTCGTCGCTCTGGGTGCTGTCCTCGGCGGCTTGTTCGGTCTCTGTCGCGCTTTCTTGCTCTTCTTCTTGGCCGCCGCCGGCAGATACCGAAACGGCCACCGCCAGCGCAAGCACCAGCGCAAGTGCTGCGAGGCGAAATAGGCGTGAGTACATAAACTCTCCTTTGGTTAATTTGCAATTTGAGAAGGACAAACGTATTTCCTGCTTTCGTATATACTGCGGAGATCACCGGATGTCAAGGATAAGCAATGGAGCCGGGAGCTTTTCTCGTCTCGAAGCCCTATGGACGTAGACGTGGCCGGCACGTATACTTTTCGGGATGCACGACAAAAGAGACATTTCCTTTGGTGCCGGCGAGGTCGCCGGTGTGCTCGATACGCTCGGAGACCGAGATCTGGATGGTGTTGAGTTCGGCGTGGTGCGTATGGACCGGGGCGGAGACGTCGTTTCCTATAACATGGCGGAGTCGCGTCTTTCGGGGCTGGATAAGGAAGCGGTGATCGGGCAGAATTTCTTCGTGCAAGTTGCCCCCTGTACCAACAATTTCCTCGTTTCCCAGCGATATCAGGATAGCGACGAGCTCGACGAGACACTCGAATACGTGTTTACCTATCGGATGGTACCGACCCCCGTGCGGCTGCGGCTTCTGAAGCGACGCGAGTCGCACTATCAGTATCTTCTTGTGGAAACGCACGTGCATAACGACTGACACGAGCCATGAGCGAGCACGACTATCAGCAGCTGCTGCAGTTTCTCTATCGCGTCCCGGTAGGGCTCGTGGAGGTCGATGCCGAGGGGAACATTCAGCTGATGAACGCCTACGCCGGGGCGGCGCTGATGCCCCTTGCAAAGACCTCGCAGAGCCAAAACCTCTTTGACCTGCTTCGTCCCTACGCTCCAGACTTGCAACGCTATGTAGCCGGCTATGACCACCCCTACGGCGAGATTGTTTCGAACGAACGGGTTCAGCTTCCCGGCGCTGCGGGTGCGTCTGAAACCAAGATGTGGTATTCGGTAACGATAGAGCGTTTGTCTGTAGATTCCTATATGGTGGCCCTCAGTGATGTTTCGGCCGAAGTCGAGCGCGAGGAGCGTCTGCAAGAAGCGGTCAATCAGGAGGCGGAACAACGGGGGCGCCGGGAAATCGCGGCAAGCGTGCTCCACGATATCGGCAACGCGCTGGCAGGTCTTTCGACTCATGTTGCTCGGCTTCTCGGTGAGCCGGGTTGGCGCGAGCTCACCGAGCTGCGGCGGCTGCAAGAGCTCGTCGAGAACGAGGCGGAGGCGTTGAGTCGGGCACTCGGGGCGAAGCGCCAAGAGGCACTTTCCACCTTTCTGCAGGAGCTCATCGCTAACTTCGAGAAACGCTACGACGAGCTCAAAAAGACGACGAATGACATGGCGCGGACGCTCGAGCACGTCTCCGAAACGTTGTCACTGCAGAGACAATACGCCCAGGAGTGGGTAAGCGGGAGCAGAGCGCCGGTAAATCTCGTGCGGCTCGTGGAAGACGCAATTGCCATGCAACGCTCGGGATTCGAGAAACGCTCGGTGCGCTTGACGCGGAACTTCTGCGAGGGCACGGTGTTGGTGGAGGGTGACCGCACGAAGCTGGTTCGGGTTTTCGTTAACCTGTTGAAAAACGCACTCGAGGCCTTTGATACCCCCGAGGGGGATAACGAGGAGCAACGGTGGGTCGACATCGCCGTGGAGCGCGTAGAGGGAGCCGACACGCCGCTCGCCTCGGTGACCATTCGAGACAACGGCTGCGGTTTCGATGTACCGCCGGAGTCACTGTCGGTATCGCCGTCGGGAAGCGAGCAGAATACCGAGAAGCCGGGAGGAAGCGGAATGGGGCTTCACGCAGCCAAACGCATTGTAGAGGCTCACCGCGGATGGCTCAGCCTTTCGAGCGAAGGCTGCGGACGTGGCGTTACCGCGGTGATAACCTTGCCCCGGGCCGAGGAGATTTCGTAATGCATGAAACGTTGAACACCCGAGTTCTCGTTATCGATGACGAGGAAGCAATTCGCGACAGCTTTCGCGAGATACTTCTGCCGAAAGTCAGGGATTACGGCTCGCTCGATCAGGCGAGCGATGAGCTATTCGGCTCGCAAGACCGCACGTCTCGTGGCAGCGAATTGTTCGATTTCAAACTCGATGAAGCTCCCGATGGTGCGGTCGGCCTTGCAAAGGTACAAGAGTCCGTCGATGCCGGCAAACCGTACGCAGCGATCTTCGTTGATATGCGCATGCCGGGGCGTGGCGGACTCGAGATCGTGCAAGAGATTCGCAAGATCGACACGCGGGCGGAAATCATTTTCATTACCGCGTATAGCGATCACTCGATCGAAGAGGTGGTGCAGCGGGCCGGCGCAAACGTTGGCTACCACACCAAACCCTTTGCACCGGAGGAGATTCGCCAGCTTGCCACGAAAGCGGTCTACGAGTGGAACAAAACCCGTAATCTCGAGGACCTCATCGCCATCATTTCCGATTTGCGAGCCACGCAGCCGCAGCTCGATCTGCTTTTGAATAACATTTTGCATCAAGTGGCGGAGCTCGTCGGCTCCGGCTCGGCCCTCATTGCATTTCGCGGAAAAGAGCAGAAGTACCGCAAATTGATCGGCATAGGCCGTCTTGCCGACGATGAGGCGGCCATGGACCATCTCAAGAAACTTCCGGCGGTGCCGCAAGGTGAGGTATATCAGGGCAAAGAATCGATCTATTTCCCCATGGACAAATACGGCGTTGTGGCTCTTTTCGAACGAAGTAAAGCAGGCCTCAACGATGATCGCGTCTACATGGTCCGTCTTTTTCTCGAACAGGCGGCACAAGCCATAGAAAACGCCGAGCTTCAAGAAGATCTTATTCGTTCGGAGAAACTATCCGCAGTCGGCCAGGGAATAAACATGGTTGCCCATGACCTTCGCTCACCGCTTGGAAACATCATGTCGCTGGTAGAGCTCATCAAAATGAGCGAGGGCGATACCGACACCGTCGAACGGTACCTCGAGTTGATCAAGCAATCGGCCGAGAATGCGTCGAACATCGTGACCGACATACTCGACTTTACCCGGGAGACGAAAATTGCCAAGCGGGAGGTCCCGGCAAACGAGCTCGTGCGGCGAGTAGCAAAAGACGCCGAACACCTCGAGGCGGAGCGCCACGTGCGGATAGATGTCGAGGGCGGCGAGGAGATCTCGGTTCCGTGCGATTTCAGCAAAATGCAGCGGGTGCTGTCGAATCTCGTTCGAAACTCCGCGGAGGCGCTCGTCAAGTCGGAGGTTGCCGACCCCGTAGTCCGCATCGCCGTGGAGCAGCGTGACGGGGCGGTCTACTTTCTTGTTTCAGATAACGGACCGGGCTTGCCCGAAGATATTCGAAACCATCTCTTCGTTCCCTTCTCCACCCGTGGAAAAGAGGGGGGCACGGGGCTTGGTTTGGCCATCGTTAAACGGTTCGTCGATGCGCACGGGGGCTCGGTCGACGTGGAGACGGGCGAGGGTGGGACGACCTTCGAGGTAAGCCTGCCCCTGTCTTGACCGTGCCACGGGGCACAGGCTTTGCTGGGTCGCCGCCCGTCGCCCGCCGCTCGCCGCTCGCCGCCCGCCGCCCGCCGCCCGCCGCTCGCCGCTCGCCGTCTACGGGGCGCTCTGTGCCGAGCCGCGCCGAGCACCTGCCGCGGCGCTGCGTGGCGTGTAGGCTACAGTATGTGCTTGAGAAACTTTCGTGTTCGCTCGTGCCCGGCGTTGTCGAAGAGCTCCGAGGGCGCGGCAGACTCAATGACTCGCCCCTCGTCCATGAAGACGACCGTGTCGGCGGCCGCCCGTGCAAAGCCCATCTCGTGGGAAACCACCAGCATGGTCATGCCCTCTTTTGCGAGGTCGAGCATGACGTCGAGGACCTCTTTGATCATCTCCGGATCGAGGGCGGAGGTCGGCTCGTCGAAGAGCATCACTTTGGGGTCCATGGCAAGAGCTCGGGCAATTGCCACGCGTTGCTGCTGGCCCCCGGACAGGTGGCGCGGGTAGGCATCTTCCTTGTCCGCGAGGCCTACCCGTTTGAGTAGCTCGCGAGCCCGGGGATTAGCCTGGTCTTTGGGCAGATGTTTCACCGTTCGCGGAGCAAGGGTGATGTTGTCGCGGGCGGTCAGGTGGGGAAAGAGGTTGAAATCCTGAAATACCATCCCGACCTCTTCGCGGATCTTGCGGATATCGCCGTGAGGGTCGGTGACGCTGTCGTTGTCTATCCAGATCTCTCCGGAAGTAAGCGTTTCGAGTCTATTGACGCAGCGAAGCAAGGTGCTTTTCCCACTTCCCGACGGGCCGATGACGAGAACGACCTGTCCCTGTTGCACGTCAAAGCTCACGTCGCGAAGCGCCTCCACCGAGCCGAAGACTTTACGCGCGTTCTTGATTCGCACCCTAGTTTCCGCTTTGGCCAAGGCGATCCTCCATAATTGCTACGAGCTTTGAGAAAAACAGCGTGATGACCAAATACACCAGCGCTACGACGGTGTAGCTTTCGAAGTATTCGAAACTCGTCGATGCGTACTCCCTGCCCCGCCGCAGAAGGTCGGACACCGCCAAGATCGAAACCAGTGAGGAGTCCTTCAACAGCGCAATGAACTCGTTTCCCACCGGCGGAAGAATGGTGCGTACGGTTTGCGGCAGGATGACCTTGCCCAGCGCTTGGCGCCGGGTCATCCCGAGGGCCAAGGCGGCCTCCATTTGCCCTTTGGGAATCGATGAGATTCCGGCTCGGAATATTTCTCCCATGTAAGCGCCGTAACAGACCGACATTGCAATAATGGCCGCCGTCACACGCGGCACTTGCACGAGAGTCCCGAGTGCGTAGTAAATGTAGAACAGTTGTACCAGAAGGGGAATGCCGCGGATTACCTCTACGTACACCGTCGCCGTGCGGTTTATGACGCTGTTGCGCGAAATTCGGCCGAGCCCCGTTATGAGCCCGATTACCAAGGCGATCACGATCGATATGACGGTGACTTGAAAGGTCCGCAACACACCGTCGGGGATGAATCGCATGATGTCGCGATAGGGGGAGGGCGATATGATGGGGAGCAGTATGAGTAGGAAAATCGCCCCGAAAAAGGAAATCCGCCACGCCGAGAAAAGATTTTTCTCGGCGCGGTCGGGAATGAGCATCCCGTCGGAAACCGTGATGCTTTGCTTCTTTGCGTTCGAGGAATCTATCTCAGCCACTTATCTTCGAGCTCTTCGATGTAGCCGGATTCTTTTGCCGCGGCAAGTCCTTCGTTGATCATGGCGAGCACCTCATCGTTGCCCTCTTGCACCGCAATCCCGTAGACTTCCTCGGTGAACGGCTCACCGACAATCTCGAGTGAGTCGGAGTATTCCTCGTTCTGCAGTGCGTAGTTGGCTGCGATGGGCGTGTCGGCCACAACGCCGGTAATTCTCCCGTTCGCAAGATCCTCTACTGCCAACCCGATCTCGTCATACGTGCGCAGCTCGGGTCCCCCATGCTCTTGCACGGCGATCGCGCCGGTGGTTCCGATCTGGGCACCGACCGCCTCACCTTCCAGGTCGTCGAGCGTGGTCACGCCACTCGTGCTCTGCTCGACCACCAGCACCTGCCCGGCGTTGACGTAGGGCTCGGAGAAATCCATCGTCTCTTGGCGCTCTTCGGTAATGGTTACCGAAGAAATGACCGCATCATACTCGCCGGTACCGAGTCCGGCAAAGATGCCGTCCCAGGCGGTGTTCTGAAACTCGACCTCGAAGCCGGCCTCCTCGGCGATACGCTTCATCAGATCGATATCGAACCCGACGAGCTCTTTGTCCTCGTTTACGAACTCCATCGGCGGCCATGTGGCGTCGGTTCCCACGGTGATTTGCTCCGGTCGCCCCTCTTCCTGCTCTCCGCCGGCGACGGCGAGCCCACTCACGAGCATCAGGGCAAGGGCCACTAGCAGCACGTGCTTCATCTGCGTTCTCCTTTTCGAAGTATATGCTTTCGAAACATAGAGAATATGAGCCCGGTTGGCAAGACCACGAATATATATACCGCTATTCTCTTTGTGTCCCCGTTGTGTTGTGTCCCCGTTGGGGGCGGGGTACGTGCCCGCCGAGCGGCGGACTCGGAGCCCCGGGGCTACTCGTGCTCTTTGGGTACGAGGCAGATGAACCGGAGTGTCTCGGAGCCGGTGTTTTTGAACTGGTGCTTTTCGTTAGGGGATACGAACGCGAAATCCCCTGCCTTGACCGGACTCGCCTCTCCGGCCTCGTTCAGCACCACGCCGCTACCTTGGAGAATGTAGTTCTCGTGCTCCCACGGGTGGGCATGGTAGGGGGTGTGGCCACCCGGCTCAACGGTAAATACGCGCATACTGAAGTTCGGAGCGCCGTCGGGGGTGCCCACGGGCAGTTGCTTAATCACGCCTTTGGCCTCATCGGACTCTATCGATGTTTTTTCGACCTTATCGAGTTGTGTGATTTTCATATGCTCTCGTTCTCCTCTCTCCGTTGGTCTCTCTGAGGGGGAATCGGCGGCTCGCGACCGCTTTCTCCACTGCTAATGTAACCGCAAAACCTTTGAGAGGTAAATCCGTATGGTAAGCTATTGTCCCACACCGGGTTCTGAGGCATCATGAAGAGGGCGGCGCGCAGTGGACAATATGCGGCGCGCACAGCGAAGGGGGCACGTCTATGACAAAGCGCGAGAGAGTAGAGCGGTCGCTGGCGGGAAAGGATGTGGACCGGCCGCCGGTCTCGTTCTGGTACCATTTTGGGACCCAGCATCAGGGCGGGGAGGTCATCGCCGATCTGTCGATCCGATTCGCAGAGTACTATGACCTGGATTTTCTCAAGGTGATGAACGACTACTACTACCCCATGCCCGACGGACTCCTCGAGGTCAAAGACCGCGACGGTCTGCAGAAACTCGAGCAGTTCGATATCCACGCCTCCGACTGGGCCGAGCAGCTGAAAGCGGTAGACACCATTGCTCGGCATTTTGATGGACAGCTGCACTTCCTCGACACGGTGTTCGAGCCGTGGCAGTGTTTACAGCGCAACGTATGCGGAGAGCATCTGATGGAGCTCACCGAGCGCGAACCGGACGCGTTGCTCGAGGCGCTGGATATCGTTACCGATAACGTGCTTGCCTACTGCAAGGCCTCGCTCTCGGCCGGCGCTTCGGGGATCTTCATGTCGACGTTTGGCGCCCGAAAACAGCTGCCCTACGAGACCTATATGAAGTTCGCCTATCCGTTCGTCGAGCGTATCTTCGAGGAAATCAAGGATCTCGGCATGATGAACACCGCTCACGTGCATGACCACGGCATCTATACCGAGGACGTGGTCGAGTTGCCGGTACAATGCATTTCCTACGAAGACACCGATCCCTCCAATCCAAGTATGGCCGAGATGCGAAACGTCTTCGCTGGGACGATCATGTCGGGCCTCGACAAAGACCGCGTCGTGGCGGTGACGCCGGCCGAGGCAGTCCGCAACGCCGAGCGCGGCATCGAAAACGGCGATTCGACGAGGTTCCTCCTCGCCCCGGGATGCAGTTTTCCAACGTGGCTCTATCCGGCCGTAGGCCGTATGATCGTTGATACGGCCAAGCGCGCCGCCGAATAAGGCGCGGGGTAGTGCCGCCGAATAGCGCGTTACTGTCGGGGTTCCCATGGCTCGGCGAACGCATAAGACAGCGCCAGATGAACGGCGACGTCGGTTGCCGCAAATGTAAAAAACTCCTGGCTGGTTGCGATTTGGAGTTGGGTCTGCTCGCCGAGTGCGAAAATCCCGCCCATCGTAGCTGTCGCGGTGAAGCGGTCTGTGCGGTCATACCCGAGATCGAATGGGCTGGTGTTCCCGGATATGGTAGTGCCGAGGGAGAACCCGTCGCTGAGCATCCACTCGAAAGAGGCGGTAAACGGGATAATCCAGGGGCGAAACGAGGCGTCGGGAATGTAGTCGGGTTGCGAGAGATACGCCACGCCGGTGCTTGCTGAAAGGTCCGCCCGCGGCCACCGATATTCTGCGAAGGCGCGCAGCGCAACGTCGGCGCCGGAGTTTGTCGCGGTAACCGCTGGGGATGAGAGGGACAGCTTCACCGTGGAGCCGACGGTCAGCAAGAAACGCTCATCTTCGCTCTCGACCAGATTCACGCGCGGCTCGATATTCAATGCGGTGATATCCATGATAGGGCCTTCTTCGTCGAGGAGCTCGCCGGAGTCATTTTTGAAGTACAGTGAGAACTCGTTTTGCGGACGCTTCCCTCGACCGGCGTTGGGGAGGCCGAGAAGGTCGTGATATGCTTCGATCGCGGGATCAAACACGCCGTCGAAGTGGCTTACGAACAGGAGCGACCCGTTGACTTCCGCCCGTGGGTGGATGCCCCACGTCAATCCGAGTGTCGTGTAGGAGGCCTCGGTGTCGAGCTCCGAGATAAGCGTGTCGCCGCCGTCGTCATCGTCGGCGTCGAGGTGAAAGAAGTAGTTATTCCCGTAGCTCTCGTGGATGAAGGTAGCAATAGAGTTCTGTCCCACGGTCCGGGCCGAGCGGGCGGGAAGCTGAACAAACGGCGCGTACATCGGGTGGAGATTCTGTGAAACGATCGGCCCGAGTGCCGGGCGGTCGGGGGGTTGTCGGCTCGCGTCTTGCCCGTCTTGTGCATGTACGCTCAGCGCACATAGTGTGAGAAGCGTAACGAGCCACTTGCGAGCGTGTGAGCTCGCCGTTATGCGTATCAGCGACGTAATTGATGCTCTCATTGCTAAACTCTCAGCGCTCCACCACGCCCGGCCGTTACCGAAAGCGGCCGTTACCGAAAGCATGCGCCTCCGTCGCCCCCGTGTCAAACGGCATTCTTTGCGCACGGCTTGTGTCGCACCGCTCTTTGCCCCTATGATACATCTATGATACGCAGATTTGTGCTCATTTTGCTTGTGATCGTAGTTCTCTTTTTCCTCGGCTCCTGCGCAACACAGCTCCACAACGCAGCCGGCCAGGACAGTGTCGACCGCATCGGGCGCCTGCTCGAAGAGGGCCGTTCTATCGACGAACGCAACAATCTCGGAGAAACCCCGCTCATGGTTGCCGTGGAAGAAGAAAACCGGCGAACGGTGGAATACCTCGTGGAAAACGGAGCAGACGTAAATGCCGAGAAGCCACGGGGTGGGGTGACGCCGTTGCGGCTTGCCATTGATAACAACGATTACGAGATGGTCGAGTATCTCGTTGAAAACGGCGCGGACGTCTCACAAACGAACGACGCGGGATGGACGCCCTTCATGACCGCAACTCGGGTGGGCAACAAGCGTATTCTCACGTTCCTCGTCGAGGAAGGTGCCGACCCGTACGCGCTTACCGAGGACGGCGAAGACGCGATGACGGTGGCAAGTCGAGAGAACCACCTCGATATCATTCTCATGCTCGCGCTCGGACGCCAAGAGTACTATGGAGAGCTGCTCAGCGGTGAGGACTGATCATCGCAGCCGTATCCCCAAGCCGTTTTCGATGTAGGTGACAAGCGCGGTATAGATCATTTCGCCGGAATGCTGGGTAATCACGTGGTGGCTCAGTTCCTGCTTTGTATACAGAATCGATAGTCGTCGGTCATTCACGCGAACATAGTAGCGATAGTGTTGCTTGTATGGATCGAAATCTTCTTCCACGTCGATAACATGTTCCGGATTTCGGGCTTTAAGTGCTTCGATGACGCTCATTAAACATCGGCATTCGGTTCAAAAGTTAGGCCTCATGGAATCGGAATCGAAAAGAGACTCTCCCGATGGAAGGCCGCCCATCGATTCTTCCTCGATCTTGCGATACAACGTAAGCAAATACCGCGCCTGCGCCAACTGAGCTTCGATCCGTCCTTTCTCTGTGTCATATCTGCTGAAAAACTGCTCGCTGTTAAGCCCCTCGTCTATTTGGGTGCGCCCCACGCCCTCTTCGTGGAATTGCCCGAGCTCTGCGAGCCGGTAGAAGGTGTTCTCAAAGACGGGCAGAATACTACGTACCTGTACGGCCGCTCCGGAGACCTCGGCGCGCAGTTGAAACCTGCCGCCTCGGTCTCGCCGCTCGTCGTCTTCGACTGCCGAGCTCAAGCGGTCGGCGTACGTAGAGAGTGCTCGATAGGCGGCGATGAACCGCGGCCGTTGGTCGAGGTAGCGACGGGCGTAGGCGGTAACGAATGTCTCGGCGCCCGAGCGGAACGCCTGCAGACGGGTCTCTCTCCATCCTTCGAGGTACTCGTCGATCTCATCCGAGCCCACCTCTTGAGAGCTGAGCTCGCCTTGTTGAATGCTTTCAACCACGACGCCGGAATCCGCGCGGACCGTAGCCCCCTCGCCGGTTACCTCTACGCTGCCGTCGGAGACTCCCACCGCCACCGAGTCGTCCGGGCTCGTTCGTACGGCGAACTCCGTGCCCCGAACGCCCATCGAGGCCGACTGAGCATCTACCGATACGGCCTCGTCGCCGGCGAGGCGCTTTACAACGAAATCGAGATTCCCCCGTAGCAGCCGGAATCCGGTCTCGCGCCGGCCGTGGCTATCGCGGCGCTCCACATAGAGCGCGGTGTCCTCGGCAACCTTGACCGTTGTGGGGCCGGGTTTGATTTCGAGCTCGAGATACCCGTCTCCGCCGGTGCGAAGCAGGTCCCCGGGATATACCTCGGCACCGATGTCGGCGAATCGCTCTTCGCCCTGCTGATACATCGTAACCGAGCCCTCGAGATAGGCAATTCTTCCGAACTCTTGCCCCACCGCCGGTGCTGTGGCGGCGGCAAGCAACAGCACGACGAGTATGAGCGCGCGACCACCCACGCGGCGCGAAAGGCCGTCTCCCAGGCTTACGCGACCACCCACGCGGCGCGAAAGGCCGTCTCCCAGGCTTACGCGACCACCCACGCGGCGCGAAAAGCCGTCTCCCAGGCTTAGGGGGCTGCGGCGCGGCCTATTCGCCGTTCTGTTCGGTAGTATTCGGTTGGTCATAGTGTTTGTCACCACCTTGGTCGTGAGAAGGACGAATAGGGAGGCACGGATATGTTCCATAGGACGGTCTCATAACATATACTCTAATGTATCGCAAAAAACAATGAGTGTACCCGAAGTAGGCGGTTGCACACGGTGAAGTGAACGTTTGCTTGACCGCGCTGTCTAGTGGGGCTATACTCACCAACGGGATGGAATATAACATGAGGCGTGTGAAGCGGTTACTGATTTTGGCTGTGGTTGGGCTATTCGTTCTCGGCGCATGTGCGACGCCGTCGCGTACGGTGGAGAGAACCTCGGCGGATACGACCACTGATTTGAGCGGCCGGTGGAACGATACGGACAGCCGGTTAGTTGCCGAGGAGATGATCGAAAACTTGCTCGACAGCGGGTGGCTGTCGAACTTCCGTCAGGAAGAAGATCGACGGCCGGTCGTCATTGTCGGGAACGTTCGAAATCTCAGCTCGGAGCACATCGACACCGAGCCCTTTATCAACGACATGGAGCGAGAGTTGATAAACAGCGGGCAGGTTACCTTCGTCGCCAGTGCCGAGGAGCGTGAGGAAATCCGCGAAGAGCGGCTGGACCAACAGGAAGAAGCCTCCACAGAGACAATCAACCGACTCGGTGAGGAAACGGGAGCAGACTTCATGTTGCGAGGAACCATTACCTCGCAGAGTGACCAGGTCGAGGGTAAGCGCGCTATCCTATATCAGGTCGACCTCGAGCTCATCGACATCGAGTCAAATGTGAAGGCCTGGATAAATACCAAAAAGATCAAGAAAGTCATCGAGCAGAGTCGGAGTCGGTGGTAGCCCGATGAGGCCGCACCGGTAGCCGAGGGCGCTGAACTATGGTGAGAAGGCTTGTTCCCCTGCTCGGGGCGTTCGCCTTGTTAAGTATGGCGGGGTGCACGACCACGAGAAACACGGCGTTTATCGAGGTCGACGACCTTGCTCGAAGCGGACGATACACCGAGGCTGCCGAAACGCTTTCGGGCGACGACAGAGAGGTATTCTACAACGACAGGGATAAAGTCCTCTATCATCTCGACGTGGGGCTGCTCCACCATTACGGCGACAATTTTGAAGAGAGCACCCGCCATCTCAATGAGGCGGAGTTCCTCATCGAAGAGTATTTTACCAAGAGCATCAGTCAGGCCGCGGCCACGCTGCTCGTAAACGATACGAAGCAGGACTATGCGGGGGAGGACTACGAGGACATCTATCTCAACGTCTTCAAGGCGCTCAACTTTCTCTCCCAGGACGAGTTTGATTCGGCCTTCGTAGAGGTGCGGCGCATCAACAACAAGTTGAACCTGCTCGAAGACAAGTACCGCGAGGTTGCCGAAGGCTACGAGAGCGCCGAGGAGACCGACGAGGCGGGAATGGATTTCGAGCCGGGCGACACGGAGTTTCACAATTCCGCCCTGGCGCGATATCTCAGCATGATCGCCTACCGCGCCGAAGGCGACTACGACGATGCCCGCATCGACCGACGGAAGATCGACGAGGCGTTTCGGCTACAGCCGAATGTGTACGACTTCGAGCAGCCGGACCTCTCCGACGCGCTCGACCGCGATGTGGGGCCGCGCCTGGTTGTCATGGCCTTCACGGGGGAGTCTCCCGACAAGCGGGCAGACACGCTTCGGGTCATTACCCAGCGCAATCTGGTCATCGTGCAGCAGGAGCGCGAGAACGACCGCGGCACCCTCGAAACGACACAACTCGACGCGTTTCCGTTTCCCGGCGTCGAAGGCGGGTACCGGTTCAAGTTCCAGCTTCCGCGGATGACGACGAGAGGCAGTGACGTCCGGCGCATAGAAGTGCTTGTCGACGGCGAGCCGGTCGGAACGCTCGACCGCATCGAGAGCATCCAGCGAGTGGCCAAGGAAACCTTCGAAGTTCGCAGGCCGCTGATCTATCTAAAAACGATTACCCGCGTGGTGATTAAAGGCATCCTTGCCGAGCGCGGAAAGGAAGAGCTCCAGAAGGCCGGCGCGAATGCGGGCACGTTAGGAGTCATTGGAAGTATTGCGGCCGGGATTGCCACCGACGTGGCGGTCGACGCCAGTGAGCGGGCCGACCTGCGGGTATCTCGCTACTTTCCTGCGTTTGCCTACGTCGGGGAGTTCGAAATCCCGGAAGGCGAGCACCGTGTTAGGGTTCGGTATGTGGGGAAACAAGGGACTGTGGTTGCCGAAGAGTCGTTTGGGCCGCGCCTCATCGAGAAGTCCGGCTTGAACTTAGTTACCTCGTATACTCCGAGATAGGGTAGCAATGATAAAGGATGCATGTATGAACAGGCGATTCCTCGGCGTTTTGAGTATAGTTGCGGCCCTCGTGGTTGTCACAGGCTGTGCCTCCTCCCCGTCGAGCTCGAGGGGCAACGGGGACGGCGGGCAGGGGAGCGGATCCGTTCCCCAGTGGTATGAAGATCCAAAATCGGTCTATCCCGACGAGGAATACCTCTCGGCAATTGGTTCCGGGGATACGCGCCGGTCGGCGGAGCAAGATGCGCTTGGCTCACTTTCTCAGGTCTTCGAGGCGCGCGTGTCGGTTGATAATCGGATAAACGAGCGCTATCGGGAGATCGCGCGCGGCTCTGAAACACTCACCGAAAGCGAGGTTGAGATAGCCGGGGCTACAAGCGTCCAGTCGGACGAGCGACTCGTGAATGTTCAGCACGGGGAGAGCTTTACCGATTCCCAGGGCCGTGTTCACGTTATCGCCTACATGAATCGAATGGAAACGGGGCGGGTATACCGCGATCTTATCCAAAAAAACGGCGAGCAGGTCCGTCGATTCATGCAAGAGAGCCGCGGGGAAGAGGGTGTCGTGCGGCGGTTTGCCTACCTAAGCGCTGCCAATGTTGTCGCACAGAATAACCGCTCGCTCATCGATCAGCTTCAAATCATCTTTGCCCCCATGGCCCGGACCCTGCAGCTTCCCTATGACGAGCAGGAGGTAACGGAGCGCCGCGCCGAGCTTGCCTCGCGCATGGCGTATCGGATAACGTTGAGCGGCGAGGGCGCCGCTCGTATCGAGCAGGCGCTCGGCGAGGCGTTGAGCTCCGAAGGGTTCGTTGTTTCGCAGGACGGCCCGCTCCAAGTCAGGGGCGAGGCCGAGCTCGAGGCGGAGGAGGACGGCAAATACGAGGTCACCCGGTGGTATATGAACCTCGAGTTCGTCGATCCGTCCGACTCAGTCGTCGTTGCCTACAACGAGCAGGATAGGGCAAGCGGGGTCAGCCGGGAAGCTTCGCGTTCCTTTGCGTTCAACGATATGGAAGAAGCGGCTCGCGAGGAATTCGTGGCGCACGTGATAGAGTATTTCGATAGCTTGGTCATTCAGTAACCTGCGGGGGAGTGGTGTCGCGCCGCCGTCGAACCG
>JAWLED010000013.1:0-6132 GCA_041686235.1 Spirochaetia bacterium | reverse complement strand
CGTGCGACCGCCCGCGAGAACGATAGCACGTCGAGTCCATAGTGCCCGACACCGCGCAGTAACTCGAAACACTCTTCGTAGTCGTCCTCCGTAATGCGGTTACGGATACGGACGAGCGCGAGAACCATGAGTGCGTTGAAGTAGGGGAGTCCGTGCTCTTCGGCTTGGTTGAGCACGCCGTGGTCTTCGCTGATTACCGGAAGGCTGCGTGCGGCGGCGAGACGCAGCAGCAGCTCGTCATTGGCCCCGGTGTCGGAGTCGACGAAGGCGTGTGCTATCTCGATCGTGTCTCGCGTCCACCCCACGTCTCCGCCACGCCTGAGATCGGCGATCCTCACGGGCAACTCCGGCCAGCCGACCTCTTGCGCCACCGGCCCCACGGTGTAGAGGTTGATCTCTGAAGCGGCGTAGCCGAAGAACCCCGCTTTGAGCATGTATATCATGCTCGACGCATCGACCGCCGCCTCGCTCAGACGTTCGAGCTCCGAGCGCGCGTGTGCGACGGCCTGTGCGTCTTCAGGGTTCGGTGAGTGCGCCGGCACCGCTACCACCGCACCTCGGCTTCGGCCGATTGGGCGTCTGCGGTTGCTTGCAGCACCGCGAGCGCGATGGAGTTGAGCTTTGTCTCGCTCGAGTCTGCACGCGAGGTAAGCACGATCGGTGCTCGAGCGCCGACCACGATCGCCGCGCTCTTTGCGCCCCCGAGAAAGACCAGGCTCTTGTAGAGTATGTTTCCGGCCTCGATATCCGGGGAGACCAACACGTCGGCGCGTCCGGCTACCGGATGAACGATGCCCTTGTGCTTTGCCGCCTCGAGAGATACGGCATTGTCGAGGGCAAACGGCCCGCCGACGGTGCACCCGGAGATTTGGCCGGACTCGTTCATCTCGACGAGTCGCGCGGCATCTTCGGTGCAGGGCATCTTCGGGTCGACCTTCTCTTTGGCGCACAGCAGGGCGATCTTCGGAGTCGGAATCCCGATGGCGTGGGCAAAGCCGCACGCGTTCTCGATAATTTGGCGTTTCTGCTCGAGGTCGGGAGCAATGTTGATGGCCGAATCGGTGCCGAGGAGCAACCGCGGGTAGCCCGGCACGCTGAATACCGCCACGTGGCTCAGTATTCCGCCGGCGCGAAGACCGTATTCGGAGTTCAGCGCTTGCTTCATGAACACCGAGGTATCCACCAAGCCTTTCATGAGCACCTGAGCGTCGCCGTTGCTCACCGCTTTTACCGCGAGCATAGACGCCTCCGTCGGGTCTTTTGCATCGACAAGGGAGCAGTTGGAGATATCAAATCCGTGCTCCTCGGCAATCGACTTCGTCTGCTCCGCATCCCCGAACAAGAGAGCGTCGGCTATGCCGTGCGCCGTAGCCTCGGAGACCGCTTCGAGCACGTCGGGGTCTTGAGAACAGGCCACCGAAATGGTGTGTGGACCGTAGGACTGTGCTTCGTGCAATACGTCACTAAAACTCGTCATTTTCGTTACACCTTTACCGCGTTAACGACCTCCATGCCCTGTTTGAGTGCCTCTTCGTTCATCGGTATGAACTTTTCCTTCGAGGGCCCGAAAACCTTTTTGAGCGCATCTACGACTTCCGAGAGCTCAAAGATCTTCGAAGCCTCGAGAAAGGCACCGAGCATGACCATATTTGCAACCTTCAGACTGCCGGACTCTTGCGCGAGGCGATTTGCGTCCACTGCAATGACTCGGATGTCATCTCGTTCGGGCTCCTTCTCGATGAGCGAACTGTTGTACAGCATGAGCCCGTCCGGATTGAGCTCGGAGACGAACTTCACCATTGACGGATAGTTCATCACTATTGCGGTCGTCGCATCCCCGTTGATGATCGGCGAGCCGATGGGGGTGTCGGAGACGATCACATTGCAGTTTGCCGTACCGCCACGCATCTCGGGGCCGTAAGACGGAACCCAGGAAACTTCTTTGCCGTTGTGCATGCCGGTATAGGCGATGAGTCGTCCAAGCGACATCACGCCCTGGCCCCCGAAACCGGCGGCTATGATTTTCTCCTCCATCATGACTGAACCTCCTTTTCGGGATGTCGGAAGTTGCCCAGCGGATAGTACGGCATCATATTGTCGGCAAGCCACTGGAGCGCCTCCACCGGGGGTATGCCCCAGTTCGTCGGACAGGTCGACAGGACCTCCACGAGGGAGAAGCCTTGCTTCTGCTGTTGGGTTTCGAAGGCCGCACGAATTGCTTTCTTGGCCTTTCGAACATGGGCCGGCTTGTGCACCGAAACGCGCTCTATGAACGCCGAGCCGTTTATGGTTGCCAGCATCTCGGATACCCGGATGGGCTCACCGGTATGTTTCGCGTCGCGCCCGAGGGGCGAAGTAGTAGTCCGCTGTCCAATCATCGTGGTTGGTGCCATCTGCCCGCCGGTCATTCCGTAAATTGCGTTGTTGACGAAGATTACCGTGATGTTTTCGCCACGGTGGGCGGCGTGCACGATTTCGTTGGTTCCGATGGAGGCGAGGTCTCCGTCACCTTGATAGGTGAACACCGTATTGTCGGGGTGAACTCGCTTAACGCCGGTTGCCATGGCCGGCGCCCGCCCGTGAGCGGCCTCGTGCATGTCGCAGTTGAAGTATTTGTAGGCAAGCACCGAGCACCCGACCGGCGCTACGCCGATCGCGTTGCCGAGCAGGTCCATCTCTTCCATCACTTCACCGACGAGCCGGTGTATGATTCCGTGTGTACAGCCGGGACAGTAGTGGGTCTCGACATCGGTTAGTCCTTTTGTTCTATCGAATACAACAGGCATTACTTGACCTCCGCAAACATATTCTCACACGCTTCCACGATCTCGGCTTCGGTGGGAATCATACCGCCCGAGCGTCCGTGGAAACCGACCGGCCAGCGCCCGGCGGCACCGATCTTGACGTCGTCGATCATCTGACCGTGGCTCATTTCGACCGCCATGAGTGCGCGGACCGATGCGGGGAGCTCTTCGAACGCACGATGGGGGAAGGGCCACACCGAGATGGGGCGAATGAGGCCGGCCTTTATGCCCTTCTCGCGCAGTTGATTGACGGCGTTTTTGACGATGCGGGAGCTGGTGCCGTAGGAGACGAAGACGAACTCCGCGTCCTCGGTGTGAAACATTTCATAGCGCGTCTCGTTCTCACGCATCTCTTGGTACTTTTTCTGCAGCTTGATGTTGAGCTTCTCGAGGTCGGCGGGGTCGAGCCGCAGCGAATTGATGATGTTGGGCTCGCGTGTTCCGCCGGTGCCGTCGGTTGCCCAGTCCTTGGGGGGAAGGTCGCGCTTGGGCGGTTCCTTGAACTCGACCGGCTCCATCATTTGGCCGATCATGCCGTCGCCCAAAAGCATCACGGGGTGACGATAGTAGTCGGCAATGTCGAAGGCCTCGATCATGATGTCGACCGCCTCCTGGATGTTTGCCGGGGCAAACACGGGCATGTAATAGTCGCCGTTTCCCCCGCCGCGGGTCGATTGAAAGTAATCGGCCTGGGAAGGCTGGATTCCGCCGAGGCCGGGACCGCCTCTCATCATGTTCACGATAACGCAGGGAACCTCCGAGCCGACGATGTAGCTGATGCCTTCCTGCTTGAGGGCAATACCGGGCGAGGAGGATGAGGTCATCACGCGTGCGCCTGCACCGCCTGCACCGTAGACCATGTTGATCGCGCCGATCTCGCTTTCCGCCTGCAGAAACGTGCCGCCGGCCTTGGGAAGCTCGCGGGACATGTATTCAGGGATCTCGTTTTGCGGCGTGATGGGATATCCAAAGAAGAATCGGCAACCCCCGCGTATCGCTGCCTGCGGGATCGCCTCGTTTCCTTTCATCAAGATCTTTTCCATAAACTCACCTCCGGATTACGCGACTCGTTCAACCGTGATGACAAGATCGGGGCACATCATTGCGCAATTGCCGCACGCGATGCACTTGTCCATATCATTGACGGTTGCCGGGTTGTAGCCTTTGCCATTGATGGTGCTTGTGTCCATCACTACGATATCGACCGGGCAGACCGAGGTGCAGAGCTCGCAGCCCTTGCAGCGGTCCGTGTCGAAGGTTACCTTTCCTTTGGCCTTTGCCATGGGCGTGTCCTCCTCAGATTATGCTCACCTCGACATCCATGTTTCTCGCAGGTACATGGAAATCGGCAGTATCTCTCCAACTATTTCGTCCGTTACCTCTCCGACCAACGGCCGGAAGACTCCGACGTAACGAATCGGTATATCAAGCTCGGTGCTCACCTCTTTGCATATCTCGTTGCCTTTGCGAATATGCGAAATCTCGGTGTGCTCGAGCATGTGGGTGTTGTTTACGATCCCGGTGATTTCGAGTCCCGAGCTTTCCTCTATTCCATGGAGGTATTCCTTGATACCCTCAGCGTTCGAGGTCTCCGGCCGGGAGGCATTCACCACGCAAAAGACGTCGGTCTCCTCGCGGGGCAGCATGTTTCGAAAACGTCCGAGCAGGCGTGCACCGGCGGGATCACCGCCGGAGTCGATGATGGCTTGGGTGCCTTTGTTCTGAAGCGGCGCGTTAATCTCCGCCGAGATGGCGGGGATGTCCATGCCGACATCCTGGCCGAGCGCGTTGGCGATGACGCGGATCCCGTGCTCTTCGAGCAAGGATCGCTGTTCACGCGAGCGGAAATACGGGTTTACGACATCGAGGTCAACGAGCGCAAGGCTGCGCTCGCCGTTTACCTGTCTGAGGGCGAGGTTGATGGCAACCTCGCTCTTCCCGCTTCCGTAGTGTCCGGTGAGAATGGTAATCCGTTTCATTGTGTTACCGTCGTCGAGGTGGTCGCGGCAGCCCCTTGGTACTCGAGCGCCGGCTCGGCTCCCGAGAGAACGCGGATGGCGCCCTCGGCAAGTGCTTTCATCTCGTCCTCGCCGGGATATACCTCCACGGGGGCGAGAAACGCGACCCGCTTTTTTACCCATTCGCAGAACCGCTCGTCATGAGCAAGTCCCCCGGTGAGGATGATCGCGTCCACCGAGCCTTCGAGTACGGCGGCCATTGCGCCGACTTCCTTGGCGGTTTGATACGCCATGGCCTCGTAGACGAGCCGCGCCGTCTCGTCGCCGTCGTCGATCTTTTGTGCGACCTCACGCCCGTCGTTGGTTCCGAGGTAGGCGACGAGGCCGCCGCCTCCCTTGATCTTCTTTTTCATTTCGCTGTGGCTGAACTCGCCCGAATAGCAGAGCTTTGCAAGTTTCAAAGCGGGGAGCCCGCCGCTTCGCTCCGGAGTAAAGGGGCCCTCGCCGTTGAGCCCGTCGTTGACGTCGACCACGCGGCCACGCCGGTGGGCGCCCACCGTGATGCCGCCGCCGAGATGAACGATGACGAGGTTCAACTCGTCGTAACTCTTGCCCTGGTTGGCGGCGAAGCGCCTCGCCACCGCTTTTTGGTTGAGTGCATGAAAGATGCTGGTACGGTCGAAGTCCGGTATGCCCGAGGGGCGTGCCACCTCCTCGAGCTCGTCGACGACGACCGGATCAACGATATAGCTCGGGATTCCGGTTTCAGCGGCGATTTCGTGGGCGAGGATCCCGCCGAGATTGGAGGCATGCTCTCCGAGCACGCCGACCTGCAGGTCGGAGATCATGTGCTCATTCACTTCGTATGTTCCGCCCGAAACCGGGTGAATGAGCCCGCCGCGCCCGACCACGCAGGAAAGCGACTTTACCGAAATATTGTCCGCGGCGAGCTCGTCGAGAATGACCTGCTTTCGCAAGCCGAACTGATCGGAGATGCGCTCGTATTTATCGAGCTCTTTGGTTGCGTGGCGCAGGGTTTGCTCGAGGATTGGTACTTCGTTGTCGAAAACGGCAACTTTCGTGGACGTTGAGCCTGGGTTTATAACAAGTACGCGATACGTTTTTTCCATGGTCTGCCGGGCCTCCTGTTTCGCGGGAAGCAGTGTATGTCATGTAATACATTGCAACTCTTGTGCCAGGCAGCCCGGGCCGGAAGTATTTTTCTAAGCGGCGGTCTCAAAACAAATTAGGACACCGCCATCAGTTGGACCACCGGCGTGGCGGTCGACCTGCACGAACTTGCGCGCAAAAAATTGCGCGCTTTGGGCGGCGCGCATGATTTTGCGTAGTTGAGCGGCCGCGCCGGGCGC
>JAWLED010000183.1:0-2812 GCA_041686235.1 Spirochaetia bacterium | reverse complement strand
GTCGAGGCCACGACGCGCGCAGTAAAGGTGGAGGCGTTGAAGCTGTGCTCGGCATGGAGGATGAGCGCTTTGTCCATGATCTCGCCTTCGAGCTCGCTCGGCTCTTCGCCCCTCATCATGTAGAGGAAATTGGCGCCGTGGGAGAGGTCCATGCGCGGGGGAACATACTCCTGCCCGTTTCGAAACCGATGGAGTGCAGCAACGGCGGTGGAAAGCTGTACGACCTGATGCAGCGTCGTCCGGCAGTTGCAATAGGCATCATGCTGGATCTTATGGTCGACGTAGCTGCTGAGGTACGACACCACCGCCTGCAAGAGCTCCATGGGATGGGAATCGTGGGGAAACTCGCGGATCATATCGAGGATGGGCTCTTTGAGATGGCGGCCCTTGCGCATGCGGTTCGAAAAACGCTCGAGCTCATCTCGAGTCGGAAGCTCGCCGTAGAGGAGCAGATACACGACCTCTTCGAACGTTCCCTTTTCCACGAGCTCGCTGATCGGATACCCGAGGTAGTAGAGTTTGCCGTTTTCCCCGTCGATTCGACAAATCTCCGACTCCGCGGCGATGACGCCCTCGAGACCTTTTGAATATTCCGTACTTGCCATACTGTTGTTCTCCCTTCTTTAGGCTGATCCGTAACGCTCACGCGCCGTGGATCGATCTGTTGTCTACTGCCAGAGCCGCCTCACGCACCGCTTCGGGAAGCGTAGGATGTGCGTGAACGGTACGGGCGATGTCTTCAGAGCTCCCACCGAACTCCACCACGGATACGATTTCGCTTATCAGATCGGACGCATACGGACCGAGAATGTCGGCCCCGAGCACGCGGTCGGTATGCGCGTCGGCTAGGATTTTCACGAAGCCGGCAGAGGCGCCCATTGCAAGGGCCCTCCCGTTTGCGGCAAAGGGGAATTGTCCCTTGCGGTAGTCTCTGCCCTCCTTCTTAAGTGCATCTTCGCTGTGTCCCACCGAAGCAACCTCCGGCCAGGTGTATACGACGTTGGGAACGGCATCGTAGTTGACATGTCCGCCGCCGCTTCCGGCGATAATCTCGGCGACCGCCATGCCCTCGTCTTCGGCTTTATGAGCAAGCATGGGCCCTCGCACGACATCGCCGATAGCGTAGACGCCGGACGCGCTCGTGCGGAACCGGTCGTCTATTTTGATCCGTGTTCCATCTTCTTCGAGCTCCACACCCGCTTGCCCGAGCCTCAGACCTTCGGCGTAGGGGCGCCGGCCGACCGCCACGAGAACTTTGTCGGCCTCGAAGCTCACTGCATTCCCGTCCGTATCTTGAGCCTCGAGGGTAACCCCCTGCTTTTTGGAGGTATTAACGCCGGTCACCTTGGTCTTGAGGTGGAAATTGAGCCCCTGTTTGGAAAGCTCCCGACGCAGGCTCTTCGCGGTCTGGGGGTCCCATCCGGCGAGGATTTCCGGAAGGATCTCGACCACGTCTACCTGTGCCCCGAGGCGGGCCCATACGCTTCCGAGCTCGAGGCCAATGGCTCCGGCGCCCACCACCACGAGCTTCTCCGGCACCGAGTCGAAGGCAAGCGCTTCGGTCGAGCTTACCACCCTCGATCCGTCAAACGGCATAAACGGCAGCTCCTGTGGCACGCTGCCGCTCGCAATGATGATGTTGGTTGCCGAGATGGTGGAGGTGGACCCGTCCTCGGCGGTCACCGTAACCCGGCCGGGCTCCTCGAGGTGCGCGGTTCCGGTATGGACGGCAATCTTGTTCTTTTTCATCAGGGTGGACACGCCGGATACGAGCTTGTGAACCACCGCGTCTTTACGTGTATGCATGGCGGGCAGATCGAGCTCGAGCCCCGTGCTAACGATACCGTGCTCTGAGCCTTCGTGTTTTGTGCGGGCAAAGAACTCACTCGAGTCGAGTAGCGCCTTGGAGGGGATACAGCCGATGTTGAGGCAGGTGCCGCCGAGCGTGGCACGCTTCTCGACAATAGCAACCTTCTGCCCCAGCTGTGCTGAGCGAATGGCGGCGACGTAGCCTCCCGGACCGGCTCCGATTACAATGACATCATAGGTTTCCTCGTCACTCACGTTACAACTCCAGAAGCATCTTTCGGGGATCCTCTATGAGATCCTTGATCTTGACCAAAAACTGTACCGCCTCCCGTCCGTCGATGATGCGATGATCATAGGTCAGCGCAAGATACATCATGGGACGAATCGCCACGTCTCCGTCTATGGCCACGGGGCGCTGCTGAATGGTATGCATGCCGAGAACGGCGGTTTGCGGCGGGTTGGGAATGGGCGTGGAGAGTAACGAGCCGAACACGCCGCCGTTGGAGATGGTAAATGTTCCCCCACCGAGCTCGTCGGGCATGATCTTGCGATTTTGCGCCCGCTCGATGAAGTCGAGTATCTCTGTTTCGATCTCGGAGAAACTCTTCGTGTCGGCGTCTCGCACGACCGGCACGATCAGCCCGCGCTCACTCGAAAGCGCAACGCCGATATTGTAGTAGTCGTTGTAGACGATCTCCTCTCCGTCAACGAACGCGTTGACCTCCGGATGATCGGCGAGGGCTGTGCAGGCTGCTTTGAGAAAGAACGACATGAAGCCGAGCTTGACGCCGTATTTCTTCTCGAAATCGTCGCGGTACGTTTTGCGAAGCGACATGACCTCGGACATGTCGACCTCGTTAAAGGTCGTCAGGTGGGCGGCGTGTTGCTTGGAGCCCACGAGATTCTCGGCAATACGACGCCTGAGTGAGCTCATTTTGACCCGTCGCTGCCGCTCACCGCTCGGCACCGAGGGGGCCGGCGGCGCCGCCTTCTGCGGTGTCGC
>JAWLED010000083.1:5394-12315 GCA_041686235.1 Spirochaetia bacterium | reverse complement strand
GCCCCGCGTTCGCAGCCGCACTCCGGGCCGGGGCGGCACGCGCACCCCGAGCCGGAGCCCGCGGAGAAGCCGATCGAGCCGGGGAAGCTTGTCCTCAGGTCGGTTCTGCTCCTGCTTGCGCTCCTCAGTGTTGCGGTCCTTCTGATCCTCCTCGATGTTCCGCTCGAGCGAATCGGGCGCGACGCGGCGAGCCGGGGCGGCCTCATCGGCATCTTCGCATTCGTGTTCATCGTGGACACCTTCATCGTCCCTGCGTCCCTCGACATTTTGTTGCCCATCACCATAACCTGGAATCCGGTTCCTCTGCTCACGGTGATGAGCGTGGCTTCGGTGCTCGGCGGAATATGCGGGTACTGGATCGGCAGGGCGCTCTACCGGCTCCGTTTCGTCCGTCGGACCGTCGCGGGCTATTACGCGAAAGGTGCCCGCATCATCGAGCGCTACGGCGTGTGGGGTGTGATCCTTGCCGGACTCACACCCCTGCCGTTCTCTACCGTCTCGTGGATCGCCGGCATGATGCGCTTGCCTTTCGGGCTATTCCTCCTCGGCGCTCTGTCGCGGGCGCCGCGGATCGTCGCATACTGGTTCTTGCTGCGCGCCGGCGTGCGCCTCATCGTCTGATCTCGTGCCTCCCTTAGGCCGCCCGCTCGAGCAGCCAGCCGCTGAGCTCTTCCTCCCGCGCCCGGGCGGAGGTCCCGTTGCCGAGATATCGGCCGAGCTCCTTCTCCGCGGCGATGCGGCCGTCGATCATGAACAGCACGCGATCGCTTCTTGCGGCCACTCTGACGTCATGGGTGACCAGCATGATGGTGGTACCCCAGTCGTTGACCTCTCTCAAGAGGTCCATGATCTCGGTCGCCGAGCGCGAGTCGAGGGCGCCGGTCGGTTCGTCGCCGAAGAGGATCTGCGGCTCGTTAATGAGGGCACGGCAGATGCCCACTCGCTGCAGTTGGCCGCCCGAGGCCTGGGCAATGGAGTTACCTGCGAGCTCGGCGATTCCCGTGATGTCCATGAGTTCGCGGGCCCGACGCTCGACCTCTCTGCGCCCGGTGCTTTTTGCGAGATAGCCCGAGAGAATGATGTTGTCGAAGATGGAGAGGTTCGAAAGCAAATGAATCTGCTGGAAGACGAAGCCCATCTCCGTTAGCCTCAGCCGCGCGAGCTCCTTCTCCGAGAGCCGGCTGAGCTCCCGGTCTTTGAAATGCACCTCTCCGGAGCTCATGCGGTCCATGCCGCAGAGGTTATAGAGGAGAGTGGATTTCCCCGAGCCCGAGGGCCCCATGATCGAGACGAACTCGCCCTCGTGTATTCGAAGGTCTACATCTTTCAGCACCGATACTTCGTTGTTCTTGCCGAGGCGGTAACTCTTTTTGAGCTGTTTCGATTCAAGTAGCGTATTCATTTGGTTATCTCCCTTATTCCGTGAATCTTTATTCGGCGATTGTCGCCGCGATACTCTGTTCTTTAATGCCGCGTATGCTGACCATGGTCGTTATCGCCACGGTAAGCATGAGCAAGAGCGGCATGATGAGGTAGGCCTGCAGCGGGTCGATGACGAACCTGATCTGCGAGGCGCCCATGAATCCCCACACGAAGCCTACGAGCCTCTGCCCGATGGTATTGGAAAACAGGCTTCCCGCCCCGATACCGATGACGAGGAGCACCAGCGCCGTGGTGAGATACTGAACCCGCAGCGAGCGCAGCGAGAATCCAATGCTCTTCATGACGGCAATGCGCTTTGAGTCCTTGCTAATCAGCATGCGAAGGAACAACGAGGTAATAAGCACCGCCACCGCCATGCCCACCGCCGTTGCGCCTGCGGTCACCATCACCAGCCCGTCGATCGTGTTGCCGAGCGTTTGCGAGAGGTAGCTTCTCAGATCCGTTACCCGGGCCGGGGCAAAGAGCTCGGAGTACTCGCGCATCTTGGCCGCCACGTCGGTTCCCGGCGCCACATCCAGGCTCACCGTCGAGGCGAGGAGGTTCTCCCTGTTCGGAGGTAGTACCGCCTTCGCGGTTCGCCCGCCGTCGGTCACGTCCTGATAGATGCCTGTGACGCGCATCGGGAGGTCGCGCGCGCCGCCGGCGTTCCCGTTGCCACGCAAGTCGGCCTGGCCGGCCCCCGCGCCGCCCCCGCCGCCGCTGCGAAGCGTGACCGTATCGCCCACTTTCTTGTCGAGGTCTCGAGCGTTTAGGTAGGAAAGGGCGATCTCGTCGTGTGATCGGGGCGCTCTGCCGTGGAGATAGTCGAGGGGAAACACGCTGAAGTCTCCGGTCTCCACCGCCAATCGCTCGGTTTCTCCGTTCTCACCGACCATCGTGAAAAGCGAGGTTACAAGCGGCGCGAAGCGGGCTACCTCGCTGTCCGCGGCGATGTGCTCGACCACCTCTTCGAAGCGCTCGTCGATATCGTCGGACTGACGAAGGTCAACGCGGATATCGGAGGAGCCGATCCCCATGTAGGAGATGAAGCTCGGTGAGCGAATGGTCGAGAGGAAGTGAAGCGGGATGAGGGTGATGCCGGCGGCAAAGAAGAAGACGAAGGTCAGAAGCCCGAAGAGTCGGAACCGCTGCAGCGCATCGCGCATGCCGAGAAAGACGTTGATGTCGAAGAGCCGGCCGGCGCTAAGGGGAAGGACTCGTCCGGGGCGGGGGGCCTCGCTTCGGGCCTCCGCGCGCAGTGCCTCCACGGCGCTTACCCGATCAAAACGGCGAAGAACGAGCATGGCGGAGACGACTACCATGGCGAAGATGGTCGCTGCCGCGAGCATCGGAACCACCAGGCCGGCGGCACCCTGCGGTGCACGACCCATATAGCGGGCAATGTTTCCCGTAACCAGGCTCGTGAGGGGAAGCGATGCAAGATAGCCGAGTGCCGCGGCGCTTCCCCCGAGTGCGACGTACTTTGCCAGATAGATGCCTTTGATTCGCCCGCGCGGCATGCCCACTGCTTTCATCACCCCGATTTCGCGGTAGTCCTCCTCGACGGTCGCGAGAATGGTGAAGCGCAGACAGAGGCCGGCGATAACCATCAGCACGAGGCTGAGGATGATGACGACCGCTGCCACGATCCCGTCGCTTAGGGCATTGAGAATCTTGAAGAGTTGATAATCCACCGCGGGACCGCGCTGCGGCAGGGCGGAGTCTTCATAGGCACTACTAAACTCATCGATCCTGCTCGGATCGGTGAGGCGGAACTCGACGAGAAACTCGCGGTCGGGGAGGTCGGCCTTCAGGCGCTCGAAATCGGCGGCGTTGAGCAGAAAGCGTTTTGAGTGAACGATTGCCGGGTTCATCTGGGCGTCACGCACCAGTGAGGTAACCGTGTACTCGTGGGAGTAGCCTTCGCCCGCCACGGTGACCCGATCACCTGCCCCCACGCCTTTCTCCTCGGCGTAGTACACGGGAACGCCGATCTCACCGGGCTCGAGGTCGAGCCGCCGGTTGTCCATGTCGAGGAGGTAGTCGAAGCGCTCATTCTGGGCCACGAAACTTATGTCCATGATGCTGTTTTCCTGTGGTGCTTCCGAGTCGGAGAGGAACAACGAGGACCCGTCAACGCTGATCATCTCGGCGATCTGGAACTCATCAACCAAGCTGTTGCCCTCCGCCCACGCGTCGACCGCGGCGGGGTCGATTTCGCCGGTGTGCATCTGTACGAAGTGCGGTGCCTTTGCATCGGCAAAGAGGCGGTTGAGGGAGCTGTTGAGCTCTACGATCAGCGCGGCCCCGCCCGCCACCAAAAGAGAGGCGAGCAGGATGAACGCAAACACCACGAGCATCGCGCCTTTCTTTCGGGCGACCTCGTTCCGGATAATACGTGCGTAAATCATGATTGATACGCTCCTTTGCGTTCTGCGAGGAACGCAGTGGGATTATTCCACGCAGCTCTGGCCGCTGCGGTTGCGACGAGTCCGAGCCCGCTGAGCAAAAGCATCAGCGCGATGCCCCGGCCGGGTCCGGTCCCGACGATTCTTCCGGCTGAGGCGGCCAGGAGGCCGTTCGGCATTAGCAGAGGATTGAAGACCATGTCGGCGAGCATACCGGCAGAGAGGTATGCGGCAATGTAGCCCAGCTGCGAGAGTACGCCGATGATGCCCCATGCCCGTCCCTGCATTTCGTTGGGGATGCCGGCGCGAATCAACACCTCGGCGGTGGTGTTTACAAGCGGGAGGCATGCGAAGAAGCAGAAAAAGGTCACGGTTATCCACGCAACGTTGCTGCTTAGCCCCATGAGTGCCAGAGCGATTCCGGTTGCCGCCAGGCTGACGGAGATGCGGGATTTCAGCCCCGACGGCATGCCGAACACGCCGATGATCAGGCTGGTGATGAGCATGCCGGAGGCGCTGAGCGACTGAACCACCCCGAGGGTACGGGCATCGGTGAGCGTGAGCATCATCGGGGCGAACAGTGTTTGCAGTACTCCTACGAAAAACGTGACCCCCGAGATGACGAAGACGACACTCATGACCTCTCGGTGTGCGGTGAGGGTGTGCCGGCCCTCGGTGAGCTCCGTCCCCACATTGGGGCGCTGGGAGCCCTCGGAGCCGGCGGCCGGCCCGAGTCGGGCACCGATGGAGAGAGCCCCGGCAACGGCCGCACCGAAGGTGGCAAGATCCAGCATGAGAACGAGGTGCAGGCCGCCGTGCACGAGCAGAAACCCGGCCGCGAGGGGCGCGAGGAGGTGCTGGGTCGATGACGCCAACTGCACGAGACCCCCGGCTTTGGCGAATTGCTCCTCGCTCACCAGATCGGTAAGTGAGGCCTTGTAGGCGGGGTTTTGCAGTGCGGTGAACGCGGAGTTCAGCGCGATCCCAAGATAGATCCGAGCCGGGCTGAGATCCCCGGTGCGCAAACTGAACAGGATGAAGAGGACCCCCATCGCCGACCCGAGGTCCCCGAGGATGATCAGCATCCGGCGGTCGAAGCGGTCGGCCAACACACCGCCAAGTGGGCGTAACACGATCGACGGGACGAAGAGGCACAGGATCACCATCCCAAAGCTGGTGGCGCTCATGGTTTCGGTGAACACATGTACCCCGAGGGCGAAGCCGGTCATACCCGTTCCGAGCCCCGAGAGAAGCTGGCCGGCCCATACAACGAGAAAGCGACTGTAGCCGCTGTGGCCGCCGTGGCCGTCGTGGCCGGGGTAGCCGCTGAGGCGGGCGCGGGTTGTATCGGTCTTCATGCGGACCTCCCGCTCATCGGTATTGCTCTTTGCCGGGGGTGCTCCGCGTCGACACGGAACTCCCGGTCGGTGACGACGACTCCTGTTGCCACGACCACCAGCACGACGTTCTGAATCACTCTCGTGACCTGAGTGAGCGAAAGCGCCTCGGTACAGACTACGACGGCGCCGTGGAAGAGGACGGCCGCGATCAGGCTGTTGCCGTTCTTTACGTACACCCAGCTGATGAGAAAGCCGATTGGAATGATGCCGAGATAGAAGTTCACCGCGAGCCAGGGACTTTGAAGCATCAGTACGTGCGGATAAGAGCCGGTGACAAGCAGAAGGGGCAGGAGCCACACTGACCACAGCAGGCTGAGGATGATCGACGCACGGAAAAAGCCGTACCGGGTCTCGAGCCCCTCGAAGGCGTAGCCTCGCCATCCGAGCTCCTCGACGGTTGCAGCGAGCAAGAGAGTGACCACGAACGGGGCGAGCCCGTCCGCGACGGCGGGGTGTTCGGCAAGCTCAAATTGGGTGACGGGCTCCCCGAGAAGAATCGATATCAATACCGAGGCGAGGACCACCATCGGCATGAATAGCAGAAAGATGCCGGCGGTTCCCGGTTGAATCAGTTTCGGGTTGATCATTCGGCTCAGGTAGGAGCGGATGAGCTCCCGGTCGCGCGAGGTGAGAATCATGGAAACCGAGACCACGAAGGGCGCGCTGAGCCCTGAGAACATCACCGCGTTGTAGAGGGCCGGGCGGAGAGCTCCCGACGGGTGTCGGAAGCTCACATATGCGCCGGTTAGCCACAACAGGAGTGTTGCACTGTAGGCGGTCAAGAAGTAGAACTTCAAATGGTACTCAGAATAGGCCTGCATCAGTTTCTCCGTTCTTACCGCAAGCTGTAGAAGGCCTCGAGCATGGCGACCGTTTGGAACTGTCCGCGGGTGTAGGGACTCTCGGCGGCGTCGCCGAGCATGAGCATTTCGCCTGCGGTCAGGGAGAGCCCGAAGTGGTCGGCGAACATGTAGGAGCCCTCCAGCGCCAGCTGGGCAGCTCGCACGCCGGCATCCGCATCGAAGGCGTCGAGAGACGTGGTCGACTCCTCAACGCTGAACCACGCGTCGGCGTAGTCGGCGTCCATGAGTTCGAGGCTCAACACGGCCATCACGCTCAACCTTTCGGTGACCGGCATTCCGATCATGTAGAAAAGCGAGCCCACGAATGCCTGGTAGGTTTCGTCGGTGCCGCCGCCCGCGCCGCCGTCCCCGCCGTCATACTCGACCACGCTTGGTCGGTACCCGGCGGTAGCTCCGAGCAGCCCGACCGGAGTGAGAACGCCGAGCGTTGCATCTGCGGCGACGACGGTCCGCACGGTAGGCGTGTCTTCCAAAAGCTCCCGCGTGCGCCGGTCGTGGTCGACCCGTGTTGCGAGAAATGAATAGCCTTTGCTGTCGCGCTCCGCTCCGGGGCTCACCGACACGCTGCCCAGTACGCCGCGGCCTTCGTGCATATAGCTCACACCGAGCCCGTCGAGAATCGATGCTGAGATCGACAACCCTCCGGTTGTGTAGGAGACGTCCACCGACGGAAACGGCGACATGAAATAGGACTCCGAGCCTTCGTAGACCGGCGTCTGAGCGACCCCGGCTCCAACGGACAGGTCCCATCCATCTTGTGCTGCTGCGAAGGGGGCACAACAGCCTGCGATCAATACCAGTAGCATCAGGTTACGGTTCACGTTCGAA
>JAWLED010000083.1:0-5294 GCA_041686235.1 Spirochaetia bacterium | reverse complement strand
ATGTGGGTGCGGACCGTTGCCGGCGAGATGTGCAGCTCGTCCGCAATTTCCTTGTTGGCAAGGCCGCGGGCGATCATGACCGCCATCTCTGCTTCCCGCGGCGAGAGCCCGAGAGCGTCGATCCGTTCGCGGGGCACCGACTCGAACATCGCGTCGCCGCTGTCGGCGGGCCTGAAGAGCTGGATGGCGGCGCTCATGGAGACGATGTTCCAGGCGAGATAGAAAAGATGGTCGAGGGACAGCGAGGCGAGCCAGGGAACACCGGTGGCCTGAATCGCGAACTCCACGAGCCCGATCGGCGCAAACACGATTGCACAAACTCCGTACGCGCGGACCAGTGGCCGGAGCGCTCTCGGCTCGGCCGGGGAGAGCGGGCCCCGCGCAATGAGCCCGAAGGCGAGCATCGCGGGTAAGCTGATAAGGTGCGGGCTGATCTGCCACAGCGGTGCGCCGGCGAGCATCTGTGCAGCATCGGCGCCCGCGTACGAGCCGACAACGACATAGATGTTGGCGAGACTCCTCGCAGCGGCCAACGCCGAGAAAACCTGCGCGCCCACATAGAGGGGCTTGCCGCGCGCGGAGGCGGGGGCAATACGGCGAATGATGAGGATCACCATCCAGTAGACCGCGGCATTTATCCCCATCAGGATGACGAGGATGTTCCTCGAAACCGAGGGAGTGAGCCCTCCGGGGAGATTCTCCAGGTAGACGTAAACGATGATGAGCCCCATCCCGATGAGGAACAGGAGCTGGAAGCTCAGAAGCGGTTTGAGGAGGCGGCTTCGCACCCGCATATCGAAGAGCAGAAGCGCAGCCCCGCCCATGAAGCCGGTGGCGAAAAAGAGGACGTAGAACACCAACAGAAAGTGCTGCATCGTGTGAATCTCCCCTGACGGTGGTGCCGAGAGGATGCAGAGACGACGTCCTCTCAGCGCTGTGATTTTAGTCGCGGCGGTATCTGCCGTCAATACGGGAAAGAAAGATATCTCCCCAAAATGTAAGTATCTATCCGACGAGCGCTGTCTCGAGGGGCTCACCCCGGCTCCGGCCCGGGTTCCGGCTCCGTCTCCGACTCCGGCCCGGCCGTCAACGCAGGGGATACGCCTTACGGGTGGCCCCTCGGGCGGCCCCTCATACCCTCGGGTGGCCCCTTGTATCCCGGCGCGCGCGCAGTTAGGCTCGAGGCATGGCCACATCTTCTGCCGGGGCTTCGCGCCGGCCCTCACTGGTTTCACAGCTGGGTCTTCTCGTTACCGCCGTATTCATCAATCTCTTTTCGCGCATGGTGTTCTCGCCGCTTCTGCCCGCGATGGAGCGAGATCTCGGCTTTAGTCACGCCCGAGGAGGCTCATTCTTTTTCTACATGGCCGCGGGGTATGCCGGCTCCATGCTGCTTTCGGGCTTTCTCTCCAAGCGCATAACCCACCGGCGGACCATCGCGGTTTCCCTGTCCACCGTATCACTGGGATTGCTCATCGTGGCGGTTGCCCCGGCAGTAACCTATATGCCTGTGGGGCTTCTGGTCATCGGGATCGGCTCGGGCCTCTACGCGCCCTCCGGTATCACCACGCTGACCCACCTCGTGGAGCCGGACAAGTGGGGAGCCGCGACCGCCTTCCACGAGGTGGGCCCGAATGTCGCGTTCGTCGTTGCCCCTGTGTTTGTGACGCTGATGGTAGGATGGGCGGACTGGCGCACCGCTCTTCTCACTACCGCCGGGGCCACGCTCGTGGTCGCTATCTCTTTTCTTCTGTGGGGCAAGGGGGGACGCTTTCCCGGCGTGCCGCCACACCTCTCCAAGATACGCCTTCTCACCGCCAACCCCTCTTATCCGTGGGTGCTCTTGTTCTTCACCGCGGCCATGGCGGCGGCGATCGGGGTCTACGGGATGCTTCCGAGCTACCTCGTGGCGGCCCGGGGAATGGACGAGGCGCTCGCCAACAACGTGGTAAGCCTCTCCCGTGTCCTCGGCATCGGGGCGATTTTCGTCTCGGGATTGCTTACCGACCGGATACGGGCACCCGCGCTGTTGGCCTCCGCGGCCATCCTCGCCGGGGGCGCTACGCTCGCGATTGGAACGCTTTCGGGGCCGTGGCTCGTTGCTGCGGTGCTCATCGAAGCGCCGGTAGCGGCGGCGTTCATTCCGATAATGCTCACGGTGCTTTCGCGGACGAGCTCACCCGAGCTCCGCAGCCTTGCGGTCGCGGTGACCATACCCTTTGCCTATGTGGTAGGCGCAGGCCTCGTTCCGTATCTGATCGGGGTCATAGCCGAGCACATCTCGTTTTCGCTCGGCTTTCTGCTCGTCGGTGGCGCGATTACGGCCCTGGCGCCGGCCGCGCCTTGGGCGGGGAGAGCCGGAGGCCGATAGATGCGCAGACGCACGCCTGCTCGCAACAGTTCACACAAAGCCCGCACCCGCGTCCGTGCCGGCACCCCCACCCGCAGATCGTCCCACGCGCGCAGGTACTCGCTTGGCTACCTTCTCGAGCGCCAGCCGAAGTCGCTTTCGAAGCACCCGCACTATGAGCTCATGCTCGACTACTACCGGAACTCGCCGGCGCTTCGAGGGCTTCGCTTCTCACGCCGTTGTTATTCTCTGCTGCAGCATGCGCGCATCGCCCCGGAGAACCTTCATCACTTCTACCGCACCTACCGTCTTCCCGCCGATCCGTTCTTCCCGCTGTTCTTCGAGATCAAGAGGGCCTACCTCCACGAGCGTGAGCAGGCGCAGGAGGCGCGCCGGCGCTACATTCTCGAGACGATGCGCTCGCTGCCCGAGCCGGTGCTTGGGTTCGTAAAGTACCTTGGCCGCCTCGAGGAGCACTATAGCGGTGGAGCGCGCCACCCGGTGTGGCAGTCAAACCTCTTCCCCTCTACCAAGAAGCAGGCAAACGCCTACCGGCGCTACGGGCACGTACAATGGATCGGCGTCTTTCGGTCTCACCTCGAGCTGCTCGAAGCCCGCTACCGCGGGTTCAACGCACGGACCCGCGCTCGGCTCCTCGCATGCTTTGTTCTCGAGATCCCTCTCGAGGGGCCGCCGCCGCGCCGGCCGACTCCTGCTGAGGTCACGGCGAACTACCGTCGTCTCAGCATGCGCCACCACCCCGACCGCGGCGGTGATGAGCGTATGTTTGTCGAGCTGCAGAAGGCGCGGGACGTGCTCGCGAGCGATGCCGGCTTGGCCTCCGGCCGACGGCACAAGCCCGAACGACGGCCGGCGAGAACGGGGTAGCGGGGGACCCGCCGGCTATTCTATGTCGGCGCTCGAGAGGGGATAGTCGCGCTGTTCAATGTTTCCCACCCAGCCGGGTTCTATTTTACGGTGCGGGTCGAGGGCTCTTCCCACCCGCAGAGAGTGGACGTGGCTGGTGGTGATAAAGACGGAAAAACTCTTTTGATTACCGCCGGTGGCAGTGCCGACCACATACACTCCGGGGACGTTCGTTTCCATCGTTTCCTCATCGAACTGCGGGCGCGCCTCAGGACCACTGCGCGCCACTCCCAACTGATCGTAGAGGGTATAGTCCATCTCGAACCCTGTGGCGAGATACACGAAATCGGCGGGGACTCGGCGCCCGTCTTTCATGATCGTCTCTCCCGGAAGAAATTGCTGCGGCTCCGTTTCGGGGAGGAACTCGATCTGCCCTTTCTCGATGAGAAGACGTGCTTCGAGAAACAGCCGGGAGATCGTTACCGATTCATCCAGTGCCGCGCGACGGTAGCTGAGCGTGACGCGCGCCCCGGCCCGCCAGCAGCGGACCGCCGCTTCGATGGCTGAGTTGCGCCCTCCCACGATGAGCAAGCGCCGCTGAAAGTACTCGTGGGGGTCACGCCACAGATGTGTCACGTGGGGCAGATCCTCTCCGGGGAGGTTCAGCCGACGGGGGCGGTTGAGATCGCCGGTGGCGAGGATGATCGTTTTGCCCCGGTACTCGTTGGTATTTCCGGCGAGATCCCGGGTAAGCACCGTGAAGTTCCCATGTTCGCCGCGGGTTTCTATCACCGGCTCGTAGGTGTGTATGTCGAGGTCCAGCGTCTCGACAATATGTCGCAGATAGGCGAGATACTCCTCGCCGGTGGGGATCGACTGATCGGGAGTCTGGATGGGGATTCCCGCGATGGAGATCCACTCGGGGCTCGAAAAGAACCGGGTAAAGCGGGGCCAGTGACGGATTGCCTCGCCAACGGTTCCTGCTTCCAGATGCAGATAGGAGTAGCCGGCGCGCTTCAGTACCGCCGCCATTTCTATACCGATCGGCCCGGCGCCGATTAGAATGGTGTCGTAGATCATAGCCGGGAAGATACTCACGGGGATTAGGTTTGCTCAAGTTTGACGTTCCGAGTACGGCTTTATTGAGGCTTTCCCGGCTGCGGATCCTACCGGCATTGTTATAGAAAGCATGGAAAGCCGGCGCGGCCGCCGAATACCGATAGCACGGTACTCGCACGCCTATCCCCAAGGTTCGGACCAGTAAACACTACATGCGGCGCCCGCCGTCGACGACCAGTGTTTGTCCCGTCACGAAATCCGCTGACGTCGCAAAGGCAAAAATAACCTGTGCCACGTCGTCGGGCGACGCGTTTCGCTTCAGAGGGGTATTTGCCCTCTGGCCCTCGACGAACTCCGGTTGATCCGCCACCCACCGTGTCTCGATCAAGCCGGGAGCCAAGGCATTGACCCGGATTGTGGGGGCGAGGGCCTGCGCCAGACTGCGCGTCAACGACAGGATTGCTGCTTTGCTGGTAGCGTAGGGGATTGAGCTGCCGAAACCGGTAAGTCCGGAAACTGAAGAGACATTGATGATCGTCCCGTCTCCCTCGCGCTTCATCCCCCGTGCAGCCGCGCGTGAGCAGTAGAAGGTACCCATAACGTTCGTATTCAGGATTTCCTGCCATAACTCATCCGTTATTCTGTCCAGTTCGGTGAAAGGTACGAATTGAGTGCGGCCTGCGTTGTTGACGAGAATGACCACGGGGCCGAGCTCTCGTTCCACTTGATCGAACATTGCAAGCACCTCGTCTTCGTTTGCGACATCGGCCTTTACCGCTATCGCTTTGACTCCGAACGCGCGTGCTTCTTCTGCGGTTGCTTCAGCGTCCCCTTGGGATCGTGAGTAATTCACCGCCACATTCGCCCCCGCCTCCGCGAAGCGCAAAACCGCCGCACGGCCGACGCCCGTGCCACCGCCGGTTACAAGCGCGGTCTTTCCGTCAAGCATCCCCATCCGTTGCCTCCTGTACGTCTCAATGTGGAGGTACTATAGCACCAACTGCGGCGACGAAGAAGC
>JAWLED010000182.1:0-2857 GCA_041686235.1 Spirochaetia bacterium | reverse complement strand
GACCATCGGCCTGGTTTTACCCAAGAGTCGTGCACCGATTCGTGTTCCAATCATCATGCCCGCGACCGAAGGTACGGCGATAAGGGGAAGCACCGCCCCGCGAACGAGATAGATCCATCCCGCGGCCGTACCGTTTATGGAGATAATCAAGCCGCTCGTTGCCACCGATACCTTCAACGGCGCGCCGAGCACAAGATTCAGCAAAGGAACATTGGCCCACCCTGCACCGATCCCAAACAACCCGCCTAAGAAACCGATTCCTACGAAGGACAGGATTCCCAGAGGAAGACGGTGAATGTGCCACCCAACTTCTTCTTCGCTGCGCTCATCGACGTACATCCCGTTGATTCCCAGTGCGCTCGACAGCGCATCGGGCGTGGTGGGCGAAGGGGCCTTTCCTCGTGCCGCGCGAATCATAAAAAGGACGATAAAGATGATCGCCCCACCAAGCGCAATCTCCACCACGTTGACCGGAAGGGCTAACCCCACCATAGCCCCTACGATCGAGGCTACCGATCCGACCACCGAGAGGGGAAGGGCAAGGCGCAAGCTTGCAAGACGCCGCATTAGGAACGTGGGCCCGGCCGAGAGCGCACCACACAAGGCAACCATCAGGCCGGCGCCACGGACAAAATCCAAGTGAAACGGAAACAACGCACTTACGATCGGCACGAATAGAACTCCGCCTCCTACGCCGGCGAGGGAGGCGACGACCCCGAGACCCAGCGTCAATACGAAGAGAAGGATCACCCAGCCCCACCACGGCATATCGGCTGCCGGGATAAGACCACCGTCTTGTGCACTCGCTATCGCCGCCGGCACGACTAAAATGAGAAAGGCAATCGTAAGAAGTTTAGGCTTCAACGGCATGCTCGGTTCCCTTTTCTTTTGTGCACCGCCGTTATAGTCGTTCCTACGTTGTCGTCGGGAGGACTATACCGAGACGTTGGCGAGGATTTTCTGTACTGTATTGGAGATGGCCGCGCAACGCAAGACGGCGCATGCGGATCGTGGTTGTCGCGCTGGGGGGTCACGGAAAGAGAAAGCGTTCCGCTCGATTTAAAATCAGAACCGACGCTCCCACGGAGGCAGCTTCCACGCCGAGGCTGCTCTTTCGCACGTCGAGGGTTGATAGCGGGTAGGACATGGCGCGGCGACGAATGCCCTCCACGGTTCGTGTATACAGTAGCTCACTTTGCTCGATTACCGGGCCGCCGAGACATATGATGCGCGGGTTGAATAAGTTGACCATGTTTGCAACACCGATTGCAAGGTATGCCGCGGTTTCCTCCACCACCGAAATCGCGGTAGCGTCTCCCGCCTCCGCGGCGCTCAAAACGTCCTCCGCGGTAAGATGCTCGGGCAGCCGGCCGCCGGCACCGGCAAGCTCGCCCCCGTTCGCCGCGCGAAGTGCCGGACGCGCCCGCTGAGCGATAGCACTCTCGCAGACGAGCTCTTGCAAGCACCCCCGGTTCCCGCAGGCACACGGCGGGCCGTCGGGGAGTACCGTGATGTGCCCCAACTCGCCGGCGCTGGAGTTCGTTCCGACAAAGAGCTCTCCATTATGAATGATGCCGGCAGCCACTCCGGTACCAACGGACACGTAGATGAGGTCGCCGCTCTCATCGGCGTGCGTATGCCAGTGCTCGGCAAGAGCGGCAACTTTACTCCGGTTGGCAACCGTTGCCGGAAACCCCGTGGCCGACTCGATAAGCCGACCGAACGGAACGTCCGCCCAGCCCATATCCGCTGCGCTTACGATATGTGAGGAGCGAATATCGACAAGGCCCGGTGACCCGACGCCGATCCCAGGCAGTATGTGCAGCCCTTCGGCACGGGGGGTGAGAATACGCACCCCTTCGGCCACGGCGGAAACCGCGGAGGAAACCGAGTAATCCGGCATCTCGGTAGTCACCCGGTCGACTATGTGTCCTTCGAGGTTTGTACGTACGAGCGTCCACGAATGATCCCGCATGCTCGCACCAATTGCAAATGCGGCGTCGGGGTTGAACTCGAGAAGCATCGGAGGACGCCCACCGCGGGAATGACCGGGGCCGACCTCTCGGACGAGGTTCTGCGCAAGCAACTCGTCAACGACAACGGCGACGGTGGCCCGATTTAGTCCGCTTTGCTGAGCAAGATCAGGGCGAGAAATTCTGCCTCGAGAAGAGAGAATAGAATATACACGCGACCGGTTCAGTCTTTTGACGCTCTCCGGTGGCTGCTTCAGCTCCCCCATGGTGAGCGCTAGTGTAAGCCGTTGTGCCAACTTTGTCTATAAAAAACATAAGATAGGACCCCAACCGGCCTTATCCGACTCTTAAAGGCGCTTCTTGCCAAAACTTTTGCATACTTTTTGACAAAGTACCCGCGCCATGATAGAATCCTTGCTCGAGGTTGGAACGAATGATCCCCAGGGTGCGCGTCCACGATTGTGAGCTCTATTACATCCCCGTGCTCATGTCCCCACCACTGAAGTTCGGCCGAGCAACCGTACACGGGCTCGACTGCCTCCGGGTGCGGTTAACCGCCGAAACCAAGGACGGGCGACTCTTTCACGGTTGGGGCGAAACACCGCTTAACATCGGCTGGGCATGGCCCGAGGGCTGCGGTACCGAAAACGCTTCCGAGGTTATCCGGAGTTTCTGTAGCGAGGTCGCTTCAGCCTGGAGACGCGTCGACGAATGGGGACACGCACTGGAGCTAGGCTACGGCTTTCTCAATGCTGAGCTCCCACGGTTACGGGCCGCTTTTAGACGAGCGCCGGGGGGAGCGGAACTACCTCGGCGTGCAACATTTCTCTGCGCAGCTCCGTTCGATATTGCGCTCCACGATGCCTATGGGCACGCAACGGACT
>JAWLED010000181.1:0-2905 GCA_041686235.1 Spirochaetia bacterium | reverse complement strand
CCCACGAATATCGTAGTAAAATCTCCGGTCTTATCTGTCTGCTTGCTCGGCCGAGCCTGTTTTGCCGGCTTCTGGGAGCCGGCGTAGTGCTTAAGCAGGTACGCGGCAAAATAGGTCCGGCGAAAGATCGGGACCCGTTTTTTGATGAGTTTTCGAAATGCGTTCATCTCATCGGGGTCTTCGTTGTCATGTATATCGCGGATTATCTCCTCGATTTGTTCCTTTAGCTTTTCGTCGCCCATAAGGTCGCTGAAGGTTCGTGTACTCACGGCTTGACTCTCCTCGTGTGTAGTATTGGATTGTCTCTCGCCGCCGTCTACTTCGGTTCCGTTTTTCTTCCAGTCTGAAAGAGGGATGGTAGAGGGCCGTCTGAGCAGCGTTGCAACATCGGCAATGCCGTCGTGCTGGGTCGGGGTGAACACTGCGGTCTGTGGATAGCCGCCGAACTTGGAGTAAATGTAGTGTAGATCGGCATTGAAGCTGCCGGCGTGTTCTGCCCCGGGCTCATCGATGACACACAACTCGACCTTCGAAAGATCGAGATTGTCTCTTCTGATGTGATCGATGACACGCTCGGTATTCCCTATTACCACATTGGGGCCCTCGGCGATAAGCGCGGCTTCTTTTCTCGTAGCGTTGGAAGTGCCGAGCTCGACGACCGCGGTGCGATCGCCGCCGCGTTTGGAAGACTTGCCGGCAAGAGCGGCGGACAACAGATTGGACGCCGTCTTGATGTCATCCGGTTCTCGGGTAATGATGAGGGCCTTTACCCCCGGCTGATCGAGGCGGATACGAAGTAGAGGTGGCAGAAGAAGGTCGAGATGATGGGTGCGGCCGGGTCCGACTTCGATAATTACATCTCTGCCCTTGTGGACATACGGATAGATTGCCTGCTGGAGGGCCGAGAGCTCCTTACCAAGGCGTTTTCGAGAGAATTTCCTGATGTTGCGTAAGCGTTTGGCTTGGCTTTCTGCTGTCACGGCCGTATCCGTAAAGTCAGACCATTAGTATTTTGTCTACAGAAACGATATCTTTCGCTTTCTCCTTTGTCAAGATTACGCTAAACTGTGCCGAGTAGACGGAATATGGAGAGGTTTATGAACGGGGACGAGGCGTTGTGGGCTCGGAGACTTGCTCTTGTGGCGTTGGTCTTTCTAGCGGTTGCTACCGCGCCGCTTTTCGGCGAGGAGCAGTTTCGCTTCGAGTATCGGGAAGGAGAGCAATATCGTATTCTCTCGACCGTAGAGCAAAACGTATTCATTGACGGGATGTTCAGCCATCGGAACAATGCGCTCAACCGAATATCGGTCAAAGTGGAAAAGACGGAGGACGATTCGGGGTTTATTGACTTCAGGTACAGCCACTCCAACGAAGCTACCAGCCGAAGCGGAGTGTATGAGTACGGCAAAGAGTTTTCCTCCGAGTTCTGGCGCGATGAGCGAGGCTACTTCACCATCGACGATTCGCATCTCGTTCCGCCCACGCAGGATGTGCCCATCGTTCCCGAGGACCCGATAGAAGAGGGGGATACCTGGAGTGCCGAGGCCAAAGAGGTGTTCGACCTCGAATCCGTGTTGGGGATCGAAGGCGTTATCCGCGCGAATGTCCCGGTGCAGTACGAGTATCTCGGCTACCGTGAGTGGGAAACGGACGACGATGACCGCGAGGACGACAGCGAGGGCGACGAGAACGGAGAAGTCGACGGCGACGGCGAGGAGTATCCGGCGTTCTCCATCACCTACAACCTATTTCACCGCCCTGAGGGCCAGTCGAACGACCCGTGGTATCCGGTGCGGATCACCGGTACGACCGAGCAGACCTACTACTGGGACCCCGGTCGCGGCCGCGCACGGGGCTACGAAGAGAGTTACGTGTTCGTCTTTAACGTCGCCAACGGGCAGACCATCCAGTTCGAGGGAACCGCAAGCGCCGAGGTCCTGAACGCAGAACCGCTCGACCGCGAGCAAGTTAAAGAGGACGTCGAACGCGAGATCGAGGACAAAGAAGTGGATGATGCCTCGGTATCGAGCGACGAGGACGGAGTCACGATAACGCTCGACAACGTCCGGTTCCCGCCCGACTCTGCGGAGCTTATTGAAGCTGAGCGCGAGAAGTTGGAAAGCATAGCGGAAATCCTGCGCGAGTATCCCGAGCGCGACATCCTCATTACCGGCCATACCGCGCTTGCCGGCACCGAAGAGGGCAGGCAGGAGCTCTCCGAAGACCGCGCTGCGGCGGTCGGCAATTTCCTCATCGAAAAGGGGGCGCGCACCCGGGAGCGGCTCTTGTACCGCGGCCGCGGCGCTCGCGACCCCGTCGCCGACAACGAAACCGAAGAGGGCATGCGGAAAAACCGGCGCGTCGAGATTTTGATTATGGAGAATTAGGCGCGGCCCGCACCGGGGAGCAGGCGGCCCGCGCTCGCCCAGGGCGCCAACGCCGGCGACCGGGGGCGCCGGTGGCCGCGGTGCGACCTCGGCAGCGATCGCCTGTGGCCGCGCCGGCGTCCACCTCCGCCCGGCCTTGTTGCCGCGGAGGATCCTGAATCCGGAACTCCCCCGACATCACGAAAATGGCCCTGTTTATGTGGCCCTCCATGTGCTACCTTTTGCCTCGTGCAACTGCCGACGACTTCAGGCCATCGACCACATCTGCGACCTGTCTCGCTACAAGTACTCTTGTGGACTGTTGTGATCGCCCTTCTGGTGGGGCTCGCCTCATGCAAGAATCCTACCTCCGTTGAATACGAGCCGTATGAGTCGCCGGGAGAGGAGCACCCAAACGACGAATACTACGACCTACAATGGCACTACCGTCAGATCAATATGCCGGGGGCGTGGGCGATTCTGCGTGATTCGGAGCTCGATGGGGCGTTTGGGGAGGCGGTTGTTGCGGTGTTGGATAC
>JAWLED010000012.1:0-48123 GCA_041686235.1 Spirochaetia bacterium | reverse complement strand
AAGCTCTCTTCTCTCAAGCGCTTCAAAAACGATGCGAAAGAGGTCGAGGCCGGTTATGAGTGCGGTATCGGGGTAGAAAACTACAACGACGTAAAGGTCGGCGACCAACTCGAAATCTTCGAGATCAAGAAGGTGGCCAAGACTCTCGACCAGGTGCAAGAATCTCGGTCCTCGAGTTAACGGGACATGGCGAAATATCGTGTGCAACGCGTAGAACAGCTCATTCTCCAAGAGGTGAGTGAGCTGATTCTGCGGGAAGAAATCAAGGATCCCCGGGTGACGACCATGGTACTGGTGCGGCAGGTGGAGGTATCAAAAGACCTGCATCACGCCACCGTGCGGGTATCGGGCTACGTATCGGAAGAGGAACTCAACGGGGCTGTGGAAGGACTCAACCACGGAGCCGGCTTCATTCAGGGACGGCTGGGAAAACGGCTGCAAATGAGGTCTACGCCGCGGTTACGATTTGTGGCCGACCACAGCATAGAGACCGGGTTCAACGTTACGGAGACCATTCGAAACCTGGATTCGTAATGAAAAACGGCCTCGTCTTGCTCGATAAGCCCGCCGGCCGGACGTCCTTTGAGGCGCTGGGACCGATCAAGCGCGCGTTGGGGACCGGAAAAGTCGGTCACGCCGGAACGCTCGATCGGTTTGCGACCGGGCTTCTGCCGGTACTTACCGGAAAGCTTACCAAGCTCATTCGCGTGTTCTCCGACCAGGAAAAACATTACGTCGCACGCGTGCACTTCGGCATCGAAACGGAAACGCTCGACCCCGAAGGCGAGGTCACCGCGCGCGGAGAGCTCCCTACCGAAGCGGCGCTTTCGCGCGCGGTGGAGCGTTTCACCGGCGATGTGGTTCAGGTACCGCCGACGTACTCAGCAGTCCATGTTGACGGGGGACGGGCCTACCAGCGGGCGCGGAACGGCGAGCACGTTGAAATACCCTCGCGAACGGTTTCGGTTTCACGGTTGAAGGTGGTGCAATACGAGCCCCCGGAAGCCGTTTTGGATATCCGGTGCGGGTCCGGCACATACGTTCGCTCACTTGCGCGGGATCTTGCCTACGAGCTCGGCACCGTATCGCATCTCGTCGGGCTTCGCCGCCACGCGATCGGTGGATTCAGTGTTGACAACGCTGTTTCGCCTGAAGATTTTCATGGAGAACGAGATGTGCACCCGGTCGAAGAGTTGGTAGCCCACATCGACGGGGTGCGCACCGAAACGGTAACTCGCACGGCCGCCGAGCGAATAGCCAACGGTGCACCGCTTACCTCGCAGGACTTCGTCGGGGGTGCGAGAGGGGACTTCGTTGTGGGGGATGTTGTCATCTTGCTCACGCCTGAGGGGCGTGTCGCGGGAGCGGCGGAGCGGCAAGAGGATCGGTTTAAATACATGTTCGTTGCGGCAGGTCAATCGTGAGAGTAGCAAAATGGAAGGAGCTCGTCGGTGGTAAGCTCGACGTCCAGGGCGAGGTAGCGCTTACGTTCGGGGTTTTCGACGGCATTCATCCGGGACACCGGAGGCTGTTCGAGCTCCTCGAAGCCAATCGGGGCGCTGCGGTTCCTGCGGTGTTCACCTTTCGGGAGAATCCTCAGAAGCTGTTGGCGCCGGCGACATACCCCGGCGACGTCTTATCCCCGCGGCAGAAACTCGATCTTCTCGAAGAGAACGGGATCGAGCTCGTCGTTCAGGGGGATTTTGATCATGCCTTTCGCAGCATGAGCGGGGCGGAGTTCCTCGGGAAGCTCACCGATCGCTTGAGCATTTCCTACGCCGCGGTGGGTCCCGACTTCCACTGCGGGCGCAACATGGATACCGATGCACGTGGGGTGGCACGGTACTTCTCCGAGAAAGGGATTCGGGTTGACATTGCCTCCGCCGTTTACCATAATACCAGCCCAGTCAGCAGTACCCGCATACGCCGATCGATAGCGGCCGGAAATTTTGAAGCGGTTCGCGGGTTGTTAGGTGGAAGCTTCGTGTTGGACTTACGAGATGTGAATATCGAGACGGGTCGTTATGGGGCGTGGGTACCACGTCAACTCATTCAACAGGTCATTCCCTTCTCCGGAGTTTTTCGAAGCACCGTGTTTAGCGCCTACGGGCGGACGGACGGAGTGGTCCACGTAGATCCGGAGGGTATCCGGATTACCGCATCCGCCGGCGAAGACGCCACAACCCTGCACGACGGGATCGAACAGATCGAGTTCTTAGCCGAAATGGGGACAGAAATAGAAGGAGAGATAAATGTCGCTTACGAAAGAGGAAAAGGCTGAAATCGTCCGAGCACACGGGCAAAGCGAGAAGAGCACCGGGGACACCGAGGTGCAGATTGCTTTGCTTACACGGCGTATACAGGACCTCACGGAACACTTTAAGACGCACAAGAAAGACCACGCTTCCCGGCGGGGCCTTTTGAAGTTGGTTGGTCAACGCAGGCGGCTGTTACGATATCTACAGAAAAACGACCTGGATCAATACCGGGAAGTGCTCAAGAAACTAGGACTCCGTAAGTAAGCGGTGCCGCAGGAACTGAGTGGTGCCGCAGGCAATGCCGGTTCATGACGACCCGGTTCAGAGAGAACAGACACCTAGTTTCGACACGAAGGAACAGATATGCAAGAAAAGATTGAACGCGTGACGGTCAAGGTAGGAGAGCACGAACTCGTCCTAGAGACCGGACGTATGGCAAAGCAGGCAAACGGTGCGGTCTTCGCAACCTATGCAGGAAGCGCCGTGCTGGCGACGGTATGCTGTTCGGATGAACCGAACGAGGCACTCGACTTCGTCCCGCTTCACGTAGAATACAATGAGAAGTATTATGCCGCCGGCAAAATCCCCGGTGGATTCATCAAGCGGGAGGGGCGCCCGAAGGATAAGGAGATCTTGGTATCGCGGCTCATTGACCGACCTTTGCGCCCATTGCTTTCAAAGGCCTTCAAACGGGACATTCAGGTCGTACCCACCATCGTTTCCGCCGATCAGATCAATCCTCCGGACGTCGTGGCCATGGTTGCCGCTTCCGCGGCGGTGACGATTTCAGACGTTCCCTTCGAAGGGCCGGTTGGTGCTGTGCGCATCGCGTCGGTAGACGGCGAGCTGGTCGTAAACCCGACATTTCAGCAAGTCGAGGAAGGCGAGCTCGACATTATCGTTGCCGGAACGCAAGAGGGCGTGACCATGGTCGAAGGTGGCGGAGATCATGTTCCCGAGAGCTTGCTCATCGAGGCAATCGAAAAAGCCCGCGAGCCTATCCAGGAGCTCTGCGCGGCCCAACTCAAACTGCGGGAATCGGTCGGGCTGGAAAAGCTTCCCCTTGCGGAGGAAGAGCCGCCGCTCGATAAAGAATCGGAAATCCTCTCGTTTGCACGTCCGAAGATGGAAGAAGCCTGCTTTGTGAAAGGCAAAATGAAGCGCAGCGCGGCCATCAAGCAGGTTACGCACGAGACGCGCGAGCATTTCGCGGAATATCTCGACGAGGATAACGAAAAAGCGTTCGGCAAGCTCATGGACGGCCTCGAAAAGGAGGTCGTGCGCACGTCGATCGTCAACGACCGGGTTCGAACCGACGGGCGCGGACTCGACGACATTCGCCCAATTGAGTGCGAAGTGGGCGTCCTCGAGCGCACCCATGGTTCGGCGCTCTTCACGCGGGGAGAAACGCAGGCTCTCGGAATCACGACGCTGGGAACTACCCACGACGAGCAAATCTTCGACGATATCGAAGGCGACCGGCGCTCGCATTTTCTCTTGCATTACAATTTTCCGCCGTACTCGGTCGGAGAAACGGGGCGCCTCGGTACCGGCCGGCGCGAGATCGGTCACGGGCACTTGGCACACCGTGCGGTAGAGGCGGTCATCCCCTCCAAAGATGCATTCCCCTACACGATTCGGATCGTCTCGGAGATTCTCGAGTCGAACGGCTCTTCTTCAATGGCCACCGTATGTGCAAGCAGCTTGTCTCTCATGGACGGGGGAATCCCGATCCGCACGCCGGTTGCGGGAATCGCCATGGGGCTGGTGCAGGAGGGCTCCGAGGTGCGGGTTCTCAGCGACATTCTCGGCGAGGAAGATGCCCTCGGCGACATGGACTTCAAGGTTGCCGGAAGCAAAGAGGGTATCACCGCGTTTCAGATGGACATCAAGATCAGTAACGTCGACCAGGATATTCTCAAGACCGCGCTCGAGCAGGCACGGGTCGGCAGGCTGTCCATTCTCGATAAGATGAACGAGGCCATCGCACAACCGGCGGAGGAGCTTTCCGAGCATGCGCCCCGGATCATTTCGTTCTCGGTAGATCCCGAAAAGATCGGCTTGCTCATTGGACCCTCGGGAAAAACCATCAAGGGCATTAGTGAGCAGTACAACGTTCAGACCGATATTAACGACAGCGGCCGCGTGACCATCTACACCCGTGACAAGGAAAGCGGAGAGAACGCCCGCGAGGCGTTCATGAAGCTCCTCGAGGAGCCGGAAGTAGGGAAAGTCTACAACGGCGTGGTCCGTCGAATCGTCGATTTCGGTGCGTTCATCGAGTTCCTGCCCGGCAAGGAAGGCCTGTGCCACATTTCAAAAATGTCGAGCGAACGCGTTAATGCGGTTTCCGACGTCCTCGAGCTCAATCAAGAGGTGCAGGTCAAGCTCATCGAGATCGACAAGATGGGGCGCGTTAACCTGAGCCTCATCTACGAAGGCATGGACGAGCCCGGCCAGAGTCTGCGGAGCGGTGGCGACCGGGGTGGCGACCGCCACTCTCGGGGCGGCGGTGGACGGCCGCACGACCGCGACCGCAATCGCGGCCCCCGCGGCGACCGCGATGGTGGCGGCGGCGGTAACCGTGGGCGTTCGCAATGAAACGGTAGGAGCCCCTCGTGAGCGATCGGTGGGAACTTCTTGACGTAGCCTGCGACTGTGCGGCCGACCTCCGACCGACATACTCCTCGGAAGATGCAGCGGGCGCGGATCTCCGCGCTGCTGTAGACGAGGAGCAGGGGGTTACGCTCGAAGTCGGGGCGCGGGAGCTGGTTCCTACCGGCGTTCGCCTCGCGATACCGCGCGGGTACGAGGGGCAGGTGCGCCCGCGCTCGGGGCTGGCGGTTCGGCATGGGATCACGCTGCTCAACACCCCCGGCACAATCGATTCGGACTACCGGGGCGAAATCAAGCTCATCGTCATCAATCTTGGGTCTGCGCCGTTCACGATACATCGCGGCGATCGCATTGGGCAACTGGTGATTGCCCCGGTCATTCGTGCACGGTTTACCGCGGACGCGTTGGAGGATTCGGTGCGGGGAAGCGCAGGCTTCGGCTCGACGGGGCGCTGAGCCCCCCTATACGGGTATGTCGAAACGGACATATCTCACGACCTACGCATACGTTGCCAGGGAGTTCATGCTGTCCTTCCTGGTGGCCTTCCTCTTTTTCTTTTTCATATTCTTTGTCAACCAGCTTCTCTTGCTCGCCGAGGACATCCTATCGAAGGACGTTCCGGTTTTCGATGTGCTACGTCTCATCTTCTATTCGCTGCCGTCCATCGTTGCCTTGTCCTTCCCCTTTGGCGCGCTGGTGGGGGCGCTCATGGCGGTGGGACGCCTTTCAGCTGATAACGAAGTCATTGCATTTCGTGCCTCAGGTATTCCTAACGGCGTGCTGTTCGTTCCCATCGTGGCCCTGGGACTGCTCTTCTCCGTTGCCTCGTTCATCATGAACGATTACTTCTTGCCGCTCGGTACGATCCGCTTTGGAGACTTGTACCGTGAGTTGCTGTACTCGAATCCGAACCTCGAGCTGGAGTCGAACTCCGTCATCCGATACCGGGAAAGCACCATCATTACCGGACAGGTGCATGAGGGCGGCATCGAGGACTTGGTCATCATAGAGTCCCCCCGCGGGTCGCAGCGGAGGGTCATTTCCGCCGAAGAAGCGCGACTGCAAGAAGAGGGACCGGCGCTCGGAGTCCTCTCGCTCGAGCTCAGTGAGGTGTTTAGCCAACAGGGCAGGAGTGAGGGAGAGGATGCGTACGAGTACTTTTCGGCTCGCACGATGCTTTACAACGTCTTGTTGCGTGACATTACCTTCTCGGTACGAAATCCCGGGCCTCGGGAAATGAGCTCTGTGGACGTGTATGACATCATTAAGGAAAAGCGGGCGGACCTGGAGGCTCGCCGCAGAGAGCACGAGGTGTCGGTGGCGCGGAGGCGCGCGGAGCTCTACCGACGGTATCTTGCGGCCTCAGGAGTCGGTTCCTATGCCGAGGGTGACGATGCAGAGGCCACGGAGGCACGCCGACCGACGCCGGCGGACCTGCGCGGCGGGTTGGAGACGCTTCGCGAACAGGAGAGCCGCGTCATTCAAGATCGGAGCTTGCAGATTCACCGCATTGAGTTTCATAAGAAATTCTCTATCCCGTTTGCCTGCCTTGCCTTCACGGTTTTCGCCTTTCCGGTCGGTCTTCTGACGAGGCGCAGTGGCCGGTCGGTGGGCTTCGCCGTCGGCTTGTTGGTGGCGGTCATATACTGGGCTTTGCTCATAGCCGGGCAAACCCTCGGCAGCCAGGAGCTCTCCTACTCGGCGTTCTTGTCGATGTGGCTGCCCAATATCTTGGTAGTGGGGCTCGGGGTGCTGGTATTGCTGCTTCGGAGGCGCACATGAGACTGCTCAGTCGTATGCTCATCAGGCAGTTCCTGCCGGTTTTCCTCGTGTCTCTTGTCTTCTTTGTTTTGGTTCTCCAACTCGTCGACTTGTTTTCAAACCTGGTGCGCTTTCTTGATTTGGAAGTCCCTATCAGCGAGGTTGCCCGGGCACAACTCCTCTACATTCCACAAAGTGTGTCGTTTGCGCTGCCCATCGCGATTCTTTTTTCGGCCTCCTACACACTTGGGTTGTTCTACAGCAACAACGAGCTCATTGCCGTTTTGGCCTCAGGGGTGCCACTGTTTCGGTTCGTCTTGCCGCTCGTGTTCGCCGGGCTCCTCATGAGTGTGGGATCGTTCTTTTTCGAAGAGCATGTTGTCATCGATACCTTTACGCGAAAGACATCGCTCACGAGGGAATTGCTCAATGTAAACCGCTCCTTTAGCAATACCGACGTTACGCTGTTAAGCGCTTCGAATCGGGTCGTTTACACCGCAGACTATTACAACGACTCTACGAAATCCCTTTCGGGGTTAACGGTTCTCATGCGCGACGAGGACGGACGTGTATCCCGCCGAATCGATGCGGAGTGGGCGGAGTGGCGCGAGGACCAATGGGTATTAAACGACGTCGTTACCTATGTCCGCGACGCCGAGGACCGGCTCGAGCGGAGCGCCTCGGCGACGTTCACCGACGATAGCTTGAGAGCCGAGCCGGCAACGTTTCGCAGGCAAACCCAGGACGTGGAGGAAATGCGCCTATCTGAGGTCAGGCGCCACATAGCGGAGCTCCGGTCGGCGGGGCTGCCGTATCGACAGGCGTTGACCGACTATTACGAGCGGTTCTCGTTTGCACTCACACCGTTCATCGTTACCCTCATTGCAAGTGTAGTCGGCAGCCGCTTTCAAAAAAACATTCTCCTCATGAGCTTGCTCGTTTCGCTGTCGCTCTCGGTGGTCTATTACATCACCGGTATGGTGACCGGACTACTTGCGGCGGCCGGCACCATTCCCCCGTGGGCGGGGGCGTGGTCCGGGTTTGTTTTTTTCGTTGTATTGAGTATCATCGGATTTCGATATGTACGAACGTAGTGGCGACTCTCCTCTGCAGGTTGAGCATCGGGATGGGCACACCGGTGCGCGTACCGGTGTGCTGGACCTTCCGCATGGGTCGGTGGAGACACCGGTGTTTATGCCGGTCGGTACGAACGGCACGGTAAAGGCGCTTACCCACGAGAACATCGAAGAGCTCGGCTTCAATTTAATATTGGGTAACACCTATCATCTCTACTTGCGCCCCGGCATGCAGGTGCTCGAACGTTTCGGTGGGTTGCATGCTTTTTCGACGTGGCCGCACAACATTCTCACCGATTCGGGCGGGTACCAGATCTTTTCGCTTGCCGCCTTCCGACGGGTCAGCCGTGAGGGTGTGGAGTTTCGCAGCCACATTGACGGGTCCCTGCATAAGCTAACCCCCGAATCCGTTGCCGAGATACAGGGCATACTCGGCAGCGACATCCAAATGGCACTCGATGTGTGTACGGCCCCCGATATCGAGTGGGCCGAGGCAAAAGAGGCGCAGGAAATCACCACCCTGTGGGCTCGTCGAGCTCGCGCCGCATGGGACGGTCTTCGAGAGGACTACCGGGGGCTGAGCTTCGGCATCGTGCAGGGCAACTTTTTCAAGGATTTGCGGGAGGTGAGCGCGCGTGAGCTTATCGAGCTCGATTTTCCCGGGTACGCGATCGGTGGGCTGTCGGTGGGCGAGACCTTTGAACGGTTTGTCGAGTTTCTCTCCTTCACCGCGGAGCTCTTGCCCGAGGACAAGCCCCGCTACCTTATGGGCGTGGGGACACCGGAGTACATCCTCGAGGCGGTCAAAAACGGGGTAGACATGTTCGACTGCGTGTTTCCAACCCGTACCGCGCGCAATGGCACGGTTTTCACTCGACACGGCCGCCTTGCCCTCAACAACTCCCGATTCATTGACGATAATGAGCCGATCGACCCCGGCTGCGAGTGTCCGACGTGCCGGCGCTACTCCAGGGCATTCTTGAGGCATATGTTCAAAACCGGAGAAATTCTCGGTCCCGTGCTTGCCACCCAGCATAATCTCTTTTTCCTGCACCGTTTGGTCCGAGATATTCGCGACGCCATTCGTCAAGACCGGTTCGTCGATTTCTCAGCAGCGTTCTTGAAGAGCTACGGGCAACATGCAGCACTCTGAACGGTCCCTCGGAAAGAGTACGGGATCCACCGTCGCGGTTATGCTTTCTACGCTCGGTTCCCGGGTACTCGGGTTCGTGCGGATTGCAGTGATCGGCGCCGTATTCGGGGCGAGCGGGCGCGCCGATGTGCTCAATCTCGTGTTCACGATCCCCAATAATCTTCGCAAACTAACCGCCGAAGGCGCGCTGTCCTCCGCCTTCATTCCGGTGCTGTCGCAAGCGATCGTCGAGGACCCTTCGGGCGAAGAATCGCGTGGACTCGTGCGAACGATCTACACGTTTCAGCTGGTGGTGCTTGTCCCGCTCATGGTGCTATCGGTGGTTTTTGCCCGTCCCATTGTAAACACCATTCTCGACTTCCCCGAGCTCGAGCGCCAATTGCTTGCGGCGGACGCATTTCGATGGTTCATCCACTATACGGTGCTCATCAGTGTCAGTGCCGTCGTCATGGCAACACTGAATTCCCATAAGCGGTTTCTCATCCCGGCGCTTACGCCGCTTCTGTTTTCGCTCTCGGTAATTGCTTCGATCCTGCTGTTGCACGAGCGCCTCGGGATTTTCTCGATGGCGGTGGGAGTGCTCGGCGGCGGTGTGGTGCAAATTCTCTTTCAGCTGCCGCAGTTTCGCGGGCTCGGCTACCGACTGAAGCCGCGATGGTCCCTTCGGGACCCGCGTTTTCGCAAAGTGTTGCGGCAATGGGTCCCCGTGGTAGGCACCGCTTCCATTTTCACCATCAATCAACAAGTGGCAATTCTTTTTGCAAGCGGTCTCGAAGACGGCAGCGGGTCGGCAATGACAAACGCCCTGGTGTTTTGGCAGCTTCCCTTCGGGATCTTCGGTGCGGCAATTACCACGGTCATGTTTCCCCGCATGAGCCGCCAGGCAGCGGCAAAAGATACCGAAGGACTCAGCGAAACCCTCCAATTCGGGTTTCGCTACCTGATAACGCTCTTGCTGCCGGCGGCGTTGGTGCTATCGCTACTGGGAAAAGAGCTCATAGCCGTCGCGCTGCAGCGGGGGGCGTTCGAGGCGCGCTTTACCCTCCTTACCAGCGAGGTGCTGACGTACTACTGCCTCGGCTTGCTCAGCGTCGGGGCATACAACTACTTTCAACGCTTCTTTTACGCAACCGACGATTTCAGGACGCCGCTGATCGTGGCGATTATCACCTTGGTACTGGACGTGGGCCTGAGCCTCTGGTTGAAAGAAACCGCCTTGCGCGTACGAGGATTGGCTCTTGCCAACTCCATAGCATTCACCGTCGGTTTCCTGTACCTGTTGATCAAGAGCTCGGTCATTCTCGGTGGGCTCGACGTGCGACGAATCGGTGTGACGCTGGCAAAGGTTGGTGCAACGCTCATTCCGGTCGCTGCAAGCATACAGTTCTATTTGAACCGCACGGGGAGTTGGTGGGAAGAGGGGAGCAGCTTGCGAACGGCGGCTCTTCTTTCGGTTCCCGCGGTGGCCTCGGTCGTCATTTGCCTCGCAATGTACTACATTCTAAGGGTAGAAGCCTTTACCGAGCTGCTACGTACAAGGAAACGATCGTGAAACAGCATTTGCTACACATAATCATCCTCTTTCTCTTTATCGGAACCTCATTTCTCGGCGTACCGCTTGGCATCGCCGCGCAAAGCACCGGTGGCTCGCCCAATGACGCGGTCGAAGAGGCCGAAGAAGCACTCGAGGACGCCACCCAAGGGGGTGGTATGGAAGGGGGTGGTCAGGAAGCGGCTCCCAATGACGCCGTCGAAGAGGAAACGGAGGTCGATAGAGAGGACATGGAGGCGTCGGAGGACGAGGATGAAGATGATCTTCTCGAGCGTTGGCGAAAAACAATCCTTTACGGGATAGACGCGGAGGTCGAAGAGCTACTGCCGGTGCTTGCGCAGCACGGCGAAACCAGGCTTAGCTCCGAGATCGAAGAGCTGCTCCAATCAACACCGGATCCGCAGTTGAAGAGTGCAATATTCGAGTTCTTCGCGCAGATAGACGATGAGGCCGCTACCGAGGAAGCCGCTGAGGTCCTATCGAACTATAACAGCGAGTCTCCGGAATTGGTGCGGTCGGCAATATCGTATCTTCGCGAGGGAGATTTTGACCTCTCCGATGAGAGCCTCGAGGCGGTGAGGTCGATTGCAACGAGTCCGCGATCCGGTTTTACGCGGGAGGCCGCGCGGGTTCTCGGAGACAAGGGTGGCGAGGAAGATGCCTCGGTGTTACGCGACGCGCTGTCGCAGTCAACCGACACCGAGGAGATGAGTGAGATCGTGTTGGCGATGGGGGATCTCGGTTCTCCCGAGACGGTCGAGCCGCTCCTCGAGATAGCCGCGGACGGCAGCGCGACGAGCATGTTACGCGGATACGCCGCCGATTCACTCGGGCGGATCGGAGACCCCGAGGCTATCGATGTGCTCCGTGAAATGGTCTCGGCAGAGGAGGCATTGGTGCGCGCCTATGCCGTATCCGCGCTCAGTCGCTTCGAGAATGCCGAAGTCGAGGGGATCCTGATGTCCGCCCTGCGGGACTCGGTAGCGCGGGTAAGAGAGCTTGCCCTCGAGGGGGTGGCACGAAACGGGATGAGCGACGCCCTGCAGGCGGTCATCTACAAAGCGGAGCAGGACCCCGACGAGACCGTACGCGAGCAGGCTTTCGAGACGCTGGCGCAGCTGCCGGGTTCCGAGGGGCTAACCTATGTGCAGGACTACGTACTCGATTCCGACAATTCCTCGAAAACCCGTACCGCGGCGGCTTCCGCGCTTATCGAGCACCGTCTGACCGACTCGATTGAAACACTCGAAGAGCTCGTGGAAGAGGAGTGGGATGTCAGTCAGTCCCAACTGCTCGGACTCGTTGCTCGAGAGCTCTCGAGCAAGGAGGAGCCGGCGCTTTCAGATCTCTACAAGAAATTCCTTTCGCACGAAGAGCCGGCGGTACAGATCTTCGGGTTGCGCGGGATCCGCACCAACGCCATAGGTGAGATGAAAGAAGACGTTGAAGAAAAGACCCAGGAAGGTGCACATCCGGCGGTCCAACAAAACGCAGAGGCGGTGTTGGAGCAACTCTGACCGAGAGCGTTCCTCGGCCGAGCCGCGTTGCGCCCACCGCCGTGCACCTCTCAGACCCTTTTAGCTAAAAGAGGCTACCTCGATGTTGTCGACCCGATACCGGTACTGTCTGTCGTTTATGGAGAACTCCAGCTCGTCACCCTCTTTGTGGTTGTAGAGCTTGCTGCCGAGCGGTGAGAGGTAGGAGATAATAGACTGGTCCGGGTCCGACTCCCACGGCCCGAGTACTGTGTACTCTTCCGACTGATCGGAGTCGAGGTTGTGGAGCCTCACGCGTGTTCCAAACGTAATGGCCGTGCCTTCCACTTCCTTGGGCCGAACGATCTGAGCACGCTCGATCTCCTCCTGGAGCCGAGCTGCGGTGTTGTTGAGCATGTCTTGCCGCTCTTTGGCAGCCTTGTACTCGGCGTTTTCCTTGAGGTCGCCGTGCGAGCGGGCCTCGGCGATCTCCTGGGAGTTTTCCGGAACCTCCACCTCATGTATGTGCTGCAGTTGCTTACGCTTTGCATCGTAACTGGCCGGCGTGACGATGAGCCCGCGATTGACGGTTTCCGTTTCCGCTTCCCCGTAAAACTTGAACCCGGGGAACCGGTCGAGGATACGATGCTTGAGCTCGATGACGAGCGACGGGTCGAGATCTTTCACGTCGTTTACCAACGTAAAGATGCGGGTAATCCCGTCTTCATCGGCATGGTCGATGTACTCCGCCAACTGCCCGGACTTGAACAGGTAGGTGTGAATCTGGCGGTGAAGTTTGCGGTTTACACTAACATCGCGCCGGTTGTCGATTTCGCGAGCCGTGGTGTCGAGCAGGTGGACCATCGCAATAAGAATCTTCTCGTGTGCAATGGGAAGCGCTTGGTACCACTCGTCGGAGACACAGTTGCGTACGATCCACACGAAGGGCTCGCGCATGTCGCGGAAGTTGTTGTAGATGTTGAGAAACATGTCCCGAAGCCGGTCGCCGTAGCCCCGAGCCTCGAGCTCGTGTATCAGCTCCCGGGAAAGATGATAGGGGAACAGTCGCACGAAGTACTCGGGCCAGTCGGTGATGTGGCGCTTGACCTGATCGAGGAAGTCGCCTTTGAGCTGCTTATTGTCGATGCGCGAAAACACCTCTTCGAGGTTGGAAATCTGCTCGAACAGTTTGTTGAAGTCCAACTCGATCCCCGGGTTGAGATACGGGAACCGTTCGACGATGCGGTTGACCACGAGATAACTGGCGACCACGTTCTCGTTGACATTTGTCTGTGAGCGCAGAAATCCGGTGAAATAGTCGAACATCTCCCGAAATAGGTCCGACTCGGTAGACTGGCGTCCTTCGTAGTCGAATTGTTCGAGAAACTCGTCGAGGGCCTTCACGCGGCCGAAGAAATCTTTCTCGGCGCGAAACTGATTGTACATTTTCTCCGCAAAGGTGATGGGCTGTTCACGCACCATGAAGTGGTCCGGCTTGTCGGTCAGATTCCCGAAATCCTTGTTGGTCTTGAGAATCTGGCGCGCCTTCGTGCTCCACGAGGACCACTCACGCTGTGACAACACGTGGGGCACCAACTCGGCCTTGATCTTTTTCATGTCGGCCGCGTTTCCGAGGCTCTTTATGACCGTTTTCAGCGCCCACTCGGGGTTGTTTTTCACCTTCTTGTGGAGTTTCTCGCTGTCGGCAATGCTGCGGAGAACCCAGATGTGATCCTTCGGCAAGATATCGAGGGCGTTTACCGCCATCTTGAGGGACATCTTATGTCCGCGCTTCTTTGCAAAGTCTACCACGACCGAATCGCCGTCGATTTTTCGGATGATACCGACGCCCCAGCTGCGGTGGAACACGAAGTTACCTGCGTCGAAGGAAATGTGTTTTTCGAAATCCGCGATTGCATCGTGCACGTTTCTCCAACTCTGATTGAGGTTGGAAATCCGTATGTATTCGTCGAGATGGCTGTGGTTCGCGTACTTCTCTTTGTAGCATTCCACCAGCTCCTTACGGGCCCACGGATTCTTTGAATCGTAGGACAGTACTCGCTTGAGGATATCGATGGCTCGATCCCAGTTTCCTTCTTTCTTGTAGTGCGGGTAGAGATCCTCGAGCAGTTGGACTGCGCGGTCCTCGCTGACTACCTTGGCAATTTTGCCCTCGGCATGGTCGAAGAACTCGATGTCATCGGGAGCGTATTGGATTAGGCGGTGCCAGATCTCTTTTATGTTGTTGAAGTTCTTCTTGTTGATGTAGCGGTGAAGTGCCTTCTTATAGTAGTCAACGGCCTCTTCGAGCTCGCCGTTCTCTTCGCGCTTTTCGGCCAAGTGCCGGACGATGTCGGCCTCTTCGTAATCGACGCGAATGAGACGCTCCCAGACCTCGTACATCTTTTCGCGTTGGTTTTCGCTGTTGTAGCACTCTGCCAGTGTTCGCAGAGCAAAACGATTCTCGCCGAACTCGAGAATTCGGAAGGCTAGGTACTCGACAATATTCCAGCGGTGATTGTCGGTAAATATGTTGATGAGCATTACGATGTTGCTGTCGTCAACCGCTTGATGACGCAGCCGGAGAATGCCGGAGAGGTAGAGAGCGATGATGCTGTTCTTCGTGTGCTGCAGGTGTTCTTCGCAGGCCTCGAGTACTTGCTCCTCGAGCTCCTCATCCACGATCCGTTCGAGCAACGAGTCCAGTTCTTTGAAATTGTTGATGGTATAGTTATTGAGCGTGGCCCGTGTCCACTTCTCTTGATTGAGTTGCTCTGTTACCGTTTGAACAAGCTCGTGCTCCGCCGTCTTTTGCTCTTCGGACATCTCTCTACTCCTGTTTAACTAACATAGTGACTGTATACTTTCTCATTTGTGCTCCGAATCTTTAAGAGCACCTCATCGATTTTGCTCTGATCCTCTTCGGTGTTGGTATAATGATCAATCAACCAGAAGTATCGATTCAGAAGCTGCGCGCAAACGATACCCTCGGGATCCGGTTTGTCATGGTATTCTCGCTCGAGCGCGTAAATCGATTGTTTGAGCTTTCCATACTCAATCGAGCGAAGCTCCCTTTTTACCGAAAAAACGCCGTACAACACTCCGTAGACCGGAAGCCACTCCTCTAACGCGGGGCTTTCGTAGCCGAGTTCCCGCAGTTTGTTAACCAGTCGCCCGATCATTTCCGACTCGAGCGTGCTTATGTCGATTCTCTGGGGACCAAGGAAAAAGGCTTCCCGAAAAAACGCCTTTGCTTTCCCGATCTCGTTGACTAAGGCGTACGAGTCGGCGAGTTGAGCAAGGACGTGCGGGTCATCGGAACGTTTGCGCGCAGCCTGAGACAACGCATCCAAGGCCGTATCGTATTCGCCTTTCCCTTTGTGGCAGCGTCCGATCCGCAGCAGTATCTCCGGATCGGTATCTCCCGACTCCTCTCTGCTGCGCTCGAATTCCTCGAGCGCCTCTCCAAAAGCGTATTGGCGAACTGCGTAGAGAAACCGTTCAGATACTTCTCCGATCCGGCTGACGAACGCGTTAAAAAGCCTCCATTGACCGAGCAGGTACTCGCCCCGCTCGAACCCGCCGGTTGCCTCGCGCGACGACTCGTCACGGTCTTTCCAGAAGTTAACGTACTTGAGGGCGGTAACGACTTCGGTATTATCGAAATCTACCGACAACGCCTCTTCAAGCCGGCTCCCGGCATCGTGAAGCTCTCGGTTCTTTGTGTGTTCGTAAGCCGCCCTCAGGAGACTCTCTACCGGCTCTGCGTTTCCACCCGATTGGTCTTGAGACATAGTCCCCTTAAATAATTGTTTCACCTATATTAATACTGCAAATGAGGGGCGATAGTCAACGACCAAGGGTTTGCCATCGCCGTGCTCATCCATTATGATGGCGGTACTATAGCGTTTAGTTGTAGCGCCACAAGGTCGACATAATAACGGGGGATCGGTATTTAATGAGAGTGACCATGTTCAGCGCCGTAACCGGTATTCTCTTTTTTCTGCTCGCGGGGCCGCTTCCGTCGGGCTATGCTCAGGAAGGGGATGCGCCGCGAAGTATACTCGAGCAGGGCCTCGAGCACTTCCGCAATGGGCGTTACGAAGACGCTATGGAGAGCTTCGAAGAGCTCTTGTCGCTATCGGACGAGGCCGAAGCGCAAGCCGAGGCCGACACCGAAGATGCAGAGGCGGAATCCGGTGCCGACGGCGAAGCCGCAGCGTACCGCCCGGACGCTTTCTTTTGGATCGGCCGGTCGGCGCTTGCTGCAGGACGCCTCGGAGCGGCGGAAGAAAACATCGAGCACTTTTTGGAAAACTACCCCGATCATCGCTTTGCCGCGGAGGCGCAGTACCACAAAGGCAGATTGCTGTACCTCCAGGCGGACTACCAGCAGGCAATACAGTCGCTCGAAGCGTTCATTTCACAGCATCCGGACTCACGGTTTCTGCCCAACGCCTACTACTGGGTCGGCGAGTCGCTGTATTCACTGGGACATCTCGACAGGGCGGCAGAGCTGTTTCGCACGGTTACCGAAGAGTATCCGGCAAGCTACCGGGCCGAAGCGGCCGACTACCGTTTGTCGGTCATTGAGTTGAACCGCCGCGAGGAGTCTCTGCGAAAGCTCTTGCGCTGGAGCCACAGGGAGTATCTCAATGCTCTCGACGAGTTCGAGCAGAGGGAGCGGACCTACGAAGAGGCGCTCGCCGAGTATCGGGAGCGGCTGCGCCGGCTGGCGGGCAGCGACTTTCGAGAAGAGATGGACCGCCTCTCGGATCGCGTGGAGGAGCTTGAAGGGACGGTCGAACGCCGTGACCGCGAAATACGCGATCTGCAGGAACGACTCTCGTCGGCCCCGTCTTCGAGGCCTGCGGAAAGCGAAGGGCAGATGCCCGGCACCCAACGCGCCCTCATCGAGGCAAAAGAAGAGGCTTTGGATATCAAAGAGTATTATGTACAACAGTTGCGCCGACTCGAAGAGGAGGAGAAGTGATGCGGAAACTCTTCGTGGCGGTCTGCCTCCTCGCGCTATTCTCTACGCCGGCAACGGCACTCGAAGTGAGCGAAGGCCGCCTTCGTTTGGTACTCCACGAATCGAGCGGACGGTTTTCGCTCGACTATAGAGCGGACCTCGATAGCAGCCACTACGTTCCGCTGCTCGACAGTAGCGATCCTCGCACCTCCGGCCTGTGGATTCGCGACGGAAATGACATATACCGGCTCGGCAGCTCTTCGCGTTTCGAGTTGGACGTCGAGCGCCGCACCGGGGCTGCGCGGTTTATCTGGACTTCCAGTATTTTGCGCATTACACAGGACTTTTCCTTTGTCACCTCTGAAAACGCGAAGCTCGCAAACGGAGTCTTAACGACGGTGACCATCGAGAACGTATCGGAGAGATCTCGGGAGGTGGAAGCTCGCTATCTTTTTGATACCTACTTAGCCGAGTCCCAGCAAACCCATTTCATAACCGAAGCCGGCTCTCGGGTCCGCGCCGAGAACGAGATGACGCCGTCTGCCTCGAACTCATGGTGGGCGAGCCCGGATTCGGAGCGGGACTCGGTAGGGTTTCAGCAGCTGGTAAGCGGGGAAGGGATAACTGAGGCGGATCGCGTCGTATTTGCAAATTGGAAACGGCTGTCGGAAACGACCTACGGCTACACCGCAAACAATCGACGTACATTCAGCCTGCTTCCATACTCCATCGACGATTCAGCGGCGGCCGTCTATTACGGCCCACAAGAGCTTCGCCCCGGCGAGACGCGAACGATCACGACCGTGGTGGGCAACTTCGACTCCGACGGATATACAGACTTCTCCGGTGCACGCACCGAAACGGCCGAGTTGCTCGACCGAGCCTCGGACGAAGCTCCGCCCGAGCTCGACCGAGAAACGGTGCAGCGCGAGCTCGTATCGGTAAATGATTTGATTGATGAAATAAACACGATCCTCGAAGAAAGCGACGACTTCGATCGCGAAGATGTTGAGGTCATAGAGGAGATACTGCGCCGGCTCAAAACCCGAAAGGAAGCGTACGACACGCGGTAATCACTCGCCGAATGAAGAATCAGGGACTCAAGAAGGCGGAACGCCTCTTCGCCTCGGCACGGTACTCGGACGTCATTCACGTCCTCGAGCCCCAGGTGTTCATGTATCGCGAAACACCCCGCTTCTATTACCTTCTGGGGATGTCGTGCATGTACATGGGAGACCTCGGGGGCGCGTATTCGTACTTGAGCCGCAGTGCTCAGCTCGACCCGAACGACACCGGTGCCCTGTTGGGGCTTGCAGCGGTGCATGTGCGACGCAACGAAACCCAAGACGCGCTGCGCCTATGGCTCGACGTGCTGGACGTCGAGCCTCGTAATCGCCAAGCCCGCCGCGGGCTTTCGGTGCTTCGCGAGGCACAGAGCCAGGCGGAGATTCAACAAAACTTCAGTAACGCACGGATAAAGAAGTTTCTTCCGGGCAGAGGCTTCCCGGTGCGCAGAGTGCTCGTCGCGGCGGGAGGCGGTGCGGCGGTTGCGGCGGTTGCCGCCGGCGTGCTGTTCGTGCCGTGGGGCGATCTGACATCCGGGATGTTCACGCGTCAACCGCAAGAGCAACGCGAAGGCGGCGAAATCCTTAACGTGGACACCGAGGGTGAGCAACTCATCCAATATTCGGGAGACTTCCGGTACGTTCTCACCGACGAGGAGGTTGGCGAGCTATTCGAAGAGATTCGCGATCACTTCCACGGGGGGCGCGACAACCTGGCTCAACGAGAAATCAACCGGCTTCTGCTCTCCAATGCAAGCGCCGACCTCAAGGAACGCGCCCTATTGGTCACCGATTATCTGCGGGAACCCGGGTTCACCGACTTCGAGCACAACTTTTCCTACGAAGAAGTGGACGATGAGCCTCGACTGTACGACGGGTGCTATGTACGGTGGAGCGGTCGGGCCGCCAATGTCAATGTCGGCGAAGAGGCTATTGAGTTCGATCTTCTGGTCGGCTATGAGGATGGCCGTGTGCTGCAGGGGGTTGTCCCGGTGCAACTGGATTTTAGCGCCCGGGTCGAATCGGGCATGTCGGTTGAGTTGATCGGCGAAATAAGCGCCGACGGAGAGATCAACGGTATTCGCGGCGTTGCCGTTCGCATGATCGATGGAGGGAGTGACTAGTTTGAGAGCAGTGGTACAGCGTGCAGCGGATTGTCGAATCGAGGTGGACGGGGCCCGAACGGCGGAGCTGGAGCAGGGTGTGTTGGTATACCTCGGAGTGACCGCCGAAGACGATGATACCGCCGTGCGCTATGTGTCGGAAAAGGTGGCGAACCTGCGAATATTCGAGGACGAAGACGGCAAAATGAATCGGTCCGTGCTCGACACCGGGGGTGGAGTATGTGTTGTCTCCCAATTCACGCTCTACGGAGATACCCGCAAAGGCCGTCGCCCGTCTTACAATCGGGCGGCACCCCCGGATATCGCCGTACCGTTGTACGAGTCATTCGTGGCCGCACTCGAGTCGCTGGGACTTCATGTGGAAACCGGTACCTTCGGGGCCGTGATGCAGGTGAGCTATACCAACCCCGGTCCGGTCACGATCCTCATAGACTCCGAGAAAACCTTCTAAGCCGGTCGTGCCTTAGCCCCGTCTCGGCCGCGCGTCGTCGGTCGTGCCTCGGCCCCGCGCTCAATCGTATTCGGCGAGCATTTCCCGCGCGCGTTGTACGAAAACGGGGTCTCGTGAGCGTCTGCGCAATTGGTCTACCAGCGCCACGAGCGTTCTGTCCGGAGTGTTTCGAGCAAATGCAAGAAACCCCAGTGCCTCATATGTCTCTTGCGCATATACGCCTCGCGGGGTCCCCTCGTCCTGGGGCTCGGGTTCCCGCTCGGGTGCCGGACTAATCGGGGCCATCGTGGGTGGGGTGGGGTGGGCGTTGCGCCGCCGCCGACTGCGCGAGCGCGCCGTTCGATCGTCGGCCCGGCGGTAGAGAGCGGCGGCCGCCGTGCGAGCCTCAGGCAGTAGCTCTTGGCGCACCGGCTGCGACGATAGTGCGGCGGCGCGCCACACGACGGAGCGGAGCATGGGAGAATCGAGCCGCGACATGTTTTCAAACAGCAACGAGAGCGTCTCGCGGTTGCTCTCGAGGGCATTGTCCCGCTCCGAGGGGGTGAGCGCCAACAAGCCCTCGAGTGCGACCCGCATAAAGAGCTCATCACGTTCGTCGAGCTTGCCCTGTAGCAACCCCGAAAAGACGGTGCTGAGGTCAGGGACGGGGCGGTTGGGAAGGGCGCCCGCAACGGCAAGTGCCTCGGAGAGTTCGAGCCGGCTGAGAACCTCGAGAATAATCGGGTCGTCGGCGGGCTCACTCTGGGCGGCAAACATCGTCCAGGACAGGTTCCGGCCGGGCGCTTCGAGTGGGAGGAGAATGAGCAAAAGCACAGACAGAACCAGGGGGGCCGGCCTCGGTATTCGAGCGCACAACCGTCCTGCCGGCTTCGAGCCCGCACACCGCCTTCCGGTTGGCTTCCGTCTCAACCTGGACCAGAACCTCGACTTTACCCTCAACATCAACTGCCCATCCCCTCCTTACATCTCCAATATCGGCAAACACCGACGGGCACTCGACGTTCCTCCCGGGTGTATTGACCGACGACGGGGTCGGGGTTAATATTTCTTCGAGAAATCTGAAGCAACACGCCTGTTTACCCCGTAGCATAGTGTGAAAACTCGAGGCCGCAATTCAGGCTGCGGAAAAGGACATATATGGCAAAAAGGGACAACGAAACCCACGATCTCGAAAACACCGACGAAAAAGAACGAGCCATAGAGGCCGCCCGCCTTCAAATCGAAAAGCAATTCGGCAAGGGCTCGTTGATGAAAATGGGCAAGGGGACCGATACGAGCGGCATCAAGGTCGTTCCGAGCGGTTCCCTCATGATCGATGAGGCGCTGGGCCTCGGCGGCTATCCGAAGGGGCGAGTGGTCGAGGTGTTTGGTCCCGAATCTTCGGGAAAGACCACCCTCGCACTCCATGCCATCGCCGAAGCGCAAAAGCTCGGGGGGATTGCGGCGTTCGTAGACGCAGAACACGCACTCGATCCTACGTACGCGCGCGCGCTCGGGGTCAACGTAGACGAGTTGTGGGTTTCGCAGCCGGATACCGGGGAACAGGCCCTCGAGATTACCGAATCCCTCGTGCGCTCCGGCGGGGTAGATATTCTTGTCGTCGATTCGGTGGCGGCCTTGACGCCGCAAGCGGAAATCGAAGGGGACATGGGAGATTCCCATGTCGGTCTGCAGGCTCGGCTCATGAGCCAGGCGCTGCGAAAGCTCACCGGTACCATATCGAAGTCGGGCACCTGCCTCGTGTTCATCAATCAGATTCGCATGAAGATCGGCGTCATGTTTGGAAATCCGGAGACTACCACCGGCGGCAAAGCATTGAAGTTCTACTCCTCCATGCGCGTGGAGGTTCGCCGTATCGAGACAATCACGAAAGGAACCGACGACGCCATCGGAAACCGTGTGCGCGTGAAGGTGGTCAAGAACAAGGTAGCCCCGCCGTTTCGTAAGGCCGAGGTGGAAATCATGTTCGGCAAAGGTATTTCTGCTACCGGAAGTCTCCTCGACGCCGGGCTGAAGTACGATATCATCTCTAAGAGCGGAAGCTGGTATTCCTACGGCGAGGAGCGTATCGGTCAGGGCCGTGAAAACGCCAAAGATTTTCTCGATAAAAACCCCGAAATTGCCGCCGCCATTGAAGACAAGGCGAGACGCGCGATGTTTCCCGAGCGTTATGCGACCGATACCGGTTCCGGTGCCGACGAGGCTGCCGAGGCCGCCGCACCCCCCACCGACGGCGCGGGTAACGCCACGGCGAAGGGCGGCGGAGCAAAGAAGGGAACGAACCGGTCCGGCTCGAAGGGGGCACGGGCCGGAGCCGGCACGCAAGCCGACGAGAGCGGTACCGGCGGCGGCGGCGGCGGGGAAGACGAGCTGTTCTGATCATGGGCGACGCCGTTCAGGCATATCTCGGTCTCGGTACTAACCGTGGTGACCGCGTCGACATGCTGCGCTACGCCTCGCAGGAGCTTGGCAAAATCCTCTCTGAAATCCGTCTTTCACCGGTCTACGAAACCGACCCCCTTCATTACGAGGAGCAGCCGCGCTTTTTGAACGCGGTAGTAGGCGGGTGGTGTTCGCTTGCTCCCAGAGAGCTTCTCGAGGCGGTGCAGGGAATCGAGGCGGCGGCCGGACGCAGCAGGGCACGCGAGATCCCGAAGGGGCCGCGTACGCTCGATATCGACATTCTGCTCTATGGAACAGTGACAGTCGACGGTCGGCAGCTCACGATACCGCATCCGGAGCTTACCCGGCGGGCCTTTGCCTTGAAGCCGTTGCTCGATCTCGACCCGGGTTGTCTCGACCCGCGCAGCGGTCGCCCATTTTCCGAGTTCTTGAACCAGCTCCCGGACCAGGGTATTTACCTCGTCACCGACAGTCCGTATACTCACAGACGAGGAGAAATCTAGCCGCGGATGCCGGAACAACAACAGGAGCAGGCCCAGCACTTTCGGGTTAATGAGTTCGAGGGACCACTCGATCTGCTTCTATTTCTTATCAAACGTTCCGAGGTGGATATTCACGACATTCCCATCGCCGAGATCACTCGGCAGTACCTCGAGTATCTGGAGTGGGCGGCGAGTATCGACCTCGACAACATCACGGATTTTTACCTCATGGCCTCGACGCTGTTGTATATAAAGTCGCGGGTACTCTTACCCGGCGAGGACGCGGCGGAGGACGAGGAAGACCCCCGTCAGGAGCTTATCCAGAAGCTGATCGAGTATCAGCGCTATAAGAAATTGACGAGCCTCATGGACGAGCAGCAACAGGAGTCGGAGTGGGTCATCGAGCGAAAGAAGAAGCAGCCGGTGCTTCCGTTCGAAGACGATGACGACCTGTGGGTTCGCATTGATGTGTGGGACCTCTTGAAGTCTTTTTCGAGCATCATGGAGGGACTCTCCGACGAACGGGTGTTCGATCTCTACGAAGAGGTTTCCGTAAACGAAAAGCTCAGCTTGATCGACGAGTTTCTCGAGACGAAAGGCGAGTTCCTTTTTACGGACCTCATTCAACGACGGGAGTCGGTCATGGATGTGGTTTGTGCCTTTCTCGCCATTCTCGAGGCGGTCAAATCGCGGCGAATTCGACTCTACCAAAACCGTATGTTCGGTGATATTCGGATCGGCTCATGGAACTAACACAGGAGAAAGCACTAATAGAGGCGATACTGTATCTCGAGTCCGAACCGGTGGACGAGCGCCGTTTGGCCGGGGTGAGCGGCCTCTCGCGGGAGGTCGTTCGACGGGTCATCGAGGCCCTCGAAGAGGACTACCGATCGGAGGCGCGCGGCATCGAAATCACACGGCTCGAAGACGGCGTCGGGCTCGGACCAAAGCGGGCACTGTGGGAAAAGCTCAAGGACCACTATGGAAAGCGGCGCGATGCGAAGCTCTCGAAGGCCGCCCTGGAAACCCTTTCCATCATTGCGTATGCCCAGCCGATTACGCGTCCGGAGGTCGAAAATCTGCGCGGCGTTGCCCCCGATAATATGATCCGGTTGCTCCTGTCGCGCGGTTTGATCAAAGAGATAGGCCGCAAAGATGCCCCGGGTCGCCCGGTGCAGTACGGCACCACACGAGAGTTTTTGAAACAATTCCATCTCGAGAGCATAGCGGACTTGCCCAAGCTCGATGAGGTGGAAGAGGAACGGTTTAAACTGGATGGCTAAATCGGCAGGCGGGCGACGCACATACGAATGGCCCATGCGACTCCACGTCTTTCTTGCACGCAGCGGCATTGCCTCGAGGCGTAAGAGTGAACAACTCATCGAAGAGGGGCGGGTGCGGGTCAACGACTCGGTAATCACGCAGCAGGGAACTCAGGTAAACGAGGATGATAGGGTATTTTTTGACGGCAAAGAAGTACACATCACCAGACAGAAGTATTATCTTGCACTCAACAAGCCGACCCGAGTGCTGTGCTCCAATTCCGACCCGAAGGGCCGACCCCTCGCGGTCGAGTTGGTCAAGGATCGGATTCCGGTACGTCTGTTTACGGTAGGGCGACTGGATTTTCTCTCCACGGGATTGATTTTCTTAACGAACGACGGAGAATTCGCCGACGCAGTCATGCACCCTTCATCGGGGGTGGAAAAAGAATACGTTGTCGAGACAAAGGAACCGATTACCCGGGAAGTTCTCGAGGAGTATGCCGCCGGAGTTCGGGTGGAGGGAACGCAGTATCAACTGAAGTCCTTTGAGTTAAAAACCGCGCGTAAGGCGCATCTCGTACTCGTGGAAGGGAAAAACCGTGAGATCCGCGAGGTCTTTATGGCACGAAAGATAACAATAAAGCGCCTTCACCGCATTCGCATCGGTCCGGTGCGAATCGGAAGTGTCAAACCCGGCGAATACCGGGATCTTAGTCAAGAAGAGGTTGCGTGGTTTTACGGACAAGCTCAATCGAGCGCGGGGAGGGGAGCTCGTGGTCGTAGCAATTGACGGGCCGGCGGGAACCGGTAAGAGCACAGTCGCGCAATATGTTGCCCGGGCTCTCGGATTCCTGTACGTCAACTCCGGAGCCCTGTATCGAGCAATAACGTGGAGAATTCTCGAAGAAGCCGAGGATCCGGACAATGCCGAGGATATCGTCGCTGCTGCGCGGGACGTTTCGGTGTACGTCGATGCCGGATCGGTCCGGGTGGAGGGTGTTCCCGACGAGCGCGTACTGTATGGTCACCGGGTTAACCGCTGGGTTTCGCGACACTCCTCTGAGCCCGAGGTTCGGAACTGCGTAAATAGCCGCCTCCGTGAGCTGTCGCAGGAGCGTCACGTGGTTGTAGAAGGTCGTGATATAACAACCGTGGTGTTTCCGGATGCGGAGGTAAAAGTGTACCTCGACGCGGGTGTGGAGACGCGGGCATTGCGCCGCTACGAGCAAGGCCTGACCGACGAAACCCTCGCCGACATTCGAAAAAGCATCGAAGCTCGAGATGAAGGAGATCGTGCAAAGCAGGAAGGCGCATTGCGTCGCGCACCGGACGCGGTGTATGTTGATACTTCGCACTTGACCATCGATGACGTTTGTGAGAAAGTGTTAGACACTATCCAAAGACAGGAATATATCCAGGAGTTGCAGGGTAATCATGAGTGATAAAGACCCACAACAGAGCGAAACCATGAAGTCGCTTCTTCAAGAAGAGCTTCAAGAGGAGTTTCTCAAGCCGCTTGATCAACTCGAAGTGGGCCAGATCGTAGAGGGTACCGTAGTACAGGTTGGTTCAGAGCAAGTATTTGTAGACATCGGCTACAAGTCCGAGGGACGGATCTCTAACGAGGAGTTCGAAGAGCTCCCCGAGATCGGAGAAGTCGTCCAGGTCGTTTTGCTGAACAAAGATACTGCCCGCGGCGGTGTGGCCGTCTCCAAGAAGAAGGCGGACGAGAAGCTGTTCTGGCATCAGCTGAAAGAAGCTTTTCACAACCGCGAACCGGTCGAAGGACGGGTCGTGCGAAGCGTGAAGGGTGGCTTCGAGGTACGCTTGCACCAGGGGGTTCGAGGCTTCAACCCCATTTCCAAGATGGACCTTCGCCGGATCGACGATCCGGAGGAGTATGTTAACCTAACTTCGAAGTTCTACATCGAGCGTCTGTATAGCGAAAATCGCGTAAACATCGTGCTTTCGCGACGCTCGTGGCTGGAAGAAGAAGTCGAGAGCCGGCGCAATGCCTTTTTCGAGAACACGCAAGTCGGCGATATCGTAACCGGCACGGTAAAGTCGTTTACCTCCTTTGGAGCGTTTATCGATCTCGGCGGCTTTGACGGCCTATTGCATATAAACGACATGAGCTGGGGGCACGTTACCAGGCCGAAGGACTACGTGCACAAGGGCGAAGAAATCAACGTCAAAGTCATTCGCCTTGATCCGGAAGATAAGAAGATCAATCTTTCCCTCCGCCATATGACCGAGGACCCGTGGAATTACTTCGAAGAAAAGTACCAAACGGGGGACGTGGTCGATGGAACGGTCACCAAGCTAACCGATTTCGGTGCGTTCATCGAGCTCGAAGAAGGGATAGAGGGCCTTGCCCACATATCCGAGCTCTCATGGACGCAGCACGTCAACCACCCCAAGGAAGTCTTGTCGATAGGCGAGCAGGTGCGAGCCAAAATACTCGACTACGACGTTCCCGAGGGCAAAGTGTCGCTCGGTATCAAACAGACGCTTCCCAACCCGTGGGATGAGGTCTCGGATAAGTATCCCGAGGGCATGCGGTTGAAGCGGCCGGTGAAGAAGATTACCCACTCCGGCGCCTTTATCGAGCTCGAGCCGGGCATCGACGGCTTCCTCCACGTGGACAATCTGTCGTGGACGAAGAAGTATCGAAATCCGTCGGCGGTTCTCAGCGAAGGCGAAGAGATCGAGGTGATGGTACTGTCGGTCGACTCCGAGAATCACAACGTGCGACTCGGCGTAAAGCAGCTCGAAGAAGATCCGTGGCAGGAGCTCAAGAGGGCGTACTCGGAAAAGCGGATCGTCGAGGGTGAGATTACGAACATCACCGACTTCGGTATCTTTGTGCGGGTACATGGGGGCATCGAAGGCCTCATTAACAAGGCGAACGTGGCAGATCCGAAGAACGAGTCGTTCGAGGAAGCAGTGGCTCGGTTCAAGGTCGGCCAGTCGATTCAGGCCATGGTTACAGAGGTCAATCCCGGCAGGAACCGACTCTCCCTATCCATTCGCGAGATGCACCGCCAGGAGCAACGCCAGGAACTGGAGAAGTACATCCACGATGAGGAAGAGGAGTCGACACTTACGTTGGGCGAGATGCTCAAGGAGAAGGAGAAGACATAAGTCTTCGGACACATACAGTCTCCTCTAGTGCCGTGACGCGGATGTTCACGTCGGATGTAGATACCAATAAGCTCGAGACTCTTATAGAGATCAACGCGCTGATCAATTCCGACTATTCGGATTTGCAAGCGGTGTTGCAGCGAATACTCGATTCCGCAATGCGGCTGATCGAGTGCGAGGCGGCATCGCTTCTGTTGCTCAATCCGGAAAACGACAAGCTGTATTTCGAAGTTGCCCTTGGTGCAAAGGGACCCGACGTCAAGAAGTTCTCTCTGAATCTCGGAGAGGGTATTGCCGGTTGGGTGGCTGAAAACAACCGTTCACTCATCGTGAACGACGTCGACCGCGATTCTCGCTTTTATGCGGAGATCGGCAAGAAGGTCGGCTTTACCACCGACGCGATTCTTGCGGTGCCGATGCGGATCAAAGAGCGCTCTGTCGGCGTGATCGAAATGATCAACAAAAAGAGCGGACGGGACTTTAGCCAGGACGATCTGCAGTGGCTCGAAATATTTGCGACACAGGCGGCACTCGCTATTCAGAACGCAAAGTCTTTCCAACAGGCCCGAGACGAGATCGATAACCTGCAAAGCCAGGTAGATAACGCCCAGGGTTACCATACCTTCATCGGTGCAAGCAAACAGATGGAGGAAAAGATGAAGCTCGTCGAGCGGGTCGCGGCAACAGACTCCTCGGTGCTCATTCTCGGAGAAAGCGGCGTCGGGAAAGAACTGTTTGCCGAGCAAATTCACATGCGCAGCAAACGTGCGGGGATGCCTCTGGTGCGGGTCAACTGTGCTGCATTACCTGAGGGGCTGCTCGAAAGTGAGCTCTTCGGCCATGTACGTGGGGCATTTACCGACGCGGTACGGGACAGGCGCGGGCGATTTGAGCTGGCAGACGGGGGGACGATTTTCCTCGACGAGATCGGTGATATCCCCGCCTCGGTGCAGGCAAAGATGTTACGGGTCCTCCAGGAGCAGACGTTCGAGCCGGTGGGGGCAAGTGAGCCGGTCCGCGTAAATGTCAGACTTATTGCGGCAACAAACAAGGACATAGAGCGGGCGGTAGAAGAGGGTGCCTTTCGGCGTGACTTATACTACCGACTCAACGTGTTACCACTCTACATTCCGCCGCTGCGAGAGCGTAAAGAGGACATCCCGGTTCTTGCAAAACACTTCCTCAAGAAAGTCAATCGTGAAACCAAAAAGCAGGTTCGCGGTTTCTCCGATGAGGCCATGGAGGAGTTGCTTTCCTATTCATGGCCTGGTAATGTGCGGGAGCTGGAAAATGCGGTGGAACGTGCGGTGGTAATCTCACAGGACGATTACATACGGCCTGAAGAGCTGATTCTCCAACCGACCGAAAAGGCCCATCAGGAACGCTTTAACGGTCGACCGTTGAAAGAATCAGTTAATCTGTTCAAACGCCACCTCATCCAAACGACGCTCGAGAAAAACGATTGGAATCAAACAGCTGCCGCGAAGGTACTCGGCATACAGCGCACATACCTTTCGCGACTCATCAAAGACCTCGATATTTCCCACTAAAACACGCAAAGCCAGGAGTTCCGACGAATGCAAAGAACCGACGAACGTGACACAAAGACACGCATAGCCGACGCTGTTTCCCAATTCCTCACACGTTACTGGAAGATAATCTTAGGCATCCTGGTAATCGTGGCCGTGGCACTCATCGGTGTTTTCACGTATCTCGAGATCCGTTCCGCCCGTGAAAACGCCGCCGCCCGTGCGTTTGAGGAGTTGCAGGATGACTACGAGAGTTGGCAGGAAGCAGAAGAAGAGGAACGCGAGTCTCTCGAAGACACGGTGTATTCTCAGATCGAGGAGATCACCGGTGAGTATTCCGGGATGTATGCCGCCTCTCGGGCTCGGATAATCGGTGCTGAAATCTATTGGGAAAAGGAAGAATGGGACGAGGCGGCCGCGGAGTACGAAACGGTTGCCGACGAGTTTTCGAACAGCCACATTGGGCCGGTTGCGCTGTTTAATGCTGCGGCCGCCGAGGAAGCCGGGGGGCAATTGGAATCGGCCGCAGAGCTGCTGGATACCTTTGTCGAGCGCTATGCCGACGGAGAGCCGACCCCCGAGCTTACACGGGCGTTGTTTGCCCGCGGGCGAGTCTATGAGCAACTGGAGGACTTCGATTCGGCAGCCGACTCTTACGAGAGGTTGGTAGACGAGCACTCCGACAGTAGTTGGACAAATCTCGCGCGAAACCGTATAATCGCTCTCAAAACACAGGGCCGCATCAGTGAGTAGGTAGCACTACTCGCCAATGCCACCCCGGAGTCCCGGAGCGTAGATGGTCAAGCGCAGATCACGGTTTTTCGAGACTCGGTACTTCGGATTAGCAATCGGGCTCTTAATTGCGGCGCTGATCACGTTGGTCGGCGCCTCCACGCCCATACTCGAGCGGCTCGAGACGAGAATGCTCGACGCGCATTTCAACCTCAAGCAGCTTACCCGCGGCACGAGCAGGCAAGAGGGGGTTACCGAAGTCCAGCGCAATGCGGATATCTCCTCCGACATATTGCTCGTTGGGGTCGATTTTCGCACGCTCTCTACATACGGGAATTGGCCGTTCCCGCGATATCGCCATGCAGATCTCATCAATTCCTTTTCTCGCATATCCAACCAAAACGCGCGCGAGCGCGCTCTGTTATTGGATATTTTTTTTGTAGAGCGTGCCGACAACGCCTACAACGATGCGCTGCTCCGTGAGGCCATGGAAAACAGCGGACGGGTCTACCTGCAGACCAGTCTCGAAAGAACTCCGCCGCCGTCGGCGAGTGCACAGGAAATGGCCGAACGCCATCGCGTGCTCTACGAAACACATGGCGAAATCACCAACGTCACCGGCGACTGGACAACAATTCCGTACAACCTCGGCAAGCAGCCGCCGCTCAAGCCGTTCGGCCGAGCTGCGGCCGGATATGGCCATGCTAACTTCTATGACGATTTCGACGAAACGTTTCGCCGGGTGCCACTCGTTGCGAAATCTACCGAGAGCGTGGCCCGCTACCGTCTCGAGGAGCTCACCCCGGATACAGAGCTCGACAGGGCGCAGTTTCAGCGTTTCGCGTGGTTCGACCGAGAGGGACGCGAGCATACCGTCGATCATCCGCTTACCGAAGAGGTCCTCGTAGATTTGCGCCGACAAATGGAGGCCGAGGCGCCTCCTCGACTCGAGGACACCGATAACGACGGTGAGCCGGACACCTCGTCTTACGTGGTCCACAAGTTTGAAGACCACTTTGTTCCGGCTACGAGTTTGACTCTTGCGCTTGATTACTTCAACAAGGACTACTCGGATATCGAGGTCGTCTTGGGAGAGCATATCAAGATTCCTGAGCCTCAGCAGTTCGATGCGGATACCGGGGAGTGGGGGCCGTATGAGGTCACGCGTCGTCCGCCGGAGTACGACGAGGACGGGAATCTGGTTCAAGAGGCTCGCTACCGCAGATTAGACGAGATCACGATTCCCATCGACGAAACAGGAAGTATGCTCATCAACTATATGGGCCCCCGGTCGAGCTCTTCTCGCGACGGATACCAGACATTTCCTGTGCGGCCGTACTCCGGGTATGCCTCACGGGTGCCCGGTATGGATCCCGAGTCCTGGCCCTCCACGAGGGCAGTGGAAAACAAGATTGTCATGGTCGGGGCCTTTGCTCAGGGAATGGCCGCCGACGAGAAGACGACGCCGTACGGGCTCATGTACGGCGTGGAGATGCACGCAAACGCGCTCAACACCATCCTGATGGATAATTTCCTTCGGGACGTTCCGGTATGGCTCGATCTCCTCGTTTTGTTTTTGCTAGCCCTCGTCACCGCGTTTATGACTGCTCGCCTCTCAACGATATGGTCGCTCGTAGCATCTCTTTTTCTTGTCATCGTGTTGTTTTTCGTAAGCACGATCGTATTTGACGAGCTTGCATTCATCCTCAATTTCACCTCACCGGCAATCGGCATCATGCTTACATTCCTAACGGTGGTCGCTTATCGGGTGATGACCGAAGAGCGGGACAAGCGGATCATACGTGAGATGTTCGGTAAGTACGTCAGCCCAAAAGTTGTAGATCAAATTCTCGACCATCCGCCTGAGTTGGGTGGTGTCGACAAAGAGCTTTCCGTTCTGTTCTCCGATATTCGCGGGTTCACGACGCTTTCGGAGTCCATGATGCCGCAGGAGCTTGTCAATCACCTGAATCTCTATTTGACCGCCATGTCCGACGTCATCCTCGAGTCCGAGGGTACGCTCGATAAGTATGTGGGCGACGAAATCATGTGCTTCTGGGGAGCGCCGGTACCGCAAGCGGATCATGCCCTGCGGGCCTGCAAAAGTGCGGTACGCCAACTCGAAGTGTTGAAGGAGTTGAACGCTTCCTGGCCGGAAGAAAAGCAGATCAACATCGGCATCGGCATTAATTCGGGGGTGATGACCGTCGGCAACATGGGCTCTCAGGGGCGCATGAACTACACCCTCATGGGCGACAACGTAAATCTGGGCGCACGTCTCGAGGGCACCAATAAGATGTACGGGACGAATATCATTATCAGTGAGTACACCTATGGTCTTGTCAAAGATCACGTCGTGGCGCGTGAGCTCGACAACATCCGGGTAAAAGGGAAAAACCGCCCGGTACTCATTTATGAGCTCATCGACGTCCGGACGGACCCCGATGCAGACACAGGCAGCCCCCGTAGCACGGGCGACGCCGGCGAGGCCGGTGGTCCCAATAGTGCGGCCACCTCGGAGTAAGACGATATGCGAACGACGCACGCACATCTTTCTCACAGGCTGATGATCACCGGTGTGGCCTTGGCAGTGCTCGTTCTTTTCCTCGGTTGCGGCATCGAGAGCACACCGTTCATCGCTGCGCCGAAGGACGACGAGACCGACGCTACCTTGGATCCGGCCTCCATCACGTTTCTGCACAACGAAAATGATAACGATACCCTCGAGTTTTCCGGATACGAGCTGTATTACAAAATCTATGAGGACGAGAGTCCCGGTTGTGACTCCGGCGACGAGTGCTTTGAGGACCGTCGTTACATCCTCGACTCACCGGTAAGGACGGGACCCTCACGGCTGAGGGGGCGCTCCTACCGACGGATGATCGATGAGGCCTCTCCGGGCCAACGTCCGAACATACCCGTATCGGACTCCGAGAAGGGAAACGAGTTCGAAGTCGAGCTCGACATGTACGCCTCCACGGGATCGGAGCAACGCACGATCATTGCGCGTTGGCCGGACGGACCGCGAAATCTCGAACGTGACGTTCCCCGGGACGGCGATCCGAGTAAAAACAAGGCGTTTCTCGAGACCGACGCATACACCGACGACGATGAAGACCTGGGCGCGGTGAGCACCTCGGTACAAGAGGTGATAAACAATGAGAACCTGTATGCAGCTGTATACGCCCTCGGGTTTGGCGTGGAGCCCGGATCGCTCCAGGATCTGTACAGCGAGCCGGTGTTTTTGGGGTACGTGCAGCTGCGTCCGCGATAGAGGTCCGCGATAGTCGGTCTGTAGACGGACGAGACGTTTTGAGATGAGATGTTTTCGATGAAAGGTTTTTCTTTATGACTGCGTATTATCTTACCATTGGCCTGGCATACATTGTTGTCGGATTCGGCATTGCGCTGTTTTTCTACTATGTATTGGGAAAGCGTTTCCTGGGAAACTTCTTGGGTGCGCTCATTATCGGGCTCATAGGAGCATTTGCCGGAGGTGTCCTGGACTTTCTGTTCTCGGACGTGATAGAGCGGCTGGCAAATCTCAACAACTCGGTAAATATATTTCCGCCCATCGTAACCGCATTTGTGCTCGTGTGGCTGTTTTCGTTGATCACCGATTCCCGGGAGTAATGGTTTCTCGTCGACGGTGCTCCCGCCATTCAATGTTTCGCATTTCGTTTCTCCGTATGCCTGCGCGCATTTCTGCACTTCTGATAATAGATATTCTGTCTACTAACGCCGGGTAACGGCCTGGGTGGCGCCTCTGACGCCTGGGTATGGTTTCGGGACGGCCCTGGATTGGCCACGGTCCGGATGGCCCCTGCCCCCGCCCCCGGTCCGGACGGCCCCTGGGGCCGCGTCGACCGTTGGTGCCCTCTTGGCGAAGGGAGCTGTAGCGGATAAGATGCGCTATTATGATGGATGGCGAGTTTTCCAACTTTTTTGATATCATCCGAACGTTGCGGGGGCCTGCAGGTTGCCCGTGGGACCGAAAGCAAACGGTCGAATCCATGCGGCCGTATCTGCTCGAGGAGACCTACGAAACACTGGATGCGATCGACGCACAGGACGACGCTGAGTTGCGCGAAGAGCTCGGCGACGTATTCTTGATCGCTACGATGATGGCATATATCAAGGAGCAGGACGGCGCCTTTACGGTGTCGGAAGTGTTTGCGGAAATCGGCGAGAAGCTGGTTCGGCGCCACCCTCATGTGTTCGGCGATTCCGGTGCGGATACCCCGGAGGCGGTTTCGGCACAGTGGGATCAAATTAAACGCGACGTTGAGGGTAAAACGCAGGGGTCCGCGTTGGATGCAATCCCGGACGGCCTCCCCCCGCTGTCTCGAGCATTTGAAATTCAAAAACGTGCCGAAAAGCAGGGATTCGACTGGGACAGCGCAGGACCTGCAGCCGGCAAGGTGCGAGAAGAGCTCGCCGAGGTGCTCGACCTTGGCGACTCACCGTCGCAGCGCTCAGAGCTCGAGGCGGAGGTTGGAGATCTGTTGTTCTCGGTGGTCAATCTTTCGCGGAAGTTGGGTGTAGATCCGTCCATTGCGCTGCATCGGGCAAACGGGAAGTTCAAGCGGCGTTTTGCAGCGGTCGAGCAAGAGATGGAAAAACGGGGCGTCGAAATGTCGAGCGAGGAGCTCGAAACAATGGACGCAATTTGGACGGACGCTAAGCGCTCGGAGCAGTAGCAGCGTTCCCGCGCCGGTCTGCGTCGTGCGCCGGATCATCGCCGCTGTCCCCGCTTGGAGTGTCGGCGCCCTCCTCTCGAGCGGCGCCTCCGTTGCCTGCACTACCTGCAGCACCACCTGTATACTGAGCATACACGTCGAAGTACGACGCCGGTTCGCCCTCGGGGCCGATGCAATGGGTCTGTGTCCGCGTGAGGGTGACGCCCAACGCGCTTGGGTCTGCGTCGAGATTTGTTTTTAAGAGCTTCCCGAGCCCGCGGGCGCGCCCGCCCTCATGTGCCATGGTCACCTCGAGGATTCGCGTGTCGGTTTCCGCGTGCCGCAGGCCACGTAACCCGGGAGCTCCTTCGAGGACGGCTTCGAGTTCTGTTCGCGACAACTCCGAATCGGTGAGGTCGACGCGAAACGTGGAGCCCCAGTAACGCGACATGAGTGAGGGAACGTTCGTGGCGCCTTCCTCGAGGCACAACGCCCGCGTAACACGAATCCCGTCAGGAAGAACCGCATTGAGGGTGTCACAAAAGGTGTCAGGATGTATTTTTTCATGCACGGCGACAACCGCCTTTTCCGCTTCTGAGGCAATTCCCACCGAAAGTGGCTGGGCGAATTCCTGTCGCGGTTTGGGGTTGAACCCTTCGGTATACTCGATCGGCAGTTGTGCGCGCCGATAGGCTCGCTCGAACACCCCCATGAGACCAAGATGCGGAATATAGACCGCGCGCCCGGTTTTGCTGAACTCGAACAGAATGCGCCGGCGGCGCACCGGCGTATCCGTTTCGGCGTTTCGCGCGGTCTCGCCTCCTCCGGGTGCCGTTTCAGGTGCTTCCGCGGGTGCTTCATCGGAGCCGGGCGAGGTTTCGCGTGGGACCGTGGCGGCTGCCGGCTCAGGTTCCGGAGCGGGCTCCACTCTGCGGATGCCCACGCTTTTGTCGCATACGCCGCACACGTGGTCGCAATCAGGCCCACACTGCTCGGTCAGCTCACCTCGTTTTGCCCGCTCGTATTCTCTTCTTGCGGCACCGGTCGCAACGCCGGTGGAAATCCCCTGCCACGGCAGGTGCTCGTAGGGGTCGCGTTCGCGAAACAGCTCGTCACGCACCGACCACGGGGCCTCATCGATCGTTTTTCGCCAGGCCTCGCGGTCTATGTAGTCTTCCCACGCATCGAGACGTGTGCCCCTCCGGTATGCGCCCTCGATGAGCTCGGCGACTCGCTCATCGCCGCGGCTGATCATGCCTTCGAGAAACGACTGAAACGGTGCCTGGTATCCGAACTTTATACCGAGACGTTTCATCTCGCGCTTCACCCGCATCAGTCGCTCCAGCGCCTCGTGCTCGTCGAGTTGTCGGGCCCACTGAAACGGAGTGTGGGGTTTCGGCACGAACGTAGCTACGGCAACATTAAAGTTCATTTTTACCGCAGAGCGCAATTCGCGCATGAACGCAGCAATCGCCGCGGGTTCGTCTTCCTCGGGAACGGGAAGTCCGATCATGAAGTAGAACTTCGCAACCCGCCAGCCCTTCTCTTTCGCCGAGATGAGAATATCGCGAACACGTTCCAGCGGCACTCGCTTGTTGATGGTCATCTGGCCGGCATCGCCGGGGGTCTCGACCGCAAAGGTAAGGCCGCTCTTTCGCACTTGTGAAACTTCGCTCAGCAACGGAAGGGTTAACGAGTTCACCCGTAGCGACGGGAGTGCAAACGACACGTGTTCCGAGGCAAAGCGGGCATTGAGGTAGCGAAACAACGCATACACGTCGGCGTAGTCGCCGGTGCTCAGCGAGGAAAGCGTTATGTGTCTGTACCCGTGCCCATATACGAGGTTTTCTACTTCACGCTCGATTGAGGCGTAGTCTTTCATGCGCACGGGACGGTAGTAGGCATCGGCACTGCAGAACCGGCATCCTTGTGGACACCCTCTCATGATTTCGACTACGCCGTGGTCCTGTACGACCTTGATATTTGGTACCGGCGCTCTTAGCCGAGTCGCCCGTTTCCCGAAATCACTCCAAATTGCGCGTCGCACGCGTTTTGTAGAACCGGGCCACCACACATGTGTTGCGGCCTGGAGATAATCGAGACGACGGCGTCGTGAAGCACCGCGCGACTTCATACCCGCGAGCTCCGAAACCATGTTCTCGAGCTCGCCTTCCGCCTCACCGACAAAAACGCCGTCGAAAAACGGGCCGAACGGAACGGGATTCATCGAAATCGGCCCTCCCGCAACGACGAGAGGATCGGTTTCCCGGCGCTCACTCGCACGCAGCGGGACGCCTCCACGGTCGAGAACGGTAAGGATGTTGGTGGCAGAAAGGTCATACCCCACCGAAAAGGCCAATACATCACACTCAGCAAGCGGGATGCCGGATTCCAGAGTGTAGAGGGGCACGCCGGCGCCGATTAGCTCGGCCTCAAAGTCCGGTGCCGGCGCAAAGACGCGCTCGCACCGAACCCCGGGCATGTGGTTGAGCAGTGTATAGATGAGCTTTATGGCCGTATTGGACATCCCGATCTCATACAAGTCGGGGAAACAGACGGCCACGACGAATGTGCCCTCGGCATCATCTTCGCCCGAGAGCGGCGCAACCGCCCCGTATTCGCCGCCGACATAGCGTCCGGGGTTCTCGACACGGGCAAGGGTGCGTCTGAGGTCTGTCGTAGGGTCTATACGTTTCATAGTGATGGAACTCTCGTGTGGATTAGTAGTGGTATCGGTTGTGGTGGACGTTGAGGAGCAAGCCTATGCCGACCAGCGCCGTCCACAGCGACGAACCGCCATGTGAAAGGAAGAATAGCGGTATACCGGTTATCGGCATTACTCCTATCACCATGCCTACGTTGACTGCAAAGTGAAAGAAAATCAAGGCAACCACCCCGGTTGCCATTAGCGCGGAGAACGTGTCACGAGCGGTGAGCACGATGTACAGCCCCCGCAGCAGTATCAATAGAAACAAGGCGAACACAACGAGCCCGCCGAGAAATCCCCATTCCTCCGCTAGGATGGAGAATATGAAATCGGTACTCTGCTGCGGAATATATTGGTATTGGCTCTGAGTCCCTTGTAAGAGACCCTTGCCGGAGAAACCACCGGAGCCGACTGCCGTGATCGACTGAATGATGTTCCAGCCGGCTCCTCGCGGCTCAGCATACGGGTCGAGGAACACAATGAGCCGCATCATTTGATAGTCCTGCAGTATTTGTCGAACAGCAATGGAGGACAGAAGCGCAACAAGGAGCAGCGATACACCGTACATCATCCAATAGAAATGGCGGCGTTTGGTGGCAACATATCCGACAACGCCGACAAAAAGAACCGTGGTTGTTCCTATAACGGCCATGGTCAGCACCTGTGGCCGGGTAAGCACCGATACCGCCGGAATGGTCCCCTCATAAATCTGGCGTTCCCAGGCCGGAATGACGGTGAGTACGCCGGCAAGCCCCAGAAGCAACACGATGTATAGTACGTGTCGCACCCGCGCGCCGGCAACGAATACCAATACGAGGAAAATCGGAATGAAGACCAGTGCCGTACCAAGATCGGGTTGCATCAAGGTTAAGGCCATCGGTAGCGCTACGATGGCAAAGGCCGCGAATAAGGTGGGAATCCGTTTTACGGCACTGCCCGCTCTCTCGAGAAACAGGGCGAGAAACAATATGGAGGCGAGTTTGGCAAACTCCGCGGGCTGTATTCCAAGCCCGCCGATTCCCAGCCATGACCGCGCACCGTTTACGACCCGCCCGAAGGCGAGAGTCACAATGAGCAGGATGATAACGCCGATGTAGAACGGTATCGACCAAGCCCGTGCGGTGCCGTGCGGCAAAAGCGCGGTGGCGAACAGAAGTATCATTCCGGTCCCGGCCCACACGATTTGGCGAATGTATTCGGTCGAGAAAACTCTACCGCTCGAGGTTACGCCACTGGAGTAAATGAAGAGAATACCGATAGCGATGAGTGCGAGAGTGGCCCCTACCAAGTAGACGTCGAAACTCAGCATCGAGCGTGATTGCATCTATTACTCCTACTCCGTACCTGCCACCGGTCGTGCCACCGCGTTACATGTACCACAGCGGCCGCGGCGCTTCTCGTAAGCCGGCGACCGACTCTTCGAAGTCACTATTCGTGAATATACCGTGGAGAATGATGTTGGCCGCTTTTGGGGCCCACCATTCCCAGTCATTGACGGCATCCACGAGTATCGCGATGACCACTCGCTCTTCGGGGTCATCAGTTTCGTATGGGGCGTACGCTACGAACCATGAATGCCAGTTTTCCTCTTTTCCCGCAACCTGGCTCGTGCCGGTCTTCCCGGCAGATTCGACCGCAGGCGTGGTTATCACCACTTCGGCGGTCCCGTCGGTGATAACTTGCCGCATCGCCTTTTTCACATTGTCGAAGGTGGATTGATCGACATCCATCGAGTGGAGGACCTCCGGTTCTACCGTCTGCAGTACCTCCCCCGTCATTTGATCTCGCACCTCTTTGAGCACATGTGGTCTGTATACGACACCGTCATTTACGACCATTGCCACCATGTTCGCAATTTGCAGCGGTGTGACACCAAGAAACCCTTGCCCCACCGAAAGGTTCGCGGTATCGCCGCCGACCCATGGGCTATTATATTTTCTGCGCTTCCATTCGGGATCCGGCACCGTGCCGGACTTCTCCCCCGGCAGATCGATACCCGTTGTCGTGCCGAAACCAAATTTGCGCGCATACTCGGCAATCCGCTCCACGCCCAGGTGCTCAACCCCCATTGTCCAAAAGAAGTAATTCGAAGAGTTCGCCAACCCGCCAAAGATATCGAGCTCGCCGAAGCCGCTCTCGCGCCACTCGTGGAACACACGGTTTCCCATCCTGTAGCGTCCCTTTGTATTTATCGTATCCTCGAGACCAAAGACCTCTTCCTCGATAACCGCAGTGGTCATGAGAACCTTCCATGTTGACGCCGGCGGATAGGTGCTTTGAATGGCCCGGTTGAGAAAGGGGGAGAAGGTGTCCAAAGAGACTTGAGTGAACGCTGTGGCCCTTCCCTCTCCGTAGAATTGATTCGGGTTGAACGAGGGATTGGAAACCATTGACAGAATCTCCCCGGTAGCAGGCTTTAGAGCAACCGCCGCGCCGATTCTGTCGCCGAGAGCCCGGGAGGTTAGCTGTTGGATGTCCCGATCCAGCGTTAAGACGAGGTTGTTTCCAAGTACGGGGGGAATATCCTCACGGCTCGATTCCTCGACGAGTCGGCCCGAGGCGTCAACGGTACGGTACCTTCTGCCCGGTTCGCCCCGTAACAATTGGTCGTATTGCTGTTCCACCCCGCTCTTGCCGATTGCAGAGTTTGCGGTGTAGCCGCGGTTGAACAGCACTTGCAGCTCTTCGGGGGTGATGTCACCGACGTAGCCAAGCACGTGTGCCATCGTTTCGCCCTCGACGTAGAAGCGGCTTGGTTTACTGCGCCAACTCACTCCTGGAAACTCTCGAGCATGCTCGGCGAGGTACGTCACTTTGCGAAATGAGACCCCCGCTTGGACCTCCGTGGGACGAAACGTGTTGTAGTTTTCGGGGGGAATCTCCTCGTGGATTTCTTCTACGGGTATGTCGAGGAACTCGGCAACACGATTGAAGATCTCCTCGTGTTGGCCCGAGGAAATCTCGGCAGGGTTGACATAAACCGCAAAAGACTCCGTATTGGTCACGACGGGGGTGTCGTAGTGACGGTCGTAGATTTCGCCCCTCTGAGCGGGAAGGACAACGCTGCGCCGCGCAACACGGTCGGCCCGCTCGGTATAAATATAGTTGTCGACAATTTGCATGGAAAACAGATACGCGGTATAGCCGACAAAGACGGCGATCATTATTGCGGCGATTGCATATATCCGGGCTCTCGGGGCCGGCCCGCCTCGCGGAGAAAATCCACTCATATCGACGATTCTCTTCTCGTTTGACCGAGAGGTCGTACTAATCGTAGCAAAGCAAATAAGATCGGTGCAAGGACCGCATTATAGGCCATTTCCATGAATAGCCACGGCGAGAGGACGCTGGTCGCCGCGGGTTCAACCCCGAATATCGTTCCGGTCAGAGACGCTAAAACGCCCTTTACGAGGGTTCCGGCCGCCAGTAACAAAAACGGAACAAGCACGGCATCGACGAGCATCTTATTTTGCGTGAGCCCGTAGAGAAACCCGACGACGGCGCGGACAAGTGCATGAAAGCCCGGTGGTGCCAGGCTGAGGAGGTCCTCCACGAGGCCCCCGATAAACGCACCGATTTCGCCTTCAAAACTGCCGTTTTGATTTGCATAATAGGCGATGACGATCAGTGCGATATCCGGTCTGACCCCCGCAATCTCTATGGCTTGAAAAACGGTTGTTTGAAGGATGGCGATGATCGCGAGAATCGCGGAATACAGAGCAACTCGGCTTGTCATTGTTCCTCCGGGGTAATGACAAAAACGTATTCGAGCCTGGCAAAATCAACGACCGGATCCACGGTTAGCTCGAGGGATGTCTCGTAGGGCTTCCCCTGAACGGAGGTTACTTGCCCAATTCGTATCCCCGCCGGGTATATGGAGTTCATACCCGAGGTTACAACGGTGTCGCCGTACTCTACGTTGTCTCTCGCCTGTGAGCTCACATACCGCATGGTAAGTGTTCCGTCACGGGCGGGGGTTCCGTGTAGCAGTCCTTCGTAGCGAGACTCCTGCAGCCGTGCCGCAACATAGTTTGAGCTATCAAATAGAGGGACGACGATTGAGGAGCCGTTTCCAACAGTCCGTATACGGCCGACAAGCCCTTGGGCGCCTTCTTGTACGGCAACGACCGGCAAGTCTCGCTCCATCCCGTCCGATGCCCCCTTATCGATTGTAATCGTCGCAAAGAGGTTTGACGGATCTTTGCCGATGACCTGCGCCGGGACATTTTTGTACTCCAGCGATTCGCTGAAGCCCAGCACTTCCTCGAGGCGGTCGATCTCCCGGCGTAACTCGACCACGTCGTTGCGTACCCCTTCGTAGCGGCGTAGCTCTTCAAGCACCGCCTCGTACTCGCGCTGCAACTCCCCTAATTCGCGCACAGAGTTCACGGTGGAGGTAACGTACTCCCAGGCGTCAAAAACGAGCTCTTGTACCGAGGATACAAGCGTTAGCCCGAGCTGACTCGGGCGAAACCGTTCTTGAACCGTGGATAGAGAGAGCGTCAAAGAGGAAACGGTCACCATTAAAGCCAGAAGGACTCCGGCCCTGTGTTTGTTGACACCTTCTCGAACGCTCACGGCCTATCTATCGTGACTTATTGGTCACCCGTCCACCGGCGTGGTTGGGTCCGCGCTCGTTCTCGAAGTACATTCCGGCTCCAAGCGCCACACAGTTGAGTGGATCTTCGGCCTTAAAGGCCGGAACGCCTGTTTCGTTCGCGATAAGGGTATCGAGGCCCTTGAGAAGTGACCCCCCACCGGTCATCACGATCCCGCGCTCTACGATATCTGCAGCGAGTTCCGGCGGCGTCTCCCCGAGTGTGCGCTTTATCTCCTCGATGATCGCGGTAATGGGCTCCTGTAGCGCCTCCCGAACCTCGACACTGTCGATTTCCAAACGCCGCGGTAGACCGGTAATGGCGTCGGTACCCTTTACTTCCATCTTGTCTATATTTTTGTCCGGAGAGGCGTTTCCAATCCGGCGTTTGAGCTCCTCTGCCGTTCCCTCTCCGATGATGAGGTTGTGCACGCTGCGAACGTGCTTCATGATTGCCTCGTCAAACTCGTCACCGCCGAGCCGGATTGCGTTGGTGACGACCATACCACCGAGAGAAATGACCGAAATTTCGCTGGTACCACCGCCTACGTCCACGATCATGTGCCCGGCCGGCTCGTGAATCGGAATGCTTGCTCCAATAGCCGCCGCGAGCGATTCTTCGATCACTTTGACTTCTCTCGCCCCGGCCTTATAGGCGCTTTCCTCGACAGCGCGGCGCTCAACCTCAGTGATGCACGTGGGCACCCCGATCACCATGCGGGGTTTTACGAACATTCGGCGGTTGAGCACCTTCGATATGAAATAGCGGATCATCTTTTCCGTGGTTTCGAGGTCCGCAATCACACCGTCTCGCAATGGGCGGATTGCAATGATATCACCGGGCGTTTTCCAGAGCATCCGATGTGCCTCTTGCCCCACAGCAACCACCTTCTTGGTGCCGCGTTCTACGGCAACAACCGACGGTTCGCTGATGACAATGCCGCGTCCCCTGATGTAGATCAGCGTGTTGCATGTACCGAGGTCCACCCCGATATCACTAGAAAAAGCGTTGAAGATCGACCCAACCCCCATGTTTGTGTTCCTCCGAACTACGTGTTACCTGCGAGCTCTTGAAGTGCGCCCGCATGGTTAGGATCGATACGAATCGTCTCACGCCATTCGTACCGTGCACGTTCAGTATCTTCCTTCAAATCATAAACTCGACCCAGCTGATAATGTGCCTCGGCAGACTGGGCATTCGACTCAATGATGAGCTCAAACTGTTCTTGCGCTTCGTCGAGCTCGTCATCTTGAATATAGACCTCACCAAGCATAAATCTCGCCCGTTGCACGAGAAAATCCTCATCGGTAGCGTTCATTGCCTCAGTCAGGTAGGATTCCGCCTCTTGGGGGCGCCCTGCCTTCATATACGTTTCCGCTACCGTTAAGTACAGCAGATCCGAGGGATCGCGGTCCAATGCCGTCTCGAAGCTTTCGACGCTTTCCTCGTAGCGCCCTAAATGTGCGTACGACACACCCAAATATTCGTAGGTGTCATCGGCAACGTAGTCCTGGTCGAGCGACTCCTCGATATGTTCTATCGCCAGGTCGTAGTAGAAGTCCCCAAGATGGTAGTACGCCTTTCCCAAAACGTAGTGTACCTGCGGCTCCAACGGCGTGCGGCGGAGCACGAGGGCTTTGCGAAGCAGCCGTACCGAGCGGTCGAGATACTCGCGCCTCTGCTCGTCGGAGGCCTGGTTCACGCCGTCGTAAAAGTGAGAGAAGCCACCGAGTACAAGAGCGCTATCGTCGAGGGGTGTTTCCGAGAGAACCCGCCGGCTGCGCTCGATTATGTCCCCGTACTGCCCCTGCTCCCACAGCTCGTGCATTTCCTGGCGTTCCTGCACCTCGTTGTACCTGAGAAAACCGAACGCCTGTGTCTGAAAAAACACAATCGCCAAAACAGCGAGTACGCCGCCAACGATGATAAATCGTCCTGCACCGCCTCGCGATGATGATAAAAAGCTTCGGGTGCGAGTACCGCTTCGGGAGAATGCCATTGTCAATCAGGCGTATTTAAGTATAGATCACAGGAAAAGTCAATTCGGCAAGAAAAGCGATCGAGGCGTCATAAGCCGGGTTCTGTCGTGGGTCGTCATCTATCTTGCCGCCGCGTTACCGCGGTCGGTCATGAGCAACCTACCCGCAGGCATAGGGCGGGCCACCCGCCTGCTGCTTGGTCTTGCTCCCGGCAAGGTTTGCCGTGCGACGAGGATTACTCCCCGACCGGTGGGCTCTTACCCCACCTTTTCACCCTTACCCAACCGTGGACGGATGTTCACGGCCGGGCGGTATCTTTTCTGTGGCACTTTCTCTTCGTCCCGTCTTCGCCATGAGGGGTGCCCTCGATGGGTCCGATGAAACGAGCCGGGTGTTACCCGGTGCCGTGCCCTGTGGAGCCCGGACTTTCCTCTGATGCCGAAACACCAGCGACGACCGACGCCCCGATCGCAACAAACGTATTCGCTATCCGTTACTATCCGGTTCTATCCGGTAATACCCCTCTTAAAACTCCGGTTCTTCACCGTGCCCGTCATGCGGTTGTTCCTCTTCCTCCTCGTCTTCTTCCTCGTCTTCTTCCGCGTCCTCTTCCTCGATGAGGTCGTCTTCGGTATCTTCCTCGAGCTCTTCTTCTTCCTCGACTACCTCATCGGCTTCCGCATCGCCCATCTCGAGGGGCTCTTCATCGAGCACGTCATCGATATCGAGCCCTTCTCCGGTGAATGATTCGACGACATCGGCGAAGGTCTCGCTTTGTTCCTCAGAGTCTTGGGCGTCCCCTTCCCCCGCGTAAAATACGATTTTGCTGCAATAGGGGCAAAAAAGAATGTCGTCGCCCCGCTGCACGTCGTTGACGAACTGATTGGGAAGAATCATTTGGCAGCCGGTGCACACCCCTTTGCGCAGTGGGACGATGCCTTCCCCCTCCTTGCTTCGAATGATGCGCTTGAACTTGAAAATCAGTTCCTCATCGAGATCGGGGGCCAATTTCTCTTCGTCGGCTTCGAGCTCTTGTAGTGTGCGCTTTTTCGCCTCGGTTTCGTCTTTGATCTTGTCTTGCTCTTCCTTGACTTCCGCTTCTTGCTGCTCAATGAGGCTCTCTTCGCGCGTGAGCTCTTCAGACATTTCTTCGAGGACCTTTGTCTCTTTCTGCAGCTCTTTTCGCAGGCTCTGTTCCCGCTCCGAGGCATCTCGAATCTCTTTGTCGAGTGCCTCGTACTCTCGCTGCGTTTGGATGAGGTCCATCTGTTGCTCATATCGCTCACGCTCGCGCTCTGCCGTTTCCATTTTCTCTCGCAGCTCGGCGATATGCTGTTTGGTGGTCTGATATTGTTCGTTCTTCTCGATATACGACTTCTTCATGCGGTTGAGCACTTCGGTCTTTGTCGAGAGCGCCTTTGGAAGGTCTTTTATCTCCGCCTCGATCTCGAACTTGCGGGAAAGAACGTCTTGTAGCGTCTTCAGCTTGTCGATGGTGTCTTGAATCATGAACTTAGCTCCTTCTCGATGATATACGCGGCCTATTGATCGAGGTAATCCTTGAGACGACGGCTGCGTTTGGGATGACGCAAGCGCCGCAACGCCTTTGCCTCTATCTGTCTGATGCGCTCACGGGTTACGTTGAAGTATAGCCCTACTTCCTCGAGGGTGAGTGAGTACCCGTCCTCGAGCCCAAACCGCATTTTTAGCACTTCCTGCTCTCGAGGGGGAAGTGTCGATAGAACACCTTGCAACTGCTCTTGAAGAAGCGCAAACGCAGTTTGATGCGCGGGGTTCTCCACGTCCTTGTCCTCGATAAAGTCACCGAGAAGCGAATCCTCCTCTTCCCCAATGGGGGTCTCGAGAGAAATCGGTTCTCGCGCAACGTTCTTTACCGATTTTACCCTGGCTACCGACCACCCAAGCCGCTCGGCCACCTCTTCGTCGTTGGGTTCTCTCCCGAGCATCTGCATGAGCTGGCGAGACTCCCGAACAACCTTGTTGATCTGTTCGATCATGTGAACAGGTACGCGGATCGTGCGCGCCTGATCGGAAATGGACCGAGTGATTGCTTGGCGAATCCACCATGTCGCATACGTTGAGAACTTGTATCCTTTTCGATATTCGAACTTCTCAACCGCCTTTATCAGGCCGATGTTGCCCTCTTGGACGAGGTCGAAAAAATGTAAGCCCCGATTGGTGTACTTCTTTGCGATGCTTACGACAAGGCGTAAGTTTGCTTTGATGAGGCGGTCTTTCGCCGTCTGCATCATCTCCTTACCGTAGGTAATCTCCTCCGACATCTCCAGTATTTCATCGATACTGTTCTCGAAGCTCGTTTCGAGACTGTTCAGCTTTTTCTCGGTAATTTGGATCTGACGGATCTTGTCTTTGATCTGTTCCGCAGTTAGGCCGAGCTCTTCCTCGATACGTTTGCGCTCGCTCGTTACCGCGAGTCCACGTCCAAGGCTCCGAAGCTCACGTAGATTGGACACCCGGAGTCGCTTTTCGATGCGTTCTTGCTCTTTGCGATACTTTTTGATTTTGCGCGCAGCGCTGATGAACCGGTCGGAAAAGTAGAGAATTTCCTCTTGGTGAATCTCAACCTCGTGGAGTCGCTTCATGAGATCCTTGCGCTTTTTGTTCAGTCCCGAGTCTTCGAAAAGCTCTCCGCCTTTGGCGAGTATTTTTTCCTTGTGCTCTATATAACTCTTGAGCTCGGGAAGAAGCTCTTTGAGCGCCTCACGGTAGAACTGCGACAGGCGCCGGCGCTCTGCGAGGTATTCAGAGATTTCCTTCTTGGTGAGGTTGAGCTCCTTGGGGTCTTGTTTGGAGAAAGCTCGCTGCGCGAGGTCGTAGAACTCGGGAATAAGAATCCCGGAGTTCTTGATGACCCGCTTTATGATGTTCTCGCCCTCCTCCATTTGTTTGGAGAGCTCGACCTCTTGTTCTGCGGTAAGCAGGTTTTCCTTGCCGATCTCGCGAAGATAGAGGCGAATTGGATCGTCGACCGCAGTGTCTTTCTCGCCGACCATCACCTTTTTCTTTGCTTTCTCTGGTTTCGGCGTGGGGTCGCCACTGACCTTCGGCTCGACCTCTTGCTCGGATTCGGCTTCAGCTTCGGCTTCTGAGGACTCTTCTTCTTCCTCTTCCTCCTCTACCACCGAAACGTCTTCTTCTTCGAGGGTCACGTTATGTTTCGCCAATATTCCGATAACCTCCTCAATTTTATCCGAGTTCACTACTGTGTCGGGAAGGAAGTCGTTTACCTCGTCATAGCTGATGCTGGCTTTGTTCTTCGCATAATCAATCAGCTTCAGCATTGCGGGGTCATTTTGCAATTCTGTCATCAATTAGCACCCTCAGTTTTCGAAGCTCGGCATCTAAGTACTGTTGCTCGTGAAGCAGCTCTATCTCCTCTTCATCGTCGGCCGTTTCGCCGCGACGAAGACGAATTTCGATGCTTTTTCGTCGTTCTTGGAGGTTGCGCTGTTTAATGCGGTAGGCGGTGTCACGCACGATCGCCTCCCCGTTTAACGCGAACTCCTCAGAGGTAACCCGCTCGACAATAAGACGGCGCAGCTCCTCGTTTTCAATGCGTTCGAGCAGTAGCTCTGTAGACTCTTCCCCGGCGCGCAAGCTTTCTTCGAGTGCAATGAAAACCTCTCGCGCCCGTTCATCCCGCAGATCCTCCACGGATAGCAGTGTTCGCACAAACGAAAACAGCCCCCTGTTTGCCATGGTGGCAAGCATGAGGTAGAGATCGAATGGAGTGTGTTGCTCACTGGCTCGGTTTTGAGGGGTGGACACACGTGTCCTGCCCGCTCGGAAATCGCGTTCGACGGTTTGACGCTCGACTCCAAGCGCGTCGGCTACGAGTTGGAGACTTGCTTCCTGACGAACCGCCGACCCGATACTCTTAATATATGGAAAAACCTCCTGAAGAACAAATTCTTTCCCGCTCGGAGTATCGATATTTGTACTGCGTACGGCGCTGTCTACGAGATAGTCCAGAACGTTTTTAGTATACGTAAGCTTTTTTTGCAATTGCTCGGGGCCACCGCTTTCCAAAATGTCGCCTGGATCGGTCCCTTCCGGCAAGATGCAGACCTGTCCCTCGAGGCCGGCGGTTTCGAGGGTTTGCGCGGCGCGCCGAGTGGCGTTCAGTCCGGCAGAATCCGCGTCAAAAAGGAGTATTACGCGGGACGCGTATCGGCGAAGCATACGTGCTTGCCCCTCGGTAAAAGAGGTGCCCAAAGGGGCTACCGCGTTTGCCACACCCGCCTCTGCAAGGGCGAGTACATCCATGTATCCCTCACAGAGGTACACCTCCTCGTGGTCCTTGATCGATTTCAGCGCTTGATAGAGTCCGTAGAGCTCATCGCGTTTGCGAAATATCGGGGATTCGGGGGAGTTCATATATTTGGGGCCGAAGTCACCCAGCTGCCGGCCGCCGAAGCCGACAACCTCGCCGCGGCGCGAAAAAATGGGAAACATTACTCGATGGGAGAACAGGGCAACCGACGCGTGCCGACGGGAAAACAACCCGCTTTCGGCGAGAAACTGCTCTGAATACTGTTTCCCGCGGAGAAATCGGTGAAGCCACCGTCTGTCCTTCGGGGCGTAACCGACTTCGTAGCGCTCGAGGGTCTCGGGTGAAATCGCGCGTCCTTGCATGTATTGGCGAGCCTCGCGGGCACCTTCGGAATGGAGGAAAATGTGGCGAAAACTGCCGGCGACTCGCGTGTTTAATTCGCGCAGCGCGTCGTACTTACGGGCATCCGCATCTTGCTCCCCTGATTCTACCTGCACGCCTGCTTTCTCCCCAAGGAGCCGCACGGCCTCGGGGAATGTTAGCCCTTCCATCTCCATGACGAACTGAAATACACTTCCGCCCTTGCCACTCGAAAAACAGTAGTAGAGTTGCTTATCGGGCTCTACGCTAAACGAGGGCGTCTTCTCGGAGGTGAAGGGGCTGAGCCCCCAGTATCGCGTGCCCTGTCGTTTGAGCGAGACGTAATCTCCGACAACGTCGACGATGTTGACCTTACGCGCGATCTCATCGATTACGTGTTTAGCAATTCTCAACGCTTCCTCGCTACG
>JAWLED010000082.1:10187-12680 GCA_041686235.1 Spirochaetia bacterium | reverse complement strand
GCGATACGGCGAGAGAGGACCATCGTAAGGATCAACGCAACGACCGCCGCAAGCATGCTTCCCCACACTAAAAAGAGGTCCAACGAGTCGGCCAGCGCTTCGGAATACGAGGTGCCGATCCCCGGGGCGCTGTCGACGTAGAGAATTCCCACGGACTCGCCGATGCGCCCAATAGGGATCTCTCGCTCGGGGAGCTCCGTTTCAGCGGGGGCTTCGAGGCTCGGAACGGCGGTGCGCGAGTCGGCGACGATGTTGCCCGCGGCGTCTGCTACGACGATCGTCCCGCCGAACAACACACTCATTTCTCCCACGAGCGGGTGCAAGCCGTCCCATCCCCCTCGTGCGGCGTGATAGCCGAGCAGCCAGTGTTCGAGGCGCGTCATCTCGAGCTGCTCGGTTAGCTCCTCATACTCGTTGATCTCCGAGTTCGTGGTGCGGGTGAGAAATACGGCAATGGTCCCGACCGAGACGAAAATGACCAGCACGAATGCCGAAAAGAGGCGAAACTTCAGCGATGAGGCTACGGACCGCACGTGGTGAACCTATACCCTACCCCGTACACCGTCTCGATATACCGCCGGGACTCGGGCCGTCCCCCGATCTTGGTGCGGAGTCTCAACACGTGCACGTCGACGCTTCTCTCGAGGCCGTCATAGTCGTAGCCGAATACCCGATCTACGAGTTGGGGTCTGGTGAAAACACGCCCCGGCTCGTGCATGAGGGTGACGAGGAGCTTGAACTCTGCGGGGGTCAGCCGGCAGGGCTCTCCGGCGACGCTCACCTCGTGGGAGGAGAGATCCACGGTGAGCTCCCCGCAACTCAGCCGTGCCGGCCCGCGCAAGTGATAATCCTCGGGCAAGCGTCGAAGAATTGCGCGTGAGCGCGCGGCAAGCTCGCGCGGGCTGAAGGGCTTGACCATGTAGTCGTCGGCGCCTGCTTCCAGCCCGACGATGATGTCGTCCTTGGAGGTCCGGGCGGTGAGCATCAAGATGAGCACGTCGCTCTCGGCTCTCAGTTGTCTGCATACGGCAAGGCCGTCGAGTCCGGGCAGCATGATATCGAGCACGATGAGGTCGGGGTTTGTCTCTCTTGCCCGCTCGAGCGCGGTAGGCCCGTCATGGGCGGTGGCTACCGTGTAGCCGTCGTGAAGGAGATATAACTTGACGAGCTGTACGGTTTTTCGATCGTCATCTACTACGAGAATCTGCTTTGTAGCGGTGCGCGTTGTCGCGGTCGTATGGTCCCTCCGTCGCTCGCCGTCTATAAGATATCACAGAAGACCGGCGCAGTGGGAATTGTTTAGCTCGAGGTGGAGATGATGATGGGGTAAAAAAAACGGCCGGCCCCGGGAAATTCTCATGCGTGTGGGGCGATGCATGGGGCGGGACTGTCTGGAAGGTACGTCCACCTCAGGGCCGACCGAAAATGCAATTTAGGTAATGAAGTATTTTGGGTAACTCCATTTATTTCAATACAACCAGAATGTATCCCGTTTTGGGACTTTCGTCAACCCTGCTTACAAACATCTGGCGTTTTTTGACATAAAAAGTCGATCTTTACACACCGGTGCGGATGGCATACCTTACGGTCATATGGATATGAGCCCTTTCGAGATCCTTATGCTTGTCTGTTTCGGGATGGCGTGGCCGTTTTCGATCTACAAATCCTACACGACGTGGGAAGTCGGCTCGAAAAGCCTCGTGTTTCTTGTCGCGCTTTTCGTCGGCTACATTTCCGGGGTATTGCATAAGATCTTTTATCTATATGACCCGGTGATCTTCCTCTATATGTTGAACGGAACCATGGTGGCCATCGATATCGGTCTCTACATTCGAAACCGCGTGTATCAAATTCGAAAGAGTGCCGAAGAGGCCGAGCGGCGCCGCGAGGCGGGAAGCACGGGCGCGGGAAACGAAGGCGTGTAGGAGGGATCATGACGGTACTAATCGCCTATGCAACGAAGTACGGGACGGTTCGGCGTGTTGCCGAAGAGCTGCAGCAAAAGCTTTCGGTGCCCTGTGACCTCGCGGATCTCTCCGCCACCCCGTCGCCGGAGGTGGAGCGCTACGATGTAGTGCTTGTCGGCGGCTCGATATATGCCGGGAGGATTCGCTCGTCGGTGAGAAAGTTCTGTGACCGGCATCGGGAGGTGCTCACCAACCGCCGGGTGGGCATATTTATCGCGTGCCTCTACGGTGAGGAGCGCGGCAAGCAACAACTGCAGGAAAACTTCCCTTCGTGGCTTCTCGCGCATGCCTTCGGTCGCTACAACGTCGGCGGGGCGGTAGAGCTTTCGCGGCTTGGTCTCGTCGATCGCCTCATCATGCAGCGCGTGGCAAAGGTCCATTCAGATCTCGACAACGTAGACCGTGAGGAGATCGACCGGATGGTCTCCGAGGTGGAAGGGGTGTCCGGAGAATCCACGTAGCGTTTGCCCGGAGTACCGGTTCCCGGCGAGGTGCAACGTTGCCCGACGAGCCGGGCGGGGCTCAG
>JAWLED010000082.1:0-10087 GCA_041686235.1 Spirochaetia bacterium | reverse complement strand
GCCGGGCGGGGCTCAGAGCCGGGCGGGGCTCCGTTTAATCGTGGTGGACGAGATGCTCGTAGGCGCTGAGCGCGGCCTTCGAGCCCTCGCCGAGGGCGATGAGAATCTGTTCGAAGCCGACGTTCGTCACGTCGCCGGCGGCAAAAACCCCCGGATGGGTGCTGCGATTTCTCATGTCTACATTGATGCGGCCTTCGGGGTCGGTTTCCACGAAATCCCTTACCACACTCGACTGCGGGGTGGGCTGCAGTTGCACGAAAAACGCGTCGGCCTCGATCGTCTCTGTCTGTGACTCGTCGTCGGTGAGTATGACGCTTTCACAGTAGTCGTCGCCCTGGAACTCGGCCACCTGTTTGTTTTCTATGAGTGTGACGTTTTCGAGCTCGCCAAGCTGCTCTCGGTAAAGTGCGTGATAGCGACCTGCTTGATGGAGGAGCAGCACCACCTTCCGTGCCTGATACGCGAGCTCTCGTGCGTCGTCGACGGTGCGTTGGCTGTCGCCGACCAAAAACACTCGCTTGTCCGAGAGAAGATGTGAGTAACTTATGGAGGAGTAGCCGAGGGCCTTGCCGAAAAAGCGAGATTCCCCGGGTACCTCGAGCGTTCGCGGGCGCGTGCCGGTTGCCACGATAAGACAGCGAGCGGCGACGGTCGACACGTTGTGATCGCGCCCGACGATCTCGGCCTCGACGTGATCGTCGAACACTTGCGCTGCCTGAATCGTTGCAAGCGAGTGAGCATGATGCAGGTATTCCACCGTATTCTTGAACCCCTTCACCAGCTCGTGAGCCCTGAGCGCCTGGTGCGATTGAACGCCGGGGAAGTCGAGGCTGAGGTTGGTCTTGCCCCCGAGATCGCGGGAGACCAGCATAACGTCGAGGTGCTTGCGCAGCGCATACGAGGCGGCGGCAAGGCCGGCCGGACCTCCTCCGAGAATCAACACGTCGTGCATTACGTCTCCTTATTCTTCCGTTCGTCGGGCGGGGCGTCGGCCGCATTAGGTGGGCCCGGCGGGGCGTCGGCCGGGTCGGCGATGAATCCGTTTTTCATCATCGAGGCGGTGAGCTCTCGGGACCTGCCGATCATAGCTTGGGCCTGCGCGTAGAGCTCTTCGCGGGTACGGCTGATGCGTGCGATGCCTTGCTCCTGCGCCTTCATGCCGGTACGCGCGGCAAGCTCGGGAAACACTGCCCACTCATCCATGGTTGGGATAATGCGATCGGGGCCGAGTCCGTCTCCCACATAGTCGGCAAGCGCCTCCGCGGCTTCAAAGCACATCTCGTCGGTGATGGTCGTGGCACGCACATCGAGGGCGCCCCGAAATATGCCGGGAAAGCAGAGCGAATTGTTGACCTGATTCGGGAAATCGGAGCGGCCGGTCGCCACGACGGCTGCCCCCGCCTCTTTTGCCTCCCACGGCCAGATTTCGGGGGTGGGGTTTGCGCAGGCAAATACGATGGGGTCATGTGCCATCTCGCCGATCCACTCCGGCTTGATGGTTCCCGGCCCCGGTTTCGACAGCGAAATGACAACGTCCGCCCCCCGGAGTGCTTCCGGAATACCGCCCTCGCGGCCCTCGGCGTTGGTCATCTCGCAGAGCTCCCACTTTTCGGGGAAGTAGTTGCGTTGGTGCTCGATATCGTCCCGGTGGCGGCCGAGAATGCCTTTGCTGTCGACCACCGTTGCGAGCTCCGGGTTGCCGCCGCGTCCAAAAATGAGGCGCGCACCGGCAACGCTCGCCGCCCCGGCGCCTACGAAGGCGATGCGGGCGTCCTCGATGCGTTTGCCCACGAGCCTCAGCGCACTGATGAGCCCGGCAAGGGTCACCGTCGCGGTTCCCTGCTGATCGTCATGCCACACCGGGATCTCGGCCTCGCGGCGCAATGTCTCGAGAATGCGAAAGCACTTGGGCTGGGCAATGTCTTCGAGGTTAATGCCGCCGTAGGTCGGCTGCAGCAAAAGCACCGTGCGGATGATCTCGTCGGGGTCCTCGGAGTCGATCATGACCGGGACCGAGTCGACGCCGCCGAGGTACTTATACAACAGCGCCTTCCCCTCCATAACGGGAAGCCCTGCCTTCGGCCCGATATTGCCGAGGCCGAGCACGCGGCTGCCGTCGGAGACCACGGCGACCGTATTCCACTTGCTCGTGTATTCGTAGACGAGGTCGGGGTCGCGCGCAATTTCGCTGCAGGGGGCGGCCACCCCCGGCGAATACCAGATGGAAAAATCCGAGAGCGAGCGCACCGCGCACTTGGGCACCGTCTCCATCTTGCCTCGGTAAAAGGGGTGAAGGCGTAAGGCGTCTGCCTTCGGCTTGTTTGCCTGTTCTAGTCGTGTGTCGTTCGTTGGCGTTTCAGACATATGTGTACCTGCCTCACTATAGCACATCGGTCGGTGGTCGAAAATAGCGCATAGAGCTAAACTGGTCCTATGCAACGCGCAACCGGTCCCCAACAACAGTACCGCTATTTAATCGTCGACTTCCTGCTCGTGGCGCTCCTGCTGGTCAATCTGGTGCTCATCATCTTCGACTGGCTTTTTGCAGCCGATGCCATTCGGAGCTTCCTCCACACCCCGATGCCGGGGTTTACCGAATGGTACGCCGCGGTGGTGCATCCTAACTTTATTCTGATCGACCTTGCCTTCGTTGCCGTATTTCTTACCGATTTTCTGGTGAGCTGGATCATCGCCATCGTAAAGGGGACCTATCATCGGTGGTTCTTCTATCCCTTTATTCACTGGTATGATCTGCTTGGGTGTATCCCGATTGCGGGGTTCCGCTTTTTGCGCTTGTTGCGTGTGGTCAGCATTTTCTACCGCCTGCACCGCACCGGCCTTATCGACCTCGCCGATACGCCTCCCGGGCGTACGATCGCCAAATACTACGAGGTGATGCTCGAGGAGGTATCCGACCGGGTCATCATCAAGATGCTCTCCGACGCGCAGGACGAGGTCCGCCATGGCGGGGCGCTTCTCGACAGCATCATTTCGGACGTTCTCCAGCCGAAGAAGGCAGAGCTCGTCGAGTGGATGTCGCAGAGGCTGCAGTCGGTGGCCGCGCTAAACTACGAGCGCTATCGTGGTCGCGTGCAATCATACGTGCGTCGACGGGTAGCTGAGGCCCTCGCGGAAAACAAGGAGTTCGAGTTGCTATCGAGTGTCCCGCTCGCGGGCTCGATCATTCGCAAGCGCGTGGAGCGGGGGATCTCGGAGATGATTTCGAGCGTGATGAACGGGGTTGCCTCCGATCTTGCCTCCGAACGAAATAAGCCGGTTATCGACGAGGCCGCCGACCTTGCCTTCGACACGCTCGTGCTCAACGGACAAGAAGGCCGCCCCGGCGAACAGGGCGAAGAGGGCGAACAGGGCGAACAGGGCGAACAGGGCGACGAGACCGAGATCAACCGCATCGTGATCGATACGGTGAACGAGGCGATCGAATTAGTGAAACGTCATGTTGCGGTGCAGCGTTGGAAATTGAAGGACGTGGCCGACGATGACCAGGATTTCGCCCGACGGGTGCGTCGAGAGTATGAGCAGGCGAGGCAGCGAGAGGGGTAGGCCCTCCCGGCGCCGAGTGGGCCCGGCCGTGCAGCGCGTGTGAAGCCTGTCCGCACGGCCGGTTTTCGAGCGACCGAAGGTCGTTTTAGGTGACGCTAATGCGCTGCTGATTTTCCCACAAGCCGTGAATGTTGCAATAGCTCGTGGCGTACAGGGTGCCGGAGGACTTTAGCATGACCGTTGCCTGTGTCGCCGGCTCGGTGTAGGCAGGACCTTCGTTGGGGCCTTTGACGGCTTCTCCGTGGGCGGAAAAGTCCGACTGCGAAAGTTGATAGGAGAACTTGTCGTCATCGGGCTTGAAATGGAGTGCGATCCAGCGAATATGATGTTCGGTGGTATTGGGGTGGGCAATTTCGGCGCCGACCGATGCGGTGACGGTTACCTTCTCGCCGGCCGCAACCGACTCCGGTGCTTCTATAACCGGGACGTGTTTTTCTTTTTTCCAGTCTGCTTCCTGAAAGAGTTCGGCAAATTGAGCCATAAGAGACTACTCCTTGAACGCGATGCAATACACATCTGCTTTTGTAATGTACATCGTAATTATAACCTATTCAGACGAGCTGTCAACGCGCCGCGCGGGTTTGCACCGTTCGCGCGACACCTCTATGCTGGAGCACATGAGCAATACAGAGCGTTTCCGTGCGCTACGGGTCAGAGAAACGGCCGACGGGTTTACCCGGAAGGTCGAGGAATGCAGCGCCGATGAGTTGCCGCCGGGGGATGTTACCATTGCGGTGCGCTACTCTTCGCTCAACTATAAGGACGCCCTGTCGGCCACCGGCAATAGAGGAGTGACGCGCACCTATCCGCACACCCCCGGTATCGATGCTGCCGGGGTGGTCGTTTCAGACAAAAGCGGGTCGCTTGCCGAAGGGACGGAGGTGCTCGTGCACGGGCATGATCTCGGAGCGAACACCTGGGGCGGGTTTAGCGAGCGCATTCGGGTTCCCCTCGACTGGGTCATGCCGTTGCCCGAGGGGCTGTCGCTGCGCCGGGCGGCCGCCTACGGCACCGCCGGGTTTACCGCCGCGCAGTCGGTGCTCGAGCTCGAGGAACAGGGGCTCGGGCCCGAGAGCGGGGAAGTGCTGGTAACCGGCGCCGGCGGCGGGGTCGGCAGTGTTGCCGCCGCTATCCTCGCCCGCCTCGGTTACTCGGTGGTGGTGGTAACCGGCAAGAGCGAGGCGGCAAACCGTCTGCGGGGGTTCGGGGCACAACAGGTGATGTCGCGGGAAGAGGCTGTCGAGCAGTCCGGCCGTCCCCTGCTCAAGGGACGGTGGGCCGGCGTGGTCGACACGGTCGGCGGTGAGATTCTCTCGACTGCCGTCCGCTCGACGAAATACGGCGGCAGTGTCACAGCCTGCGGTAACGCTGCCTCCGGAGACCTCGCGATGACGGTGTATCCGTTTATCCTGCGAGCGGTGCGTCTTATCGGTATCGACTCGGCACACGTGTCCGGTGAGCGTCGCCGCACCGTGTGGGAGCGTCTTGCCGGCCGATGGTCGGTATCGGAGGAGCTCGATACGATGACCGGCGAGACCGACCTCGATCATCTCGACGAATGGATCCCGGAGATCCTCTCGGCAAGAGTTGACGGGCGAATGATCGTGAACATCTGAAGTATTGTGAACGAGAGACACGGTCTATCGATACTTCACAGTTGCGCCGATATGTTTTCCAAATCTTTTCGCACATCCTGTAAATGGAATCCACCGACGTGTTTTGCCGCCGGCGAGCCGTGGGCGTAGACCATGACCGTCGGGACGTCGTAGATGAGAAACTCCCTCGCGGCGGTAGGGTGTTGTTCGACGTCCACATGATAGCCGGGAATTGTGGGAAAGCGTCGCAGTAGGCGTTTGACTCGCGAAAATAGGTCCGCCGAATCCGGGGAATCCGGACGGGTGAACATAACGGCAACCGCCTTGTGAGACTCGATAGCCTGTTCGAGCTGTGATATGCGTTCAATTTCGGTCATGGTGCCCATGGTTACGGTGTGCTCCTTGGTTCGGTCGGTTCGCCCGCCTCACGCTGCCGCCCTATTGCCTGATTCTCATCGCCGTGCCGGGGTTTCGCTTGAGGAACTCCAGAACGTCGTCTCGGGAAACGAACAAGAGGTCGATGGGTTCTTCGTAGCGATAGGTGTATCCCGACGGCTCATTTCGCTGGATGGCCCGCATGCTGCCCACCACGTCGCCGCGGCGGAGGGTGGCGATTGGGTTGTCGCCGCGAAGCATGGTAACCCACCCGGCGCTGATGAGATAGATGCCGTCGGCGTGATCGCCTTCGGTGATGAGCTCGCCACGTGTCTCTCGCCTGGTTTTGACGAGGACCGATTCGAGCCACATGCGTTGATAGTCGGTAAGTGAGGCAAGCGGAGCGCTCGAGACCAGCGTGTTCCAGGTTTCCTCGCTCCGGTTCTCGATGAGCCGGCGTAGTACACGCTCGAACTCGGTGCCGGCGATGAAGTTGATGAACTTGCTCTTGGGGATGGCGTAGAGCACAACATCGGTTTCTGCAACGATGTCTGCGGTGCGCGAGGTGCCGGCCAGAAGCGCGACCTCTCCAAAGTACTCGTAGGCGCCGAGGTATTTGGCGCGCACCAGTTGCTCGGTTTGCACCCGCGCGTTCCCGCTCTTGATGATGTAAAACTCATCACCTTGAGTCCCTTGCCGGATGATCGTCTCGCCGCGGGCGTAGTTACGCCGCTCGACGATGCTGAGAAACTCCTGAACCTTGGAGATCGGCAGCGCGTGGAAAAAATCAAGGTGCTTGAGAATATCGAGGATCTGGTAGGCCTCCTCGTGGGGCGACTCCCGGGTTTCGAAGTAGAGGGTGTTCTCGATGCCGAAGGTGGCCGGCGTCAACTTGGTTTGATCGGGAGGCGGAAAATCCTTCCGGGCAATGTGGTACACCACCGTACGGCGCTGGATGTCCTCGGGCAGCGAGTTGAGGTAGGCCACCGGCGTGTGAAGCGGGGCAATGCCGGCCTCGTGATAGATCACATCACTATCCCACGGAAAATTCGACAGCTGCTCGTGGCGGGCTTGTGAGATATAGCCGTTGTCGTACATGTCCTGTTGGACTTCGGGGTCCGCCTGGTGATCGGAGGAGTACACGAAGGTCTTGTCCTGAAAGGCGAGGCGGAACCCCATTGTGGGAATCGAGTGCAAGGTGTAGAAGATGTGGAACTCGCCCCCGTGCAGATAGAACGACCGGCCGACGTAGACGGGGTGATAGGTGAAAAGCCGCCTGAGATACTGCACCGATTCTCCCGAAAAGGCGGCGTATTTGGTGAGAAAGCTCTGCATGATCGTGGGGGTGGTGTAGATGGTAACCCGCGACTCTTCGAGGATCTTCTGAAACGTTCCCGCATCGTGGTCGGCGTGGCAGTGGGTCAGTATGATGCTGTCGATCGATTTCGGATTGACGTTGGAGCGCTCGAGCCACTCGGTGGAGTTGACCGGCGGGTCGATCATGACGCCGTTGCCGTGAAGCCAGATGATGAACCCGGAGGTGTTATCGTTGGGATCGAAGCCGTGGCTCGGGCCGAGACAGGTGACGGCAAAGCGCGGCGGCACGAACGGCTCGGGAAGTCGCTCGCCGATGTCGTACGTCGGGGTGTACTGAACGGTATCGGGTATCTCGGCTGCGAGCTCGTCGTCGATGAAAAGCTCATACAAGCCGCGATCGCTGCACTCGATACGGACGCGGCCGTAGGTGAGCGTGCCGGCCTCGTTGAAACGCCGGACCGCGAGTAGATCGGAGAGCTGCAGCCCGCGTCTGAAATAGGCAACCTCTCCGGATATGTCGGGAACGAAGGCGTCGTCGGCGGCGGGATAGGCATCGTGCTCGAGGTTGAGGCTGCGGGGGCCGAACACCGCCTGGCGCAGAGCGGTAACGAGCCGGCGGGCTTGGTCGTGGCTGCAAAACACGGTGACCCGCTGCTTCCTCAAAAAGAAATTGAAGTAGATGGGGAACTCCATATCCGCCACGTTGATTCCCTTTTGCCAATGAAAAAGGACCCGCGGCAGCACGAAGATCCGGGGAACGGAGTCGTCGGTGGGAATCGTGTCCTTTATGGTCTCCGGCGGCGCGCCGAACTGAATGTTTCCCTCCGGTGTTTTTACCAGATACCCGCCGCGGGGGAGGGGGGTCACAACGCCGTGGTGGTCTATGGGCTCGGTCGTAACTGATGCAGTCATAGTATTGGTACTTGGTAGTATAGTTTATCGTGAATGCCACTCGCAAGCTAAAGCCGCACGGTCGGAGATTACCGCGCCGACCCGCCCGCGGTCGGTAGGGGAGGTGGTCAGTAGGGGAGGTGGTCAGTACCCGCGGTCAGTAGGGGACGCGGTCCGGTTTGGATTTCCAATAGGTAAACGGCTCGAGACATGCTTGGCGATCTACCTCGATCTGCGCTATCTTGCGCTCGCTCGGCCGGCGGACGATATCCTCGTAGACCGCCTCGTCGTCGAAGCCGAAGGCGGCGGCATCCTCGGCGGTTGCCCCGCGGTAGATGGTGGAGATTCGCGCCCAATACACCGCCCCATAGCACATGGGGCACGGCTCGCAGGTGGTGTATATTTCGCAGTCGGAGAGCTCAAAGCGGCCCAAGAACGTCGAAGCTTCGCGGATGGCGTTGATCTCGGCATGAGCCGTGGGATCGTTGGCGGCCACCACCGTGTTGTGCCCGCGCCCGACGATGCGGCCTTCGTGCACGATTACAGCGCCGAACGGACCGCCTTGGCCGTGCGTTACGGCGGTTTGGGCCTCGGCAATTGCCGCTTCCATGAACCGGTTCATTGCCTGGTTACCGCTTGCGACGCGACTTGCCGCCGAAGACGCTACCGATTAACACCCCGATAACGAGTGTTACGATGATCACGAGTGCTTTCGGCAGGGATACCGACCAGGCAAACAACGAATAGGTGACGGCTTGGGTGTTTTGCATTGCAAAAATCACCATGAGCCCGCCGAGAATTGCTCCAAGAAAGAATCTCATTCACTGCTCCCTTCGCATGAGAATTGCACAGATGTTGGCCGATGACAAGCCGGTGCCCGTCGCGCCTCAGTGCCCGTTGTTGTCTCGTGCCGCCTCGAGCTCTTCGGGGGTGTTCACGTTTATGAAGCTTCTGCGATATCCCTCGATGTGGGAGAGCGCCTCAGGGGGCACGCGCATCACCTCCACATGTTCGAAAAAGCTCGTGACCTTCTTTTGCCCGGCGGCGAGGGCGGCCCGGGCGGGGGCGAGGCAGGTTCTGCGGTACACCGCATGCATACTTTCGGGGCGGTCGCCCTCGATGAGCGGAAGGACCACATCGGTCGTCTCACCCGCTCGGCGGGCAAGGCTGCAGAGGAGCTCGGCGTTGAGAAACGGCATGTCGAGGGCCACCACGATGCAGAGCTCGTGGCGGGCGGCGGCGAGGGCGCCGACAATGCCCGATAACGGTCCGCGGGGATCGCCGCCCTCATCGGGGGTGAAGCGCAGGCGGCCGGCCTCGAAGCGGTAGTGCTCGGGCTCGCAGGTTACGCACAAAACGTCATCGGAAATACTCGAGAGAACGTCGGTAACCCGTGAGATGAGCGGCCGCCCCTGGACTTCGAGGAGGCCTTTCGCAATGCCCATGCGCGTGCTCGCCCCGCCGGCGAGGACGGCGGCGCTGAGCGCGAGCGGTGGATTATCGCGGTGGAGTGAGGAGCGGCGCGGGGTGGAATTGCTGTTCATTCGGAGCTCTCCGGTTGAGGCGGCTCCTTGCGTTCGGGCGGTGTCTCCCGTGCCGGCGGTGTCTCGCGTGCCGGCGGGGTCTCGAAGCGCCCGGAGCCCGAGTAGATATTCATCCTCGAGCCGCGAACGAACCCGGCGAGCCCGATGTCGGTGGCGCGCGCTATTTCGACCGCCCGGTGAGTGGGTGCCGAGCGCGAGGCAATGACCGGGATGCGATGGGCGGCCGCTTTGGTAACGAGGTCGGTCGAGATGCGTCCCGAGCACAGAAGAGCACACTCGCCGCGCGGCGTGTCGCTCGCGGCAAGCTCGCCGGCCACTTTGTCGACGGCATTGTGCCGCCCCACGTCTTCGCGGAAAAAGAGGATCCCCCCATTGTAATAGACCGCCGCCGCGTGGACGCCTCCCGTCTCGGCAAAAAGCCGAGAGCGCTGCTGCAGCTCGCGCATCGCGGCGAACAACGACGGTACCGGCAGGGGGTGAGGGGAGGGGGCGAGCGGCTTGGACCGCAGCGAGTCGAGAAGCCGCGGAAACAGCGGGGGGCTTCCGCACCCGGAAAAGACCGTGCGCCTGCCGTAGAGCTCGAGGGGAAGCTCATCGGCGTTCGCGAGCTCTACCGCCGCCTCTGCGTTGGCGCCGTCGATCGATATGCGGCGGATATCCTCGCCGGATTTTGCGAGCCCCTCGGAGATGAGAAAGCCTCGCACGAGGGCTTCGAGCGCCTCGGGCAGGCACATGAGTGTCGCGATGGGGGTGCCGTCGACGGTCACGTGCAGCGGGTGTTCGTCGACCACGGTGTCTTGT
>JAWLED010000011.1:46537-48484 GCA_041686235.1 Spirochaetia bacterium | reverse complement strand
CGGCGGCGCGCGGGCTGCGGCGGGGCGCCTCGCGCGGTCGCCGCGCGGGCGGCACCCGAGGCCACCCGGCGGCTCGGCGGGCCCTCAGCCGATTACCGTGCCTCAAAGGGGTAGAAGCGGATTTTCTCGGCTTGATAGACCCGATAGCCGGCGTACGTTTCGGAGTCATCATCCTCGAAGGCAAGCTCCAATACGGGCTCGGCGGGTTGATCAGCGGTGACCTCGATGACACGCGCGGAAATCTTCATATCGTTTACCTCCATGGCATCGAGGTCAAACAAAGACTCGGCGCGCCCCTCGAGGTCCCGCGCGATACCGCCGAAAACCACAAGCCGGTTCCCGTTATCGAGATAGTCCGCGTCCCCGATGAACGGGGTAAATAGCTCCGAGCCGCGTTCCGTTCCGTATTGCCAGATCTCGCGGATGGTTCCGGCCGATTCGTCCACCTCATATTCGACCGCGCGCGAGTAATTCTCCCCCGGCGGTAATGGATCCTCGTAGCTGCGATGGTTGCCGTTGTCGTATATCAACAGACGCCGGCGCTCTTGTGCACCTTCGGAGCCCGAAGCCCGATACAGCTCCGGCGCGTGCTGCCCCCAGGGCCATTCAAAGGTTTCCCCGTCCGAGGAGGCACCGACGGGCTCGAGCAGATACGGCTCGAACGCTTCTCTCCAGTGGGTGTGATTCCCGAGTATCCATTCCGGCTCTCCCGAGTCGAGGTCGACCTTCACCACGGCGCTCTGATCTCGCCCCGATACAACCACCGCGTCGTCTGTGGGATCATAATCGAGACCGTTGAGATGCAGCCAATCCGCATCATCGAGGTTTATGGGTTGCCTCGGTCTGTCGGGGTCGAGGATCTCGCGAAAGTCCAAGCTCCGCACCACATCCCCCGAGTCCCGGTCTATTTCGACGACCCCGTCTTCGAACGAGCCGACGGCTGTAGTCAGTGCAAGAAAATTCCCGTTGGGCAACTCCTGTGCGTCATGATGCAATCCCTCCTCGAGCTCCCACGAGCGGCCGGTTCTCTCGCCGAGGGGGGTAATTTCGGTAATGCGGTCTTCTTTTTGGACCATGAGATTACCGTTCTCGAGGGGGTGGAGAAGGTGACCATAGTCTTCGGTGTACAGCCATCGCACCCTGCCATACGTATCTACCACGGAAGCGAGAGGATGATAGTCTCCCTCCTCATCATAGGCGGCAAGGTGCAGCAACACCATCCCCTCACCAACACGTGCGGGCTTTGACGTCTCCACACGGATCTGCGGATACAAATCGGGTAACGGGTCGGTCTCCACCTCACGCCGGTACGTGCGCCTGTTACCGTGCTCATCAATTGTGGTGAACTCGATCTCGTTTGCGTGATCGGGATACAGCCCGAGAACGGGGATCTCATGCTCGCGCTGATAATCGTCGTACGAAGTCCTGAGATCTTCTCCCTCACGTGCAGCAATACGTAGCTCGACTCGGACCGGCTCGCGCGAGCTTATGACCGCCCGCGCGGAAAGCGGCGCCGTCTCGGAGCGCTCGATCTCGATGACGAGCGGTCTCAGTTGCAAGGGAGAGACAAACACAACGAAAAGAACCGAACCGGCCGCAACCACGGCCGCAAATAGAATCAGGCTAACAGTCTTCAAGCTCATGACGGCCCTACCTTACCGGCATGGAACATCGTGCACAAGCCACTGCAGCTGTTGCGCTCAAAGCCGGCATCTTCCCCTACCGGACATCATCCGGTCGTTCATGGAATAAGGGCGAAAGAAGGTACATTTTTTTGAGCTCTCTCAAGCGTTCGTACGGCATCGTGAAAACTCCGGCAATCTACTACGCGAAGCCGTTCCAGCATCGGGCGATGCAACGGCTCTATGGCCGCGACCCAAAGGTGCGCATTGTTGCCGAAGCGTGCGGTGCCACTCGGGGTACGGCAACACTACGTGTGTGTGAAGC
>JAWLED010000011.1:40775-46437 GCA_041686235.1 Spirochaetia bacterium | reverse complement strand
CGGACGGCTTCAAACCTGCAGCTCTTCTATCTCGTCGAGCCTGGCACATAGCCGGTTGAACTCTGTTTTGACTCGCGAAAACTCCGCCTCCGAGGCTTCCTTGTCCCCATTTTTGGTTGCCTCTTCGAGCCGAGCGGCCGCATCTCCGAGTCGACGGGCCTCGAGATTCCAGGCGCCTCCCTTGATTGCATGGGCCTCTGTTCGCGCATTTTCGAAGTCGTCCGCCTCTATCTTATCCCACAACCCCTGGAGTTGTTCCGTACTGCGATCGACGAATCGCCGAACGACTCGCGAAATAACTTCCGGCTGATTCATGAAGGCTGCAAGCGCGGCTTGATACTCGAAGATCGCTCGCCCGCTCCCATCGTCGGCCTCTTCGTCGGCGTCTTCAGCCGCCTCGTGGAGCTCTTCCACCTCTTCAGCCTCTTCGAGCTCTTCCACCGCTTCGCCCGCCGCTTCCGCTTCGACATCTTCTTCGGCCGTTTGATCCTCGGCAGGTGACGCAGTGTCGGTCTCCGCAGGTGACGCAGTGTCGGCGCCGGGAACCAACCAACGCTCGAGCAAGGGCGTGAGGTCTTGGCTCTTAAAGGGCTTTGCAAGGTAGTCGTTCATGCCGGCCTCGAGGCATCGCTCCCTCTCGCCCTTTGTTACATTTGCCGTAACCGCGATGATCGGTGTCTCGGAACCACGTTCCCTCAGCGCGCGCGAAGCTTCATAGCCGTTTTGCTCGGGCATGTGGACATCCATGAATACGAGATCCACGGCCGTATTCTCCAAGAACTCGACTGCTTCTCTGCCGTTTGCCGCAAGCGTCACGTTGTATCCGCGTTTCTCGAGGATCGTCTTGAACAGCTGTTGGTTCACGAAGTGATCTTCGGCAACGAGGATGTGTGCGCCCGGTTTGGCCTCGCCCGTCTCGGCGGTGCGGGTGGCTGACTGCGCTTCAGCGGTATCGTCGAGAGCGGGCAAATCCATATCACTCGATAGCACGTTGGACAGCGCCATCGATATATCGTCTACTTTGAGCGGTTTGGAAAGGTAGGCGTCGAACCACTTGAGAAGCTTCATCTTCGCCTCGCCGGCCGACCGACCCGTCGGGCTCAGCAAGATCAGCCGTGTCGAGTTGATGCGTTTGTCGGCATTTACCTCACTTGCCATCTGCCATCCGTCCATACCCGGCATCAGCAGATCGATGAAGGCGATGTCGTACGGGCGTCCGGTCTCTGCGGCATCCTTGAGCTCTCGCAGTCCGTCCGGGCCGTTCGAAGCTTCGCTGACTGCGGTGCCGGTAGCCTCGAGATAGTACTTGAGCACCGACCGGGCCAGTGCATGATCGTCGACGACCAAAGCACGTGCGCCGGCGCCGATCTGGGGGTCGAATACCTCTCCGCCGGCGTCCACTCCGAGCGGCACCGTAAACCAGAAGGTCGATCCCCTCCCTTCCGTGCTTTTGACTCCGAGGTTACCCCGCATGAGCTTAACCAGACTCTTTGAGATCGAAAGGCCGAGCCCGGTACCACCGAATTTGCGCGTGGTCGACGAATCGACTTGGCTAAACGCCTTGAAGAGCTTCGAGAGCTTGGCCTCCGGTATACCGATGCCGCTGTCCGCCACTTCAACCTTTACCACGACCTCGCCGTCTTTGCGCTGCACTTGCTGAGCTCGTATGACGATCTCCCCGGTCGAGGTAAATTTCACTGCATTGTTGAACAGATTCACAAGAATCTGGCGAAGGCGTACCGGATCGCCGCGCACATGCCGGGGCAAAGAGGGATCGAGAAAGACAACCACCTCCAGCTCCTTCTTGTGCGCCTCGAGACTCAGCATGTCGACGGCTTCCTGCACCATCTCAAAGAGGTCGAACTCGATGATGTCCAACGACAGCTTGCCCGCCTCGATCTTCGAGAAATCGAGGACGTCGTTTATGAGACCGAGCAGAACCTCGGCGGAGAACTTAATCTGATTGGCGTATTCGCTTTGTTCTTCATCGAGATCGGTCTCCCGCAGCAGCTCGGTGACTCCGGTAATCGTGTGAAGCGGCGTGCGGATCTCGTGGCTCATATTTGCCAGAAATGCGGACTTTGTCCGCGTGGCCCGCTCCGCACTCTCCTTCTCACGCTTTAGCTGTTCTTGCCCGAACTTTTCGACGGTGATGTCTTCCACCACGCCGAACACCGGCGGCTCATCGCTCTGATCGCTGACCTGCGTAAAGTGCAACCGTGCCCATGCAACCTCTTTGTCACGGTTGAGATACCGCAATGTTGCCTGGAATTGCGGCTGACCGCCGGAGCGCACCGCCTCAACTTCGCGACGGAAGGTTTCGCGGTCGTCGCTAAACAGCAGCTCGTCGAATCGCCTACCGTGCAACCGCTCACGTTCGACGCCGAGCATCGCCGAGATCGTGTCGTTAGAGTACAGAATCTCGCCGGCGGGATCGAGCATGACCATCCCAACCGGAGACTGATCGAATATTGCTTGAAACTGGCGGGAATTCGGATCCATGAGCGTCTCAGAAGTTAAGCTGCAGAACTTCGGTAGCCTTTTTGCGAATCCATTCCGGTTTGAGAGGCTTTATGATATAGCTCTTCACCCCATACTTTAGGGCGTCGATAACCGTTTCCCGCTTGGAAAGGGCCGAGAGCACGATAATCGGTGGCTTCTCTCCGCCTCTCTCGTTCACCTTTTCGAGAACTTCGAAGCCGTTCATTTCCGGCATCATGAGATCGAGAAACACGAGATCGAACGTTTTGTTTTCGTAATCCTCGAGAAACTCTACCCCGTTTTCGTAGGAATGTACCTGAAACTCCGTATCGGAGAATGCGGTCTTAATCAGCTCCTGGATTACGAAATCGTCATCGACGATGGCTAGATTGATATTGCTGCCGAGGTCGTTGAGTTGCGCGGCCTCAGTGGTGCGTTCTCCCTCGAACTTCATATTGATCGTTTCGTCACCGTCCTTTTTCGGTGCCGAGGCGGTCAGAAACTCTTGCTGCACCGTGCGGCTCTCGGAGTCCATGTAGGAGCCCGCCTTACGGCCGAGCAACCCGTCCATGGCAACCTCGAGACTGTTTGTGACCTCGATCTCGGAGTACTCCTCCGAGTTCGCCACATAGCGGGCCACATAGTCCGAGTTGGTCAGAATCTTGATGTTTTGAAGTCGCGCCTGTGAATACTCAACGATGTTCTGAATGAGCATAGCAAGTTTTAGCGAATCTTGAGCGGAAACCTCGATGCTCGACATCATCAACAGAACCTTCGGGTTCTTTACCTCATAGAGCTCGAGAAGCTCTTTGATCTTATAGCGCAACAGCTCGATCTTTTCCCGATTGAGCCCCTGGGCAACTTCGATGAATAGGATTTCATCGTTGAAGTGGGCCTCGATAATGCTTGGCGTATTGTCGAGGTCCAACTTGACTCCGAGAAGCTCGGAAACGGTATTCAATAAGGCGTCGATTTTGATGGGTTTGGTGAAGAATTTCCGCACATTATACCGTGCGACCTGGATGATCTTGTCGCGGTCGATCCGCGCCGATGCCATTACCACCGGAACCTTCGTCACGTTCTTGTCTTCTTGCTTCTTCTGCAGAAGCTCAACGGAGCTTACCCGGGAGAGGTAGTAATCCATAACGACGAGATCGGGAGGGTCGCGACGGAGCTTCGACCATCCGTCGAGCCCGTTCACGGCAACCTCAACCTCGAAGCCGTACTCCTGGAGTTTCTGCTGCAAAAAGTCACGAAAAAGCGCAGATTCGTCGATTACTAAAATGCGTTTTGCCATGTGTCTCGCCTCGTCTTCCCCTGTTATAAGTGATTTTGCCTCCTCACGCAAGAACGTGGCGGGACCGCCGAGGTACCACGATCGAAGCGATGATTGACGGCTGCGGTATAGCCGACTACACTCGCGCGAAAGCAATGGCTGTCATACACGATTCTCAATACGGTCTATCCCTCGGCGATCCGGACACCGACCCGCTCGGGTCGGATGTACCGGTGGCAGAGAACGCAATACGCGAGGCCCGTGCCCGCACCATCGTCTCCGCCTCCGGTTGGCGTAAGGTATTTGCCGCCGACGGCTCTGAAGATTCCGCGACCGAAGCTGTCGGCGCGGCCGACCGCGAGCTTGCCGCGTTAGCGGGCGCAGCGGTCTGCGGGTACTTAGCGCAACACCTCGAAGCGCCTCGGCAAACGGTCGTGCTCGCAGTGGATTCTCGTCCCACCGGCGGCGTCCTCGCGCACGTGCTCGCGAGGGCCCTCGTTGCCCACGGGTTCGCGGTGGAATACCTTTTCATCTCTCCCATACCGGAGGTTATCGCCTACAGCCGATCGGCCGAGCACGTCGGTGCCTTCCTCTACGTCAGCGCCAGCCATAATCCGATCGGTCATAACGGGTTCAAATTCGGTCTTGCCGGGGAAGGGGTGCTTGCAGGCTCCGAATCCGCAAAGGTAGCGGCCGGTTTCGACCGTCTCTGTGAAGACGCCGAGGCCCGCGGAGAAACGGTCTCGGCGATCCGCTCGGTGCCTTCGAGCACGGTGGCGCGCATATTCTCGGATGTTGCCTCAAACAAAACACGCGCCACCGCAGCCTATCGTGCGTTCGTCACCGAAGTTGCCGACGGTCCGGCCGACCCCGGATCGGCGGCCGAGGCGATTTCCCAAGGCGTTGCCCGCGTCGGGGGCGGGGTTCTCATCGACTTCAACGGAAGCGCACGCGCTACCTCGGTCGACACGGCCGTACTCCGCGAACTGGGCATCACGGTCGAGACGCTCAACGCCCGCCCGCGCGAAATCGTCCACCAAATCCTCCCCGAGGGCTCGGGGCTCGAGACCGCACAGTCGGCCCTCCTCTCCATCGCTGCGCAGGACCCGAGCTTCTCTCTGGCCTATGTACCCGATAACGATGGGGACAGAGGAAATCTCGTATTTGCCGGGCAGCGCACGGCGTTGTCCGCACAAGAAGTCTTTGCACTTGCGGTAACGGCCGAGCTCGCATGGCTGTCGCTCGCCGGCCTCGAGGCGTCGTCTGAGTCCCCGTGGGCGGTGGTCGTTAACGGCCCCACTTCCCTGCGCATCGACCGTATCGCCGCGGCATTCGACGCGGAGGTTCACCGCTGCGAGGTAGGCGAGGCAAACGTGGTGGAGACCGCTTCCGCCCTTCGCGAGCGCGGCTACATCGTGCGCGTCCTCGGAGAGGGTTCCAACGGTGGCAACATCCTCCACCCCTCACGGGTACGCGACCCGCTTGCTACGGTGTTTGCATTCCTCAAACTGCTCTACGCCCGCCGCGGCACGACCGCCGATCTGTTCCACGAATGGTGCCGCCGCAGCTCCCAGGACTCAGCATACCGGTCCGACTACACGCTCGAGCACGTGCGAGAAACGCTTCCTGCATTTCAGACTACCGCAACCGGCTCTGCAAACGCAAAGCTGCGAATCCGCACATCCGACCACGAGGAGCTCAAACACCGATATCTCGAAGTCTTCGCCCGCGAGTGGGAAACGCATTTCGAAGAGCTCGAGCGCCGCTACGGGATCGTCCGTGCAGTTGAGATTCGCTACGTGGGCACATCCGCCGTGGTGGGCAGGACCTTCGGCGCCGCTCGCGACGGGGACCGGAAGGCCGGCGCGGAGGCCCATGCCGGCGCGGAGGCCCATGCCGGCGCGG
>JAWLED010000011.1:19901-40675 GCA_041686235.1 Spirochaetia bacterium | reverse complement strand
CCCATGCCGGCGCGGGCGACGACGGCGAGCCCGCCCGAACGGCGGATTCGCCCGGCGGGTTGAAAGTGCAGTTCTACGACCACGACGATCGCGCGGTAGGATATCTATGGATGCGGGGCTCGGGGACTGAGCCGGTCTTTCGCGCAGTAGTAGACATCGAGGCACCGGCTGCCGCCGAGGGGGAGCTTCTACGGTGGCACCGCTCGATGATCGAGAAAGCCGACGGCGAGGCGAGCACGGCGCGGTGAGCGCCTGCCCTCAGCGAATGCGCACCCGTCCCTCGTCGGTGCGAATGAACCCTTCTTTTTCCAGCGAATCCAAAACCGCGTGCACGCGCTCGGCGGAAAACCCGATGGTGTCGGGTAACTCCGCCGCTTCGAGGCTCCCCTCATCGCCAAGAACGCGAAGCAACCTGCCGCGGATCTGACGGTTGGAGTTTTCGAACGGACTCTGTCGCGCGTAGTGGGCGCTTCGCCGATTGGGGTTTGGAACCCACTTGGAAAGCATTGCCCCGTAGTCCATGAGGGCGTAGTACCACCTGCGCGGCTGCTCCCGGTCGAGGGTCTGCGCCACGAGGGAGAGGATATCTCGATCGTGCACATCTTGCGCTTCGCGAAAATAGAAGTAGAGGAACACCCGGCGAATGTTCGTCTCGATAAATACCACCGGCTCATTGTAGGCAAACGCAGCAACAGAGCCCGCGGTATTCGCCCCGACCCCCGGCAGGGCAACGAGCTCTCGAGTGTCGCGGGGCAAAACGCCGCCGTGACGGGAGACCACCAGTGCGGCGGCCTGCTGGAGAAACTTGGCACGACGGTTATACCCAAGCCCCTGCCACGCCGCGAGCACCTCTTTCAGCTCGGCGCCGGCCAACGCGGAAAAACTCGGGAATCGCTGTAAGAACTCCGGGTACTTCTCCGTTACTCTCGAGACCTGCGTCTGTTGCAGCATGATCTCGGAGACGAATATGCGGTAGGGGTCACGTGTTTCACGCCACGGCATGCGCCGGCCGTAGCGTTCGTAGAAATCGAGGATGAGACGGCGGAACTCTCTCTGCTCCATTTTGCTCGACCTTTGCCGAGGCCGACTGCGGGGCCCAGGCTACGGCGGCACGCCCACCGGGGCCGGCTGCGGCGCCCCAAAGCGGCGGCTACTGCTCGCCCCGGCGCTTTCTGCCCTCTTCGGCTTTTCGGGAAATCTTGTTCCACACGCCGGTGAGACCCATCGCCTTCTTTGCCGTCTTCAATGTCTCCCGGGCAACTTCACGGGTGTGGAGGGTGCCGTTGTAGATCACCTCGTCCACGTACCCTTTTTGGCTCTCTATCTCCGCACGCCGTTCGCGAATAGGATCGAGGAAGCCGTTGATCGCCGCGGCAAGCTTCTGCTTGACCTCCACGTCGCCGACTGTCCCCCGGCGGTAGCGTTCTTTGAGGTCCTCCACCTCGGCGGTGTTCGGGTTGAAGGTATCGTGGTACATGAATACCGGATTTCCCTCGACGGTCCCCGGCACATCGGCACGCACCCGGTTGGGGTCGGTGTACATACCCATGACCTTCTTGTTGACGGTTTTTTCATCGTCGGAAAGCATGATGGCGTTTCCGAGAGATTTCGACATCTTTCCGCTCCCGTCGGTTCCCACGAGACTGGGGACGGAGCCGATGCGCACGTCGGGGATCGGGAACACCTCGCCGTACAGACTGTTGAAACGGCGCGCTATCTCGCGAGTCAGCTCGACATGAGCCTCGTTGTCCTTGCCCACCGGTACGAGATTTGCCCGCGGCACGAGGATATCGGCGGCTTGCAGCACCGGATACCCAAGCAGCCCGAACGGCATTTCTTGCAAATTGGCGGACTCCTTCATTTCCTTGAGCGAGGGCAACCGCTGCAGCCGCGGCACGGTAACGAGCATCTCGAAAATGAGGTTCAGCTCGTAGGTTTCGTGTACCGCCGACTGTAGATAAATGGTCGATTGCGTAGGGTCGATACCGCAGGCCAGATAATCGGTGACCATCTCCCGCGCATTCTCGGTGATGCTCTCCACGTCCGCCTTAGCAGGGCGCGTGGTCAACATATGCAGATCCGCTATGAGAAAAAAACACTCATACTCTTGCTGCAACTGCACCCGGTTTTGAATGGACCCCACGTAATGTCCGAGATGAAGCCGACCGGTAGGTCGGTCCCCGGTCAAAATGCGCCGCTTTTCCATGCTTCGTTTGCTCCTTAAGGATGCTCTATTTCTGTTTTTTTGCTTATGAGTCGTTGACTACGTGCGTATCTTGCACCGCACCCTCTTGTCTACCCGTGCGCAGGCGCTCACTTGTGCGCGAACGGTCCCCTCGGCGTTTTCTTTTCTTGAAATTGCCGGTGCCCATGAGAACGCCGATGGGCCGCACGCCCGGAACATTCTCCAAGGTGATTTTCATGGCGCCGGTTATCGGCACAGCCAAGAACATTCCGATGATCCCCCAAATCCAGCCCCACACCAGCAAGGACAGGACGATCACAACCGGGCTGAGATTCAACCGCTCGCCAACCAACTTCGGATCGATGACGTTGCCGATGATCATCTGTGTCAAGCCCATCGCGGCAAACGTCGCAATTGCAAGATTCCAATCCGGCAAGAACTGGACAAGAGCAAACGCGGCACTGAGCGCGGTAATCATGATCGAGCCGATACTCGGAATGAAGTTAAACAGGAACGTCAAAACACTCCATATGAACGGGAAATCTACCCCGATAATGGAAAATGCGACGAACACAATGGTGGCGGTAAGTAAGCTCACGAACAGTTTCACGCCCAGATACCGGCCGATCTGGCTGTTTATGTGCGCCAACATGATCGTGATTTTCTTGGTAGCGCGGTCCTGAATTGCCATCGTCAGTTTTCGGTGCAGAAAGGGTTGCTCCAACAGCACGAAAAAGAGAAACACGATGACGAGGATCAAGCCGCTGAGAAACGACATGAAGCTACCGGAAATCGACACGAGCAACGAGCCGATCTGTCGGTTTATTTGGAACTCGTCGAGAATGTCACTGGGAAGATCGAAGTACACGATAAGATCGGTCAGCAGCATGCTGATGCGCCGCTGGTAAATGGGGAACTGGCGCAGCAACGACTGTACGCTGGAGTACAGCACGAGCCCAACCAAAAAGCTGAAGGCCAAGAAGATCACTAGCACGATCAGGATGGACAGTGAGCGCGGGGCCCCTCGCTTAGTAAGAAACCGAACGATCGGCGAGAAAACAAAGGACAACAGGAGCGCTATGACCAGCGGTATGAACACCGATCCGGTCACATGGAGGACGGCGGCCACGGCAAGCACGGTGAGTATGAAGAGAAAGCCGGTCTGCGCTCTGCTGTTGTCCATTACATCAAAACCTACTACATCCCCGTCAACAAATAAAGTTGTGCGCTACCTTTGTCGCCGTCGATTTACGCATGGATCACCCAGCCTTCCACGTCTCGGGCGGCCTCCATAACCGCCTCCGAAAGAGTCGGATGGGCGTGTACCATGGTCGCGATGTCCTCGGGCAGGAGCTCGCTCCGTTTACCCAACAAGAGCTCGTGGATGAGCTCGGTCGCATCCGAGCCGACTACGTGGGCGGCGAGCATCTCTTTGGTCTCAGGATCGTAGAGAATCTTTACCATCCCTTCCGGTTGCTCTATGGCCACCGCTTTGCCGGCACCTCGATACGGGAAAACAGCCTTGCGGTAGGATGCACCGTCGGCCTTCAGTTTCTCCTCGGTCGGACCGAAGCTCGCCATTTGAGGCTCGGTGTAGATTGCTCCCGGAATATGGTCCGCCGGAAGCCTCTTTTCCACCGCCTGACCGGCCATATGCTCAACGGCAATCTCGCCTTCCTTCATGGCGACGTGAGCGAGCTGCGGAGAGGCAAGTACGTCTCCTATTGCAAAGATGCTTTCAACGTTCGTGCGATAGTAGTCGCCGGTTTGGATGAATCCTTTCTCCAGCTCTACCCCATGCTCTTCGAGTCCGAGGTCTTCGGTGTTGGGGCTGCGGCCGACCGCCACAAGCAAGAGATCCGCGGACAACTTCTGCGTCTTACCCGAACCGTCCTCTACAGTGAGCGAAACGCCGTCCTCGGATTTCTCCATAGCCGAAGCTTTGGCACCGGTCAGCATCTTTACCCCGCGGCGTTTGAACTCGCTATGTATGACCCCTGCCGCTTCTGCGTCGGAGGCCGGAAGGACCTGGTCGAGCATCTCTACTACGGTTACCTCGACCCCGAAAGAGCTCATTATGTGGGCGAACTCCATGCCGATATACCCCGCGCCGAGCACGAGCAGACTCCGGGGGAGTTTCTCGAGCATCAACGCGTCGTCGGAAGAAAGCACCTGCTTCCCGTCGAATTCGAACCCGGGCACTATTTTGGGGCGCGAGCCGGTTGCAACGAGGATATTGCCTCCGGTTACTTTTTTGCTCCCGCCTACCGTTACTTCGTGGGCGCCCGTCACGCGCGCAGCTCCCTCGATGTAATCGACCGTATTCTTTTTAAGAAGAGACTTCACCCCTTTGGACAGTCGCTGGGCCGCGTTCCGCGATTTCTTGAATACCTTCGAGTAGTCGAGACCCGAACGATCGACCGAAACACCAATGGCCTCGAGGTCCGTTCCCTGACGGAAAATCTCCGCCTGGTGGATCAATGCCTTAGAGGGAATGCAGCCGATATTGAGGCACACCCCGCCCGGTTTGTCTCGCTCGATTACTGCGGCGCTCATACCGAGCTGCGTCGCACGAATAGCCGAAACATAGCCGCCCGGTCCGGAACCTATTACCACAAGGTCATAGTCGTAAGATGTAGCCAATGAAAACTCCTTCAATGTTCTACGAATACCGTACCACGTCGCGCCAAGTTTTTTAAGAGCCGCCCGAACATCGCTTTGACTAAGTGCATATTCAAGCGTATAATGCGGCTCGAAATTGACTTCAGGCGTTTTCGATATCAAAATCTACTGTACGCAAGAATAGCTTATTGTTATACTAAGGTAAAGAAGAGATAAATCTGTATCTATTAAAATGGTATAGATTTCGTTCCGTTGAAAACCATCGTGTGGAACGAGGAGGCGTCGTGGCTCAAAAGTTCTTCCAAAAACAGTTGATCATGCGGCGAGTCATGTACTCGCTGGTGCCGATCTACCTGTTTTCCATCTATTTGTACGGATGGCGCGTACTGGCTCTCACCGCCGTTGTCTTCCCGCTCGCCATTCTGACCGAATGGGCGTTCGAGAGAACACGCAAGAAAAAGGTTAGTGAGGCAGTGTTCGTGACCTCCGGACTGTATCTGTTGGCCATTCCTCCGGCGACGCCGTTGTGGATTGCCGCGGTCGGCATCGTATTTGCCGTGGCTATCGGTAAAGAGGTCTACGGCGGATTCGGCAGGAACATCTTCAATCCGGCTATCACGGGCCGTCTATTCATATACATCACCTTCCCCACGGTCCTTGCCAACGGGTGGATGGTGCCGGGCATGTTCGGCATGGCCGGAGAGGCCGGTATCGATGCGGTTACCGCTGCGACGCCGTTAGCCGGATTGCGCAACCCCGACGTTGCAAACCCGGATTTGATGGACTTGCTATTAGGGTTCAGAGCCGGATCCATCGGCGAGAGCTCCGTCATTCTCATCGTCGCGGCAGCCATCTATCTTATCTATACAAAAACTGCCCAGTGGAGGCTTATCGTTTCCACCATCGTTAGCGCCGGGGTGATGTTGGCCATTTTTGATCTCACCGGCCTAACGCAAAACATGCCGCCGCACGTCGGCTTGATGTCGGGAAGCATTTTGTTCGTATCGGTGTTTATGGCCACCGACCCGGTGTCCGCGCCGAACAAGAACATGTCGCAGATTATCTACGGCGTAATCATCGGCACGGTATCCATGGTTGTGCGCGTATTCTCGGGCTTTCCCGAGGGAACGAGCTTCGGCATCATCATCGCTAATGTTTTTGCCTCGCTGATCGACGAGCTCGTGCCCAAGAAGAAGAAAAAGCAAGCCAAACCGAAGCCCGGCACGAAGGGCGGCGACTCAAAGAGTGGCGGCTCGAAGGAGGCAGTGGCATGAACAAACAAAGCACCATTTACTCCATGATTTTCATGTTCATCGTTGCCTTTGCGTTCGTGTTTCTCCTTTCGCTCACGAACCAAGCGACCGCCGAGCGAGTCGATCTCAACCAGGAAGTTGCCAGAAAAAGCGCTATCCTCTCGGCACTCGGCGTAGAGGCGGAGTCCGACGAAGAGGTTCTCGAGCGCTTCGAAGACGTCGAGCAACTCGAACGAGACGGGACGACCATATTCGAAACCACCGTAGACGGCGAAACCGTATTCGGTAAGGAGTTCGCCGGAAGCGGACTGTGGGGCACCATCGAGGGCGTCCTCGGGGTAAACGGAGATATATCGCGAACGGTTGGTCTCGAGATCATAGATCATAACGAAACCCCCGGCTTGGGCGGGCGTATTACCGAGGGCTGGTTCAAAGAGCAGTTCGAAGGAGAGCGCATCGCCGAGGACGGCATCACGTTCACCAGCGGTGACGGCGACACCGATTACGACAACGCGGAAGTCGACGGCATAACCGGAGCAACTCGAACTACCGAGTCGATGGAGCGAATCATAAACGGTGAATTCGAAAAACTGCAGTCTCTTGTAGGAGGGAATGCATGAGCGATACAGCACAATCAAAGACCATCGGAGGCATCGTCAAGGGGAATCTCTGGACGAACAACCCCATCTTCATGCAAGTGCTGGGCATTTGCTCCGCCCTTGCGGTTACGAACCTCCTTACCAATACCGTCATTATGTCGGCGGGAGTCATCTTCACGATGGGCATGACCAACTTCACGGTTTCGCTGCTCAAAAGCCTCATGCCGAGAAAGGTTCGGATGATGGTGCAGACGCTGATCATCGCCTTCTACGTCATCATCGTGGATCTGGTATTGAAGGCGTACCTCCCGAGTATCAGCGAAAACCTCGGCCCCTATGTCGGCCTGATCATCACAAACTGCATCATAATGGGCCGCGCCGAGGCGTTTGCGCAGTCCAACGGTCCGCTGTTGTCCATGTGGGACGGCGTTACCTCGGCGGCCGGCTACATGGGAGTGCTTTTGACTATTGCGCTGTTTCGCGAGCTCCTCGGCTTCGGCGCATTGTTCGGCTTCCAGGTCATGCCGGAAGGCTTCGTACCATGGATCATCATGGTCATGCCGCCGAGCGCCTTCTTCCTCATTGGAATCATCATCTGGATCGGTAAGAGCATAATGATGCGACAAGGAGAGCTGGCGTCATGAGTTTTACATTGAACCCATTCTCGCTGTTTTTTGCTTCCATCTTTACGAGTAACATCCTCCTGGCAAACTTCCTCGGGATGTGCTCGTTCATTTCGATATCCAAGGATATGAAGTCCTCCAACGGCCTCGGCCTGGCGGTCGTCGTTGTGCTGACCGTCACCGCCGCGGTTAACTGGGCAATACTAAACCTGGTGCTCGAGCCGTTGGGCTTGGTGTACCTGCGCTACATTATCTTTATTGTCGTTATTGCCGGTGTCGTACAAATGCTCGAGATGATCATAGACCGGATGTCTCAAACCCTCTATATGTCTCTCGGCATCTTTCTGCCGCTCATCACCGTGAACTGTGCGATCCTTGGCGTATCGTTGTTCGTACACATTCGCGAATACACCTTTGTCGAGTCGATCGTCTACGGGTTGGGCTCCGGTCTCGGCTGGTGGCTTGCCATCATGGCATTGTCGGCAATCCGCAAGAAAACCGAGAAGGCGCCGGTTCCCGCCGGACTTCAGGGCGCCGGGCTGACCATGATAACCATCGGGTTTATGGCCATTGCGTTCATGGGCTTCTCGGGCATGCTCAACGTGCAGTAGAGAACCGGCTAACGAAAGGAGTATAACGTGAGTAGTTATTTCGTAGCACCGCTTGCAATCTCGGGTATCAGCGCCGGGCTGGCGTTTCTGGTATCCGTCACCGATAAGATCGTAAACAACTACGGCGATGTAGTGATCAACGTGAATGAAGGGACACGGGAGCTCAATGTAAAGGGTGGCGGCAACTTGCTCGTCACGCTTGCAGAGCAAGGAATCTTCGTTCCGTCGGCCTGCGGCGGGCGCGGCAGCTGCGGCGAGTGTAAGGTCAAGGTAAAGAACGACATTGGCCCGCATATGCCGACCGAGCTCCCTTACCTGAGTCAAGAACAGATGAGCGAAAACATCCGCGTTTCCTGCCAGGTCAAGGTCAAGGAAGATATCGAGATCGAGATTCCCGAATATCTGTTCAACATCCAGGAGATGGAAGGCCACGTCGAGGCAATCCGGGATGTCACCCACGATATCAAAGAAGTCCACATCGGCCTCGCCGAGGGCTTCGAGGTAAGCTACCGGGCCGGGCAATACGGGCAGCTCGAAGTTCCCCCATACGGCAAAGTCAAAGAGCCGACTGCACGGGCCTATTCCATGGCTTCTAATCCCACCGATAAGAAGCACCTCGAGTTTCTTGTTCGCCTCGTACCGGGTGGGATAGTCACGAGCTACGTTCACGAACAGATGCAGGAGGGCGAGAAAGTCAAGATCGTCGGGCCCTTCGGCGACTTCTACGTACGCGAGACCGATGCCACCATGATCTGCGTTGCCGGGGGCTCCGGTATGGCGCCGTTCAAGAGTATTTTCCGCGAGCGCGTGGAAAAGGGCCTCATGGAGGAGCGCGATATCTGGTACTTCTTCGGTGCACGGACGTCCAAGGACGTGTTCTACCTCGACTGGCTCTACGAGCTCGACGATACCTACGAGCGCTTCCACTTCGTACCGGCGCTCTCGGAGCCGGAGGAAGGAGCTGAATGGCGAGGTGCCACCGGGCTGATTACGGAGGTTCTCGACGATTATCTAAAGAACTCGATTCCGACCGACGAAGCTAAAGAAGGATACCTGTGCGGAAGCCCCGGTATGCTCGACGCATGTATGGAGGTCATGAGGTCCAACGAGATGACCGAAGACAAGATCTATTTCGATAAATTCGCGTAAGCAAGCGATGAGGTGACAACCAATGAAGATGTCTCCCGAATACACGAAGGCCCAAGCAAACATGCAGCCGGGCGAAATTACTCAGGACGGCTTTCTCGGCCATGATGAGCGGCCGATCGTCGACATCATAGCCGGCGACGAAGAGGAAATGTCCCATCAAGGTATTACCTTCGAGGCCGCCGCTGCACGGATGCACTACCTCATGGAAGAGGGGCGCAAAGGACTCGAAGAGCCGGTAACCGTGGACGACACATGGATCGTGCGCGTGAGCGAGGCACGCGGCTTCCTCGCCTCTCCGTTCGAGGACGGAATCTTTCGAAAAGTGAACTGTCATGTACGCCTTGCGCCCGGCGGGGAACCGACCGGCGACGAGATCCTGTTCTCGGAGCTGTCGCTGCATCTGTTCGAAAAGTATCACTTCCTCGAAGGTCATGGCGCGTCCTTTCGAAACGAACCGGCGAAGTTGAAAAAAGTCCTTAAACTCTAATTTCGCAGTTGACTTTCTCTTGCGGCTCCGGTTATGCTTACCTTAGCGGTACCGTAGCTGAGGGCCGCAGGAGCCAAAGCCCAGATGCAAAACGAGCGAATTCTTGTCGTTGAAGACGAGAAAATTATCTCTCTTGACCTTCAACGACGACTGCAAAAGTTCGGCTATCAAGTCGTAGGTCTTTGCGCTACCGGCAACGAAGCTATCGAGAAGACGCGCGAGCATGTGCCGGATATCATCCTCATGGATATCATGCTCGGCGGCGAGATCGATGGTATCGAGGCCGCGAAGCAGATAAAGGATGAGCTCGGTATACCGATTATCTTTCTCACCGCCTTTGCGGACGAAAAAACGCTCGAGCGTGCCAAAGAGGCTGAACCGTACGGGTACGTCCTCAAGCCGTTCAAAGAGCGTGAGCTCTACACCACCATCGACATTGCCCTGTACAAGAGCAATATCTACAAGCAACTACAGAGCAAAGAGCGGTGGTTCTCGGGTATCCTTCACAGTGTTGCCGACGCAATCATTGCCACAGACGAGAACAATCACATTCAGTTTCTCAACCCAATCGCCGAAACCCTGACCGGGTGGCGAGAGGACCAGGCAAGGGATCTGCCCCTCTCGGAGGTATTCCAGCTCTTCGACAACAATACGGAGCTTCGGATGCAGGTAGCCGCCGAAGATCCCAAAAACGAGAACGAATCCACACTTTTTTTCGAAAACGCATTCATCAAGAACAAGCAGGGAGCGCAAATCCACGTCGATGGTACCGTAGCCGCCATTCGCAGCGCCGACGGCACCTTCGAGGGGCTCACCATCGCATTTCGCGACCTCACCGATCTCAAGAAGATGTCCGACACCATCGTCTATCAGGCAAGTCACGACGCCTTGACCGGCCTCATAAACCGGACCGAGCTCATAGCCCGTCTGCAAGAGCTCGTACCCGAGGTGGAAAATAACTCGCGACGCCACAGTATTTTGCTCGTCGATCTCGATCAGTTCAAAGTCATAAACGACGTGTGCGGACACTTTGCCGGTGACGAGCTCTTGCGCCAGGTTTCCAACGACCTCTTCGATTCGCTACCGGAAGGACACATTGCCGGGCGCATGGGCGGAGACGAGTTCGGCATCGTCTTGCTCGACACCGACATGGACGACGCGTCAAAACTGGCACACGAGATCCGCGAAGTGGTGCAGCGCAAGTTCATCTGGCAGAAAAACACATTCAACGTTACCGGCAGTATCGCGGTGGTACCGCTCGAAGGGCAGAATACCGATGTCTACAGTGTGCTTGCCGCAGCAGACGACGCATGCCGGTTGGCAAAAGAAAAGGGCGGCAATCTCGTTCGCACCTATGAAACCACCGACTACACGTTTCTCCGGCGTCGCGGAGAAATGCGTTGGATTTCCCGGCTTACCGAAGCGCTCGAGAAAGATCAATTCGTTCTCTACTCGCAGACCATAGCGCCGATCGAGCCCGGCCGCAGACACAAAGCAGAAATCCTCATCCGATTACAGGAAGAGGACGGCTCTTTCGCCAATCCGGGAGAGTTCATTCCGGCCGCCGAGCGGTACAATCTCATGCCCTACATCGACCGATGGGTGGTGCGAAACATGCTCAACTACGAGCGGCGCACCCGCGCGTCGAACGGCCATTTCGAAACCCTGTGTATTAACCTGTCGGCAGCGTCCGTGGTAGACGACTCCTTCCTGGACTTCGTCATTCAAACGTTCGAGGAAACGGGAGCAGACCCGTCCGCGTTTTGTTTTGAGCTCACCGAGACTACGGCGGTGGAAAACCTCTCGCGGGCCGTCGGCTTTATGAATCGCCTCAAGAAAATGGGGGTCACCTTTGCACTCGACGATTTCGGAAACGGGTTTTCTTCCTTTGCATACTTGAAGAATCTCCCGGTCGATTATCTAAAGATCGACGGTTCATACGTACGAGACAGTGACCGAGACCCGATAGACCGAGCCATGGTCGAGGCGGTCAACAACATCGGCCACGTCATGGGGATGCAGACCATTGCGGAGTTCGTAAGCAACGCATCCATCCGGAGCATCGTCACCGACATCGGCTGTGATTACCTGCAAGGGTACGAAATAGCGCATCCCGGACCGCTTTCGGAGGCGCACGCGGCGGTGTCCGCCGACTCGGACTAGAGATGAGCCCCCTCGGTACGGGCCGCTCCCCGGGCGGCAACCACTCGACGGAACGCAAGCACATCTTCCTCGTCGGCCAGAAACACGCAGGGAAAACCTCCTTGGGCTCCGGCCTCGCTGAGCGGTGGGGAATCACCTTCCTCGATCTGGACGACCTCATCGTCGAGCTCGCAAACGTCGACCATTCGGTAGCCGCCGAGGACGCACGCGCCGTGTATCGCCGTCATGGGGCCGAGGGATTCCGCGGCTACGAAGCACAGGCGGCCGAAAACCTCAGCCGGCGCCTCGGCTACGCCCCTACAACGATTTGCTCGCTTGGCGGCGGCACGGTGGGTAACGATCGGGCGTTTGCCGCCCTGGAAGCTCACGGCATATTCGTATATCTTTACGTGGAAATGAACGAGCTCTACCGACGGATCTCACAAACGGGGCGTCCCGCTTTTCTCTCGTCCAACGACCCGAAGGAAGAGTTCATGCGGATAGCCGCGCAGAGAGACAAACTGTATCGCGCTCGTGCCGATCTCGTCGTGGATTTGGATGCGCTCGACCAAACAGCCGCGCTCGATACCTTGGATCAACATTTGCAGCACTATCTACAGGAGCATCACATTGGCCGGCAGTAGCTTTGGGCATCTCTTTCGCCTTACCACGTTCGGAGAATCACATGGGGGTGCCGTCGGTGTCGTCGTCGACGGGGTTACCCCCGGCTTGGAGATCACTGAGGAAGACGTACAAAAACAATTGGACCGCCGCAAACCGGGACAATCCGACGTTTCCACTCCCCGCAAGGAACCGGACATCGTCAATATGCTCTCCGGCGTCTTCCAAGGACGTACCACCGGTACGCCGCTGTTAATGATTCTCTACAACAAAGATGCCGATCCATCCGCCTACGAAGAGATTCGGAGACTCTATCGTCCCGGACATGCCGATTACACCTACTTACAAAAGTACGGCCTTCGAGACTGGCGAGGAAGCGGTAGGGCCTCAGGCCGCGAGACTGCCGGCCGGGTAGCCGCCGGCGCCGTTGCCCGAAAGTTGCTCGCCGCCCGCGGTGTGTCGATCCTTGCCTACACCGTGCGTGCCGGCGGCATCTCGTGCGAATCCTTCGATCCACAGGTTATCGAGCAGAACCCGCTTCGCGCATGCGATGCCGCTGCTGCCGAAAAAATGGCGCAGCGCGCGGCCGAGCTCAAAGAGCAAGAGGATTCGATGGGCGGTATCGTGGAATGCCGGGTGAGCGGGGTCGCGGGCGGTTTGGGAGAGCCGGTCTTCGATAAGCTCGATGCCGAGCTTTCTCACGCAATGCTGTCGGTCGGTTCGATAAAAGGAATCGAGTTCGGCGCCGGTTTCCGAGTTGCAGACATGTCGGGCAGCGAGCACAACGACGAAATGGGCACCGACGGCTTCTTCAGCAACAACGCCGGCGGCATCATCGGGGGCATATCCACGGGAAACGACATCGTTTTCCGCGTAGCGGTAAAACCCACCTCCTCGATTGCACGAGCTCAGAGAACGGTGGATATCGATGGGGCTGAACGGGTCATTCGAACGGAAGGTCGACACGATGCATGCATCTGCCCCCGCATCGTCCCCGTCGTGGAGGCAATGACGTCTCTGGTGCTCGAAGATCACTACAAGCGCCAGGCGGCCATGCATGCGTAGACAAGCGCCGAGCAGACAACACGCGTAACCGCATCGTGCCGCTCGGCGCCGACAACAACGAGCGCTAAGAGTGACTAATCCTCTTCGGGGGAGAACTCGTCTTTGGAAGCTCCGCACATCGGGCAGACCCAATCCTCGGGAAGTTGCTCGAACGCCGTTCCCGGTTCGATGTCGCTGTCCGGATCTCCCTCTTCGGGATCATAGATGTAGCCACAGACTTCGCAAACATATCGTTGCATACTATTCTCCTTTGATGACCTCATGTATGAATGTTTGGTTCACAGAGCGTAACACAATCCCTTATGTTTGTATAGAAAAAGCGTCGGTTTCGCCATTCCATAACGCTTTACTCTCGCGCGCGGTATCGGGGTGAATTCCCATGCGCGTGAGGGAAAAATCAAAACGCACCGGGTCCTCCGAGTCCAGCAAACGAAAGAACCGCGTCACTTCGAGTGCTGCTTTTCCGTCGGCACTCTTCCGTTTCAAAATCCCGAGCCGGCGGCAAATGCGGTGCATATGTGTATCCATCGGCACAACGAGGCGCGAGCTCGACACCCCGGACCAGCCGCCGGGATCTACACTGTCGGCGCGCACCAGCCAGCGGAGGAACAAGTGCCAGCGCTTTGCCGCACTTCCCCGTTCGACCTGAGATAACAGCAGGCCGTGTATTCCACCGGCGTGGTCGGACAGCTCTCTCGATAGGCCACAGAGGGCCGGCAGCACGGTCTCGTGCGACGGGGAGAGGTGCGAGAGAAAGGCAGCTTCCAGTGAGCCTCTGCGACGCAGTACCTCGCCGACGGCAAAGAGGAAGTGGGAAATCTCCTCTCTGCCGAAAAACCGATAGACGAACCCCTCGTACCGGTCACGAAGATCAGATAGCGATGCTTCTTTGAGGTCTTCGGCGGGGTTGGGCAGACGTACGAGCACCGCGTTACAGACGTCGAGAATGCTTTGCACACGACCGAGGGCGAGTGAGGCACAAATCAAGGCGACGACCTCGCGGTCCCGCGCTCGAGTGTAGCGCAAAACGATCTCCAGCGGGTCCGGATGTATAAGGGAGGCGTCGTGATAGCGCCGATACGCTTCGCGCACCACCGCCGCAGCATGGGAGAACACCGGATCTTCGATTTCGCACATCGGAACGCCGCTTCGTTGGTGCCTCATTTACAGGGCACCCTGCCTGCTGTATGCTTCATTTCGTATGGAAAACTTCGTAAGCTTCGTGGCCGAGGAATTTTTCTGGGTCTTCCTTGGAATTCTTCTGATAAATCTCCTCCAGCGCCGCCACCACGACACCGCCGAAAAGAAACGGTTTGCAACACTATACCTCGGTATAGCAATGTTTTTTGTCTACACCTCAGCACAATTCATCGTTATGTACGAGCAACCGCCCTACTACTTCATCGCCGCACTCGCGGTGATAATCGGCGTCCTATATCGATATCGCGAACACACCTTTCCGTTCCGGCTCCGATGTCGGCGCACCGGCAAGATACTCAATTTTGACACGATTCTGTTTCGGGATTCCAATATTCTCCCCGAAGCCGAGGACGAAGCCGGCAACGAAGAGCAGAAAACTTCGGAAGAGGACTGAGCTCCCACAGCTACCGCTGCAGCCACCCTCACTGCCGCCGGCAGCCTCAATTACCGACGCGCTACCGACGGGCCACATGCACACTCAGAAGCACCGCTCCCGCCAAAATGAGCAAGACCGGCCAATACACCGCAACTAACCTGGAGAAGCTGCGGTCGATGATTTCGAGGCTAAACAAGAGAAACACCAATGAAATCGCCACTATCGCCACACCCGGAACGGTAAAGCTCATCCGGGTAGCCTCCGTACGCCGCATTCCATAGGCAAAAAGCGAGAGACCGGTGATCGTCATAAAAACAGGCCAGATGGTCGATATGGCTACCGAGCTGACAAACGCTGCAGCGGCAAGCAAAAAAACGCCCAGCAGAAGGATGAACATACCGATAAATACGTAGGCATCCCGCCGGTGGCGAAAATACCCCTCGTAGAGGAACCAGATGCCGAGGAGTATGAGCAAAACAGGCCACAGAGACTCGAACCCGGGCACGAGCCCGAGATTCCACAGAAGAAGGGCCGTCCCGAGAAGGATGAATACGAGGCTGGAGAGCAAAAACTTGTTCGGATATCGCGGCCTTGCTCGGCTCACGGTGGGCAGTGTAGCAGATCCTCTCCGCCTTGCCAACAACATGCGGCAATACTACAATGGGCCTACCATGCGGATCAGTCGACTCATTATTCTTTCTGCAACCGCTCTCGTTCTTTTGGGTTGCTACAGCGATAGCGGCTACTATGTAGTCGGTAACGATGAGCAACAGGAAGAGTTGCGGGATTTGTTTTCGCTGCTCGAAGAAGAAGAACACCCTGCCCGCGAGATGGTACTCGTGGAACAGATCGCGGGGCATCTCGTACAGGCGGGAGAGGCGGGACGCATGAGAACATTTCTCACGTCCTTTGTAGAGCGCAATCCCGATCATCCCTATAACGCATACTTTCTCCTTCTCGTAGCCAAACAGTACCGGGACTCATCTCCCGAGATGGCTCAGCACTACTACGACCGTGTCGTCTCGAACTATTCCGACCTCAAGATCGAGGGGACCTCGGTCCATTACAATGCGCTGCGCGAGCTCGTCCGACTTACCGAGGCACCACAAGATCGTCTCGCCTACTACCACGAGCTGGTCGACCGATTCTCGGATCACCTCGACATTGGGGCCACCTACTACTACATGGCACAAACTCACGAAGAGCTCGGCCAATGGGACCAAGCCTACGAAGACTACAAGAACTTCTTGGACCACCCGCAAACCGATATTCGCGGCGCGCCGGACGCTCACGAAAAAATCCAAAAGCGCGTCGAGTTCTACGATTCCTCCAAAGACTGGACCATGGAAAGTCTCGACGAGCTCGTGGCGACGATCAAGACCGCGCTGAGGAACCAAGACCCCGGTTTGCTCCTGCGTTACCAGGCGGAGGAAAACTTCTTTGCAATGTCGTGGGAACAACAAGAAACCGACATGAACAGTCAGGGTCCTTTCAACCTCGGTATCTTCCTGCAGCGTTCTAAAGTCCGGGCCGCGAGAGAAATCGACATAAACTCCAACGCGCGCGAGGCGTATCTGCGGACGACGGGATGGTCCCACCGTATCCGCACGTGGTATCTCTATTTTCGCCGGGTCGACTTTCCCGCCGATCCGGAAATAAACGGCAACTGGGAATGGGCGGGTATTTTCTTTGGTGACTCGCTTTAAACTCCTCACCGTCATGTGTATCCTCATCGGTCTCGCGGCCTACGTTGTTCCGGCTCAAGAGCCCAACGAAGATCTCGGCCGAGAACCGGCGCAGGAGCCGAGCGACGAGACGGACCGCGAGAAGCGCGAAGAGATGGAGGTTTCCAGTAGAGTGGACTGGCGGTCGAGTCGTTTCCACCTCGACATACGTATGCCCATCCCGGAGGACGCACGCAACAGCCCGGCATCGTCATTCGGAGCCGAGCAAACGGTAAAAGCGGAGCTTCCCCACATCCTCCGGCGCGAGGCCGCCCGGATCCAGGTCGATTCATACGAAAGCCTTGAACAACAGTATAGCTCGCAAACGGACCTCGCCGTCGAGATTGCGGGCCTCGCCGACGAGCTCGACCCCATCACCAATCGGCAAACCCCGGACCTGAGGTTTCTGCGGTTAGAGTACGCGATAGACCTCTACCCGCACGTAATCAGCCCCTTTATCGATCATTCGCGAACTCGGTCTCTGCCGAGAATCGTCTCGTGGCGACCCAGCCGAGAGTTCACCGGGGTGGTGATCTACGCAAAAGGCAGGCTTCCCGTACACGGGGAGAACCGCCGCGCACAAGTGCGCCCCGCGCTCCTTCCCGATATCCTGTTCGGCGAGCAAACGGACGTGCTCATGGAGCCCAATCGCATCGATCCCGAGGTTTTGGAAGAACAAGGGGCAGTCGCGTACGCCACAAGCTATGATGATCCTATCGTTGCAGAGCGGGCCGGCAGCCTCCCCTTTCGCACGAGCGCCGTCGGGGTCTTCGGTCGCACAGCTACCGACCCCATCATCCCCAGGGAAGACGCGGAGTCGTTCTTTGCCGAGCCGGGCAATCACCAACTCATCCGCGAGGGGCGCATCGTCATAATCCTCGAAGAATCCCAGCTGAATTGACGAGTTGCTTCATCGTGTGGTCAAATATCGGGCAACCCGCTCAAGGAGTTACTCGTGACCGCTCGCTATATTCTTTTCGTCATTGGACTCAGCGCTTTATTCCTCGTTTCCGGCTGCGGGCGCGGGCCGCAAGGCTACGGCGTTGTTCTCTGGCCGCCGGAGGACTCGCCGCTGGAGTTCGGCATGCTGGTCGAGGTAACCGATAGCTCCGATATCGCCGATACCTACACGATCCGTCCACCGGAGGACGGAGAACGCATAACCACCGAGCAGTGGCGCATCGAGTCGTTCGAAACCAACGAAGCGGCAACGGAGTTTGCCGAAGATTTTGACGAGTACCGAGAACGCTTTGCCTCTTCGGCACGACAGGCGTTACGCGTGCGCACCGAGCAAGACACCTCCGCCGATAGCGTCTACCGCTTGCGACAGGGAGAGGAGGTAAAAATCATCTCCCGAAGCGACGACTCCTCCGAAGAGGGACAAGACACGGGGACCTCGCAAGGAGTCTGGTACGAGGTGCTCACCCGTGAAGGCTCCCGAGGTTGGGTGCCCGGCCGTCACCTTTCCGGAATCGAGGGCTCCTCCGGGGTCGGAATCGCGGATGTGGTTGGTATTACGAACCCACGGCTCGATACGTTTCTCTCCACCGACTGGCGTCCTACCTACTTCCGACGCATGATCGAGTCCGACCGAATCGACCTCGAGCGTTTTCGGGAAGAGTACGGGCTGTTTCCCGAGCCCGAACAGAGCAGGCTGCGTCTCAATTTGCCCGACGAGAGCGCAACCTTCGATTACGAAACGTGGTCATCCGGGCAGGCGCGCCAATTCATTGCCGAAGGGACGAGGTTCTCGGTGATCGTGCGCTCGGATGAAGCTATTAGCATCCGCTATACCATCGACGGGGAGCGCAACAACATCGCCATGGAACGCGTGGACGAAGACATTTCCGAGGTCCGCGCAGAAGAACGGGAACGCAGAGCAGAGCTCTACGAGTCCCTTGTGTCACGTGGCTCGCGGCTTGCAAGCGACGCTTACGGGACCGTCGAGTTGCGCGAGGATAACGAGATTCGTTGGCAGAACTATGATCGGCTTGTCCCTTCGGTCATCCCCCGGTCGGCACGCTCCGAAGGCCGGTTGCGTTTCGACCATTTCCGCTCCGATGACCTCGAAGGGGACTACGACGGGGCGTTGTCCTTCCACTTCGACGGTGCCGAGGACGAGCCCGTGGTGTTCCTCTACCAGTTTGTCTCCGGCGGGCTGCGGCTCGCCCACGTCCGCGAAGATAACATCGAAGACAAGATCGTTCAGCGTGAGAGCCGTTCCCCGGTCGTGATTTTCTTTTCATTCCAGGAGTCGGCCGGGGGCTCGGAGGCCGACGACGATGCAGGTTCCCCCGAAGCCGAGGAAGGTGAGCTCGAATGAGCTTCGTACAGCTCACCGATGTGTCGGTTTCGTTCGGTGAGCGGGCCGTCCTCGACGGAGTCGGGCTTTCGCTGAGCCCGAAATCCCGAATAGCGCTCACCGGCGCAAACGGAAGCGGGAAAACCACGCTTATGCGCGTTATCGCCGGGCACATGGAAGCGGATTCCGGCACGGTAACGCGGAGTCACGGCGCCCGCATCTCCTATCTCCCACAGTCGGTCGAAAGCTTCGCGGGACGCACCGTCCACGAGGAGGCCGAACGCGCCTTCGATTATTTGCGCGAAAAGCTCGAGCGGCAAGAAGAGCTGGGGCACCAACTCGAGAAGACGAGCGAAGACAGCGGTCCGGCAGCGGAAACACTGCACGAGTTCCATGAAATCCAGGAGCTCATCGAAAACTCAGGCTACTACGATCGCAGCGCCCGAATCGACGAGGTACTGCGCGGGTTGGGGTTCAGCCGGGAGGCATTCGACGCCGACATCGAGAGCCTCTCGGCCGGGTGGCGTATGCGGGCAGCCCTTGCGCGCGTCCTCCTCGAAAATCCGGACCTACTCCTCCTCGACGAGCCCACCAACTATCTCGACATCGAAACCCGCGAGTGGCTCATGGGTTTTCTCTCTCGCTATCGCGGAGGCTACCTTCTGGTCTCTCACGACCGGTATTTTCTCGACAAAACCACCGATCACGTCGCGGAACTGTTCATGGGCGCCCTCCACATGTATACGGGAAACTTCTCCGAATACGAGGTCAAACGCGAGCGCGAGCTCGAGCAGCTGCGCAAGCAGTATGAACAACAGCAGGCCTACATCGAGCGCCTCGAGTCGTTCATAAATCGATTCCGGTACAACGCCTCCAAGGCATCGCTGGTACAGAGCCGCATAAAAGAGCTCGAAAAGATAGAGCCGATCGAGATCCCCGAAGGCCTCAAACCCATGCACGTAGCGTTTCCACAGCCGACGCGAACCGGTCGGATCGTCGTGGAGCTGACCGATCTCGAAAAGCGCTATGCGGGAAACGCCGTTTTCTCCGGCATCAACGTGGAGCTCGAGCGTCGCGAAAAGGTGGCGGTGGTCGGACCGAACGGAGCCGGCAAATCCACCTTGCTGCGGATCATCGCGGGCGTCGACGAGCAGCACGGCGGGACCCTCAGCTATGGTACCGGCGTGCAGACGGCCTATTTCTCTCAAGAGGAGCCGGATGCGCTCGCGAGCGAGCGCAGCGTGCTCGAAGAAGCGGAGAGTAATGCGCCGACTCACATGATCCCCCATTTGCGGGGGATGCTCGGTGCCTTTCTCTTTCGCGGGGACGATGTCTTCAAGCAGGTTCGGGTGCTCAGCGGCGGCGAGAAAAGCAGACTGATCTTGGTGAAGATGCTCCTCCATCCATCCAACCTGCTCGTACTCGACGAGCCGACCAACCACCTCGACATGAGCTCGAAGCGCGTGCTGGCCGACGCCCTTCAGCGCTTCGAAGGCACGGTGGTGTTCGTCTCGCACGACCGGTACTTTATGCGCGACGTAGCAACCAGGGTCATAGAGCTTCACCGGCCCGACCAGACCCATCCTGCGGGTCTGAGAGACTTTAAGGACGGCTACGACTACTACCTGTGGCGCACTCGCGAAGAGTCCGAATCCGCTCGCGGTGCAACCGCGTCGCAGGCACCGTCCACCCCACCCGAAGAGGGGACCTCGGCCGGGGAGCGGCGAGACCTGTCCTCACCGACTGCGGGGAAAGGGTCCGGCGGCCGGGCCCCGGCGGCCGCCGGCTCGAACGCGGGGGCCGGCTCGAACGCGG
>JAWLED010000011.1:0-19801 GCA_041686235.1 Spirochaetia bacterium | reverse complement strand
GCCGGCTCGAACGCGGGGGCCGGCTCGAACGCGGGGGCCGCGTCCGGCAGCTCCCGGCCGCAGACCCAGTGGAAAGAGCAAAAACAGCGCAAGAGCCGAGCTCGAAAGCTCGAAAAAGAGGAAAACACGCTTCTCGAATCCGTAGAGCGCCTCGACTCCGAGCACGAAGAGCTCCAAACCGAGCTCGCCCGCCCTGAGGTCTACGCTGACGGCGAGCGCGTGCGGGAGCTCTCAAAACGGCTCGAGGAAATCGAGCACGAGAAGCATGAGCTCACCACCAGATGGGAAGAGCTCGCCGCCGAGCGAGAGCTCGTCGAGGGCGAGATCGACGAGTGAGGGCGGAGAGGAGCGAGAGCCGGCGCGGTTGGCGGGTGAGGTCGCGCCGCGCGGTTGCCGGCGGCGCCCTCCGTTGCCGGCGGCGCCCTCCGTTGCCAAGCGCGGCTCTTTTGGTTAGGTTAGCGCCATGACCCGTATCTATTCCTGGAACGTAAACGGTATTCGCGCCTGCGCACGGAAAGGCTTCTTTGATGTGCTGACTAACTCCAACGCCGACATATTCTGCATACAAGAGACCAGGGCGCAGCCCGATCAACTCTCCGAAGATTTTATCGAGCCCGACGGCTATCACTCATACTGGAGCTCGGCGGAGCGTAAAGGTTACAGCGGGGTTGCCGTTTACACGCGCGAGAAACCGCTCTCGGTCTCACGCATGGAAATCGAGCGCTTTGATTCAGAGGGCCGCGCGCTCTTCCTCGAGTATCCGGAGTTCACCCTTATCACTGCGTACTTTCCGAACAGCCAGGAAGGCGGTAAACGGTTGGACTATAAGCTCGACTTCTGTGACAACATCCGCAAGATATGCGACGAGCTCACCGACGCGGGAAAGACCGTCGTGCTCGGCGGGGATTTCAACATCGCGCATAAACCAATCGATCTTGCAAACCCGAAAGAAAACGAAAAGAACGCGGGTTTTCTCCCTGAAGAACGCACGTGGATGGATCAGTTTACGGGGGCCGGATATCTCGACACGTTTCGTATGTTCAACTCACAGCCGAACAACTATACCTGGTGGACCTACCGTGCAAATGCGCGTGAGCGGAACGTGGGGTGGCGCATCGACTACCATTGCGTAAACGGGGCGTCTCGAGAGCGCGTAAAACACGCGGAAATCCTTCCGCACATATACGGCTCAGATCACTGCCCGGTTCTCGTCGAAATAGATTAGCAAATCGTTCACTCATTCTGCCGACAGTCTTTACCATTACGGGGTCATTGGTATTATCTTTGATAAAACGATACTGACGGCGTGGGGGGACGTTCTTTATGCAACAGCAGCGGATTCCGATATTTCCTCTTGGCGTGGTACTCCTACCGCAAATGCCGCTGCCACTTCACATCTTTGAACAACGCTATCGAGAGATGATTGCCCGCTGTATGGACGAAGACCTTCCCTTCGGCGTGGTACACGCGTCGGGCTCGAGCTTCGCATCCACGGGATGTACCGCTCGAATCGATCGAATACTCGAGCACTACGACGACGGTCGCTCCGATATTTTGACAATTGGGGAGAATCGCTTTCGAATAGAGCAGGTTCACGAAGATACGCCCTATTACGAGGCCGACGTGACGTTTTTTACCGATTCCGAAATCGACGGAGCGCGCCGGCAGGTGGCCGAGCTCGCCGCAGCCGCAATAGACGGTCTCGAAGCTCTCGGCAACCTCAACGAACATGAGATCGACAGAGAACCGCTCGAGAGCCTCGATTATCAGAGTCTGTCCTTTATGATCGGAGCGTCCAACGTGTTCACGGTACAAGAGCGACAAACGTTTCTCGACATGCAGTCGACTCAGGAACGCCTGCAGGCTGAGATAAGCCGTATCGAGCACGGCATAGAACAGCGCAGCATGATCCGCAAGGCACGCGAAACCCTCGGCTTAAAGGGAGACCTTTCCTCCCTTTTGAACTAAGTTCCACGGCCCTTTTCGCCTGAGTCAGCTGACGATGCATGATACGGTTTAGTATATTGACATTGACAACGCTGCAGACAGCCGCCTAGAATCAAACAAACGGCGAGAGAGAGGGGCCCCAGAAATGAGTGATTACCAAAAACAAATTACTGAGCTCGAGCGATCCATCGCGGAGCGCGAGGGGCATATCAGCACCCTGCACGCAACAATTGGCCGTTACGTCCGGGAACACCGTGACGACCTCGTCGAACAAAAACGACTGCGGTCCAAAGCAAAAGAGGCGGAGACAAAGCAGAAGCAATTTGACGAGAACTCGAAACAAGCCGCACGGCTCGAGCACCTTCAAAATCGCCGAAAAGAACTGCAGGAGCAAATCGGAGATGCTCAGGGCGAAGTACAGCGCCTCTCCGAAGAGTTAAAACCCCTCTGTGAGGATATCGGCAAGGCTGCGTTCAAAACCTACACGGAGAACCCCTTCGTAGACCCCTCGATAGAGGAAATCTTCGCTTCCCTTCTCGAGCATCACGAAGAGCTCAAGGAGCTCGAGCGCCAGATCAACGAACACGAGTCGGCGATGGGTGCTAAGTCATCCGTCACGAAGCTGATGTCTCGCGGCCGTCTTGCGTTCCTCAAGGGGAAAAGGACATCGCGAGAAAACGCGATGCCCCGGCTGTACCGGGAAGCGGGCGAGGCAATATGTGCAACAAACTTCATCACGCGCGCGGAAGACCCGTCGCTGTCCGAGGCTGCCAAGCCCTACTTCCAAAAACAGGCAGAAATCGAGGAGCTCGAAAACCAAATTCAATCTCTTGAGGACGAGAAACGCTCGGTCTCCCAAGAGCTTTCTCAGTTTTCGAACGAATACGGCTCGGAGCGGCGCCTGCGTCGAAACAAGGAGACGGTGGAAACCGAGCTGCGCGAGATCGAGCGTGCAATCGGCGAGAAGGTAGCCTCCGCCCTCGACGACGACCCGGATCTCCCCGAGTCGATACGCTCGGCACTACAGGAAATCCAAACCGCGGAGCAGAAAACCCAACAGGATCAAAACCGTCTGCGTCGATTAAAAGCAGCGGTCGAGCTCAAAGAGGTTACGGCGTCTATTTCCAAGCTCGAGGAACGAATCGGCTCGGTCGAGGCAGAAATTACCGAACGAAACGAGCGCCTTCAAAAGCTCAAAGAAGACCTCGAGAACGCAAAGGCCGAACAGACCCGCCTCGAGAAGGCGCGCGGATCCGCCGACGACCTGTAGGGGCGGCGCCGTTGGCACGACGGCGAGACGCCGTGATATAGTGTTTCGCCGTGAGCGGCCAACATAACCTTTTCCAGTCAAACAAATCTGAAGAACCTCTTGCAGCTCGCATGCGCCCCCGCACGGTGGACGAGTTCGTCGGGCAGGACCACATCCTCGGGGAAGGGCGACTGCTGCGGCGAGCCATACAGGCGGATATGCTGAGCTCGGTTATTTTTTCCGGCCCGCCGGGAACCGGAAAGACGACGCTTGCGCGGGTCATCGCCAACACAACCGAGGGGAGGTTCGTCTCGCTCAACGCCGTTCTCTCAGGTGTAAAGGATGTGCGAACGGCCATTGACGAGGCTACTCAGCACCGCGAGTTGCACGGCCGTCGTACCATCCTCTTCGTAGACGAGGTCCACCGCTGGAACAAGGCACAGCAAGACGCACTGTTACCGTGGGTAGAAAACGGCACGGTAATCCTCATCGGGGCGACGACCGAAAACCCGTTTTTCGAGGTCAACGCCGCGCTCGTTTCACGCTCCCGGGTTTTTCAGCTGAAGCCCCTCGGCGCGCCGGAGCTCTACCGCATTGCCCGCGACGCGCTGCGTGACCCCGATCGCGGCTACGGCGCGGTCAACGTGGAAATTGACGATGACGCCCTCGACCACCTTGTGACGGTGGCCGACGGAGACGCACGCAGCCTCCTCAACGCCCTCCAATTGGCCGTCGAGACCACTCCCGAAACCTTCCCTCCCCCCACCGGGACGACTATCCACGTCACCAGAGAGGTCGCCGAGGACAGCATACAGCGCAAGGCCGTGCTCTACGATAAAGAGGGTGACTATCACTTCGACACCATTAGCGCCTTCATCAAGTCGCTCAGGGGCTCGGACGCGGACGCCGGCCTGTACTGGCTGGCAAGAATGATCGCCGGCGGCGAAGACCCCCGCTTCATCTTCCGGCGGATGCTCATTCTTGCAAGCGAGGACGTAGGAATGGCCGACCCGCAGGCGTTGCTCACCGTCGAGGCTGCCGCGCGCGCGTTCGACAGGGTCGGCATGCCCGAAGGCCGGTTTCACCTCGCGCAGGCCGCACTCTATCTTGCAACCTGTGCTAAGTCGAACTCCACCCTCGGCTTCTTCGATGCGCTCAGCGCAGTCGAAGAGGAAAAACAAGCCGAAGTGCCACGACATCTGCGCGATGCAAACCGGGACGCAAAGGGCTTCGGCCATGGACAGGGCTACCTGTATCCCCACGCCTACACCGACCACTGGGTGGCCCAGAATTACCTGCCGGGAGAGTTGCGCGAGCGCGTCTTTTATCAACCCTCCAACCAGGGCTGGGAAAGCCGAATCCGCGAAGAGGTGCAGCGGCGTCGGGAAGTCCAACTGTCGATTATGATGGAACCCGGCGACGACGCGGATATTCTCACCGTTTCGCCCGAGGCGCGAAACCGCGAGCGTTGGCTCGCCAGGCTTGCCGAGACACGCGGTCGCATCATCACCGATATTCGAGAGCGCCTCGCTTCCGATCTCACGCGCCATGAAACCGTGCTTCTCGGCGGGAGCTCTCCCCTGCCCGTGCTCTGGGAGCTCGTGCGCCGGGCCCCCGAGGGCGGCATCTTCGCCTCCCTCGCCACCGAGAGGGTGCTCGAAACCGCCCGGGCACAGGCCGAGCAACTGCCGGAGATCGAACGCCCGACCCTCATCGAGGGTGACATCGTGGAGGCGATTAGCGAGCCCGCCGCGAGGGGCCTCCCCTCGCATTTCGACCGCATCGTCGGGAGAAACGTCGTCGGCCGGCGCGCAGCCAAGGTGGAGAGCTTCGCGAGCCTCGCCGGTGCGCTCAATCGAGGCGGGCGGCTGATGCTCGCGGAAAGCGTACCCTCGGCCTTCAAACGCCTCTCGGAGCTTGCCCGGGAGGCCGGTGTCGCAGAAGACCTTCTCGGCGGGGTCGAGCGGGCCGAGGGGAGGGTCTTTTCCGACCCGGAAAACGCCATGTTCAACTGGGAAGCCGACGATCTACCCGAGTTTGCACGCCGGGCAGGATTCTCGAGGGTTGAAGCAGAAGTCCGCGAATATCAAGACAGCCGTCTCATTGCCGAGAAAGATCTGCGGGCGTGGGTGTTCGGCCGCGACGGCTCGCGCGAAAAACACTCCTATGCGGCCGCACTTGCGGAGGAGCTCGGCGAAGAGGAGCTCGAAGCGCTTTTCGCGAGGATCTGCGCTGCGTTCTGCAATCGCGAGGTTCGCCGGCCGACCACCGTGGTGTTCCTTTCCGCCGACGCATGACCGCCGGCGCGCGCACCGCGGGGTCTGACCGCGGCGCGCGCAAGAGGGGCGAGAGAGCAGCGCGCCACCGATTTGACTCATTCGGCGGATCCGTAGTAGCTTACGGCGAGCATCGATGGATGCACGGATATTGACAAAACCGCCCGAATTGGGCATCCTTCGTGCTCACGAGCGCGGTGGATGTAGTTCAATGGTAGAGCACCAGATTGTGGTTCTGGTTGTTGCGGGTTCAAATCCCGTCATCCACCCTCAAGCTGCGGGGACCGCGCAAGCGGGTTTGCTCTCGGAGAGGCTCTATCCGCAGTTTTTTGACATAGGAATAACGCCCTCGAAGGGGCAAAAGCGCGTGCGCCCGTAGCTCAGCTGGATAGAGCGTCGGACTTCGAATCCGCAGGTCGCAGGTTCGAATCCTGCCGGGCGTATGAACATGTGGGCCGTTAGCTCAGCTGGTAGAGCAGCAGACTCTTAATCTGCGGGTCAGAGGTTCGATCCCTCTACGGCTCACCTTAAGACACCATTTTGGTGCCTTGCTAATTGACGCACCGTGCGTCGTCGTATAGGATACGGGCGAGAGTGGTGGAATTGGTAGACACGCCAGATTTAGGATCTGGTACCTTCGGGTGTAAGGGTTCAAGTCCCTTCTCTCGCAGCACCACTCAGGGTACGGAGGAATGGTTACAGGTCGGATCACCCCGACCGCCGGATAGCGTGCGGGAGTAGCTCAGGGGTAGAGCGCCACCTTGCCAAGGTGGATGTCGCGGGTTCAAATCCCGTCTCCCGCTTTTCTTTTGAGGGCGATCCTGCGAGGGTCGCTTTTTCTTTATCCCGACGTATACCACCACCAACAGAGGATCCGATCATGGTTTCCGAAAAGCAAATCGAGCACATCGACAACTCCGCGGTTCGCCTCACCGTGACCGTAGCCAAGGACACGCTCCGCGGGGAGTATGACAAGCTGCTCAAAGAGTACGCAAAAAAGGCCCAGATAAAGGGGTTTCGCAAGGGCAAAGTTCCACCGGAAATACTCGAGCGCAAATTCGGCGACAGTATCAAAGCCGAAGCCGGCGAGAAGGTTCTCCAGGATAGCTTGCGCGAGGCGATCGAGGAAATCGACGAGCAGCCCCTGCCCTACGCCCAACCGGAGCTCGACAGTGAGCTCGATTTCGAGCTCGACAAGGACTTCACCTACTCAGTTACCTACGACGTATTCCCCGAGATAGAGCTCGGCGAGTACAAGGGGCTCGAGATCGAAGCTCCCGAAGTCGAGATCACCGAGGAGGACGAGCAGCGCGAGCTATCGGCCATCCAAGAACAAAACGCCATCGTCATCGACAAGGAAGAAGGCGCGGTCGAGCAGGACGACATCGTCACAATCGACTACGCAGAGGTCGACGAGAACGACGAAACCATCGAGGGCACCAGCCGCGAGGATTTCGTCTTTACCATCGGCACCGGGTATAACTACTTCAAAATCGACGACGATCTCATCGGCATGAAGCAGGGTGAGGAAAAGATCCTCGAGAAGGAATACCCCGAGGATTCCGACGTCGAAGAGCTGCGGGGAGAGAAAAAGCGGCTTCGGGTCAAGGTAAAGGCAATAAAGCAACGTGAGTTGCCGGAAATCGACGACGAGCTCGCCCAAGACGTCAGCGACGAATACGAAACCCTCGACGATCTGAAAAAAGACATCCGCAGGCGCCTCGAGCAAACCGCCGAATCTCGTGTTCGCGAAATGAAAAAACAAGCCATCCTCGATAAGGTGCTCGAGAACTCAAAGATCGAAGTTCCGGCCTCCATGCTGCAAGCAGAGCTCGAGAACTCCTGGCGCAACTTTACCTCACGCCTTCAGATGAATGAAGAGGACGTGGTCAACCTGCTCTCGGCTCAGGGGCGCAGCAAAGAGGATCTCCTCGAAGAGTGGAAGCCGGAGGCGGAAAAGAGCCTCAAGCAGCGGCTCTTGACCAACAAGATGCTGGAAAACGAGAACGTCGAGGTCGGCGACGAGGAGATCGACCAACACCTCGAAGAACAGGCCAGGCAAAGCAACGTAGACACCGCGCGAGTCAGAGAGTACTATGAGAGCAACAACATGCTCGATTACGTCAAACATGACATCCAGGAACGCAAGCTTCTCGACCAGATCTTAGAGGAAACGACGGTAACGACCTCTGAGAAGCTCAATTTCCTGGACGTAGCGGGCCAACATGCTTAAATTCGGGTGAGTTAAACGGTCAAAAGGAATTCACCAAATGAATGAGCAAATGAACACCCTCGTCCCCATCGTCGTCGAGCAAACGGGCGTTGGAGAACGATCTTACGACATCTATTCCAGGCTTCTCAAAGACCGGATTGTCTTTTTGGACGGGCCCATCAATGACCTCACCGCGGACCTCGTGGTAGCCCAGATGCTGTTTCTCGAGAGTCAGGACCCGGAGAAGGACATCAACCTCTACATCAATTCTCCCGGCGGCTCGGTAACTGCAGGCCTCGCCATTTACGACACCATGCAGTACATCAAGCCGGACATCCAGACCATTTGCATGGGGCAAGCGGCGTCCATGTCCGCCATGCTTCTCGGCGCCGGCGGCTCCGGCAAACGATTTGCCCTTCCCTCTTCGCGGATCTTGATCCATCAACCGTGGGGAGGCGTGCAGGGCCAGGCAACCGACATCGGCATCCAAGCGCGGGAAATCGTGCGCCTGAAGAAAATGATCATCAGCTACTTCGCACACCACACCGGAAAGAGCGAAGAGGTTATCGCCGAGGACCTCGAGCGTGACTATTTCATGGGCGCAGAGGAGAGCGTAGAGTATGGTATCGTCGATCAGGTTCTCAAGAGGTAGGCAATGAGCAAGCAGCGAAGCGACCAGCAACAGCAAAAAGTATGCTCCTTCTGCGGCAAACACGCGGACTTCGCCCGGCGGCTCATCGCGGGGCCGGGTGTCTACATCTGTGACGAGTGCGTGCACACATGCAAGAAGATCCTCGACGACGAGGACGATGTGATCACCACCGAGTTCATGGATGATATCCCCGCCCCCAAGGAGATCAAAACGTATCTCGACCAGTACGTCGTGGGACAAGAGACCGCGAAGAAGGTGCTCTCGGTCGGCGTTTACAATCACTACAAGCGCGTGACGCAAAAGGACGAGCTGCAGGACGGCGTGGAGATCGAGAAGGCCAACGTCTTGCTCATCGGTCCCACCGGTACGGGAAAGACACTACTTGCCAAGACACTCGCCGATAAGCTGAGGGTCCCCTTTGCCATCGCCGACGCCACAACACTGACCGAGGCCGGCTATGTCGGTGAGGACGTCGAGAACATTCTCCTCAAGCTCTATCAGGCTTCCGGAAACAACGTTTCGGCGGCCGAGCGCGGGATCATCTACATCGACGAGATCGACAAGATCGCCCGCAAAGGAGAAAACGTCTCCATAACCCGTGACGTCTCGGGAGAAGGGGTGCAACAGGCACTGCTAAAGATCATCGAGGGTACGGTAGCTTCGGTTCCCCCACAGGGAGGCCGCAAGCATCCGAGCCAGGAGATGATTAAACTCGACACCAGCAACATCCTCTTTATCGTCGGCGGGGCCTTCGTCGGTTTGGACAAAGTCATCGAGTCCCGCGTCTCTCAACACCCCATGGGGTTCGGCGCGGAGGTCAAAACACGGAGCGAGCAAAACATAGAAGAGCTGTTCTCGCAGATGCTTCCCGACGACCTCATCAAGTACGGACTGATCCCCGAGTTCATAGGACGCGTTCCCATTCAAGTTGCCCTGCGCGACCTCGACAAAGAAGACTTCGTGCGAATCGTCACCGAGCCCAAAAACAGCATCCTCAAGCAGTACCAGGCGTCGCTCAAGCTCGATGATGTGGACCTCGTGTTCGAAGACGAGGCGGTCGAGGCCATTGCCGAGAAGGCGATGGAGCGGAAAACGGGCGCTCGGGGGCTCAGGTCGATCGTTGAGAACGTCATGACCGACATCATGTTCGATATTCCATCCATCGAGGGCAAAAAGCGGGTCGTCATTACCCGCGCGGTCATCGAGCAGGAAGAAAAACCGGAAATCGTTCAAGTTCGAAAGTCCGCATGAAAATTCTCGGACGCACGAAAGGCACCTCCTCCAGGCTGCCGGTAATTCCCACGAAGGACATGGTGGCCTTCCCGCATACGGTGTTCCCCATCTTCGTGGCAAAACGAACCGCGAAAACCGCCCTCGACAAGGCGATGTCGGAGGACCGGCGCGTGGTGCTCGTGCCCCAAACCGCTGAGGCAGTCGAGCCCTCGGCGGAGGAGCTCTACAACTACGGAACCATTGCCGCGATTAACCAGGTCATGAAACTGCCCGACGGCTCGGTCAGGGTGATGGCCGAGGGGAAGGCACGTGCGCGTATTGTCGCGTTTGAATCGCCGAAAACCCCGCTTCGCGCCTCCCTTGCAGAGCTTACCGTCGAGGATGCCCCCGGCGAGGAATTGCAGACGCACCTGAAGACCGTGAAGTCGGCCTTTGATCGGTTTGCCTCCCTGCAGAAAAAGGTTCCCTCCGAGGCGCACAAGTCGGTCCAGAAGGCCACGAGCTCGGAGGAGCTCGTCGGACGCGTATGTGCAAACGTCCCCTTCGACTTCGAGAAAAAGCTGCAGCTCCTCTCGATGACCGACAATCGCAAGCGCCTCGAAGAGGTGGCGGTAAGTCTCGAGAGTGAAAACGAGGTGCTCGAGCTGCGCCAAGACATCAACCAACGCGTAAAGAAACGCATAGAGAAAAACCAGCGCGATTACTTTCTCAACGAGCAGGTGAAGGAAATCAATCGCGAGCTCGGCCGCGATCAAGAGGACCCGACCGGAGCGCAAGAGCTCGAGCAACGCGTTGCCGAGAAGGATCTCCCCGATCAGGTCCGCGCGCGCGCCGAAAAGGAAATCGGCCGGCTTTCCAAGCTGCAGTCGTTCTCGCCGGAAGCCGGCATTGTGCGAACGTACGTCGACTGGCTGCTCGATTTACCCTGGAAGGAGCGGACGAGCGATCAGGTCGACATCGAGGAGGCCGCGCGTATCCTCGACGAAGACCACTACGACATGGAAACGCCCAAAGAGCGTATTCTCGACTACATCGCCGTGCGGCAACTGCAGGATCGGCTCAAAGGCCCTATTCTTTGCCTGGTGGGTCCTCCCGGAACCGGCAAGACCTCTCTCGGACGCTCGGTTGCCAGGTGCCTCGGGCGCTCGTTTACCCGTATTTCGCTCGGCGGCGTGCGGGACGAGGCCGAGATCCGCGGCCACCGCCGTACCTACGTCGGGGCGCTACCGGGGAAAATCATCCAGTCCATTCGGAAAGCCGGGACTCAAAATCCGGTGTTCCTCTTGGACGAGGTAGATAAGCTCGGCGCCGATTTCCGCGGGGACCCCGCCTCTGCTCTCCTGGAGGTGCTCGACCCCGAGCAAAACGCCGCCTTCGTGGATCACTACCTCGAGTTGCCCTTCGACCTCTCACAGGTGCTGTTCATTACCACGGCAAACACCCTCTACCAGATTCCGCTTGCGCTTCGCGACCGGATGGAGGTCATCGAAATGCCGGGCTATACGCCGTACGAGAAACGACGAATTGCCCAGCGTTTCATCATCCCCAAGCAGATGAGCGAAAACGGACTCTGGTGGGCCGACGTGACCTTCCGAAAGGACGCGGTGGATGAGATCATTCAGAGCTACACCCGCGAGTCCGGCGTGCGAAACCTCGAGCGCCAAATAAGCACCGTTGTTCGAAAGATCGCACGAGAGGTCGTCAAAGACGGCTACCGCGCGCCCGTGCCGGTGGGAAGCGGCCCGCCCGCTACCGACGGCGACGGCGAGAAAACCGGGACCAATGAGCAACCGGCCGCTGCCTCCGAACATTCCTCGCAAACGCAAACCACCGAAACCGCGGAATCCGACGATGAAACGTCGAATAGCACGGTCATAGAAGAAGAAGACGGCTCTCGGGAAGGCGTCGAGAATGACGGGGCCGCACGGGACCGGGACGGCGATGGCACCGCCGATAGTGACGGTGCCGACGGCGAGGCCGCCGACGCACCGGCCGAAGCCGACAGCGTGGGGACCGACGGCGAGGCCGCGCTCACCCCGCCCTTCCACCTCACCCCGGCCACATTTCGGCCATATCGGCGTGTCGTGACTCCAAAGCGCGTTGCCGACTATCTCGGCAATCCCCCCTTCACTGAGGGCCCGCTTTACAGCGAGACCGGCCCGGGGATTGCCAACGGGCTTGCCTGGACCGAAGTCGGCGGCAAGCTCCTGCCGGTGGAGGCGCTTGTGTTCGACGGCACCGGCGAGCTTCTGCTTACTGGGAGCCTCGGCGACGTGATGAAAGAAAGCGCACGAACGGCATTTTCCTTTATCCGGTCCCAGTCGCAGCGCTTTCGGCTTCCCTCGGATTTCAAACAGAACCGCGATATTCACGTTCACGTTCCTGAAGGCGCCCTTCCAAAAGACGGGCCCTCAGCGGGAATAACCATCACGGCCGCACTTCTGTCATCGTTCTCCGGAATATCGGTGAAGCAAGAGTTCGCCATGACCGGTGAGATAACCCTTGCAGGTCGTCTTCTTCCCATTGGCGGGATAAAGGAAAAGGCGCTTGCCGCACACCGCAACGGAATCAAGGCTGTTCTCCTGCCGGAGGCTAATCGGAAAGACTACGAGGAGCTGCCCGAAGAGGTGACCAAGGTCATCGAATTCCACTTTGCCTCCACGGTAACCCAAGCCCTACAGATTCTTTTTCCCGCCGACCTCTTTACCATACGATCGTATTGAGCGGCCGCGAGCGCTGTTAAGCGCTCCCATTGAGCTGACGTAACGAAGCCGTTTCGTTATAATCAGGCGATATTTGTAACAAAAACCTCTTTAGGAGACCCAACTATGGCGGTAGATCTCAAACACAAGTCTTTGCTTACCCTTGCCGACCTCTCGCCCGAGGAGATCCGTTATCTTATTGACTTCAGTCGCCTCGTAAAACGCGAGAAGCACGAGGGAATCGTCCACAGACGCTTCGAAGGCATGAGCCTCGCACTACTTTTCGAGAAACGCTCTACGCGCACTCGATGTGCGTTTGAGACGGCCTTCGGAGAGGAGGGCGGTCATCCGGTGTTCCTCTCACAAAGCGATATTCACCTCGGGGTAAAGGAGACCATCGAGGACACCGCACGGGTTCTCGGGCGTATGTTTGACGCCATTCAGTTTCGGGGGTACAAACAAGAGACCGTACAATTATTCGCTGAGCATTCCCACAAACCCGTATATAACGGCTTGACCGATCTCTATCATCCCACTCAGATCCTCGCCGATCTTCAAACACTGCTCGAGTCCGTGGGCTCTCTCGAGGGACGGACCCTCACCTTCGTCGGTGACGCGCGCAACAACGTGGCACGCTCCCTTATGATCGGCTGTGCAAAACTGGGGATACACATTCGGCTTGCCGCCCCAAAATCCCTTTTTCCGGACTCGGAGAGCGTGGAAATTGCACGAAGCTTTGCCTCCGCCTCGAAAAGCAACGTTACCATAACCGACGATGTCGGTGAGGCGGTGGCCGGAACGGACGCCATATACACAGACGTATGGGTCTCGATGGGAGAAGAAGAACAGTCGCAGCAGCGCTTGCAGGCGCTCGCCCCCTATCAAGTGAACGGCCGGCTCATAGAGCGGACCGGCAATCCCGAAGTGATCTTTCTCCACTGCCTCCCGGCCGTTCGCGGAAATGAGGTTTCCTCCGAAGTCATGGACGGACCGCATTCGCGGATCTGGGACGAGGCGGAGAACCGTAAGCACTCGATCCAGGCGCTTATGCTTGCTACCTTGCTCGACGGCGAACAATTGCCGAAAATATGAGCGAGCGGGGGCGTGAGGAATTGGCCCTTGATTTGAGAGCTTTGAGGGGCGTATAATGGAGGGCGAACGTATAGGAGGTCAGGGTTGAAAAAGCGCATTCTCATCGTGGCAATACTTGCAATCATGGTTGGCGGCTTCTTGGGTGCACAGGAAGCACAAAACAACAACGACTCGGAGCTTTTCGTTCACACCATATATTTGAATCAAGTGTTCAGACACAGGCTCGGATTCAAGGTAACCTACACAGCTGATAACCTCGACTTTCAAGAAAAGTACATACCATCCTCGTGGTTCAACTCTGCGGCAGGTAAAGGCGATCTCGTCGAAACCGGCTCCAAGAGCGCACCCTACATGGATGTGTACTTTCGCAATGGGGAGTTCTCCCACGTGCGGCTGTTCGTACGAGATAATCCGGACCATGTCAGTTGGGGACGGTTAGGGAACGAAGCCAACACTCAGGAAAATTTCGACGTCGAGACGCTCGAGCTGTAGCCCGAGCTGCGAGACTCCAACTGTATGGCTGAGTTTTCTCCACCGCCGAATTTGCTCGAGTTTTTATCGAGTCACGACACCTACTATCTTGTCACCCACAGCGAGCCGGATGGGGATTGCCTTGCGTCGAGCTTGGCTCTGGGGCATTACCTCGAGCGCAACGGCAAGCGGGTAAAGCACTTTAACGAAGGCCCCTTCATCCGCTCCGAAATACGGCCCCTCGAGCCCTTGTTCCGCGACACACTCACGAGTACGGAGATCCAAAACGATGTAAACCCCGCGGCCGTGGTTCTTGACTGCAGCACCCGAGAACGGGTCGGGAGCTTCGCCGACGTTCTCGATCAGGTTCGTGTTGCCGTTATCGATCATCATGCCGGCGGGGAACCGTTCGGTGACGTCATCTACATTGACACCGATGCCGCCTCGACTACCGTGCTCATTCAGGCGGCTATTGAGGCCTCGGGGTCCACTCCCGACAAGCAAGAAGCGGAGTTGATCTTTTTCGGCCTCTCCACGGATACCGGGTTCTTCCGTCATCTCGACTTCGGCTCCGGTAGGGCTTTTCGAGCGGCCGGCCGTCTCGTAGACGCCGGGGCCAGCCCGAAAGAAACCTATAACCGCATGTTTGGCGGCAAAAACATGGAGTCACGCCGGCTTCTCGCCAGGCTGCTCCAACGCACCGAAACCTACCTCGATGGGCGGATCGCCCTTACCTACGAGAGGCAGGAAGATACGGCCGAGTTCGGCCGCCAAAATCGGGACTCCGACTCGCTGTATCAACTGTTGATGGGTACCCAGGAGTGCACCGTCGTCGGGCTCATCCGCGAAGAGACCAAGAATAGCTGCACCGGCAGCCTTCGCTCGAGTGACGAAGTCGATGTATCGCTTGTCGCCCGCGCATTCGGCGGAGGCGGGCACAAACGCGCCGCCGGTTTCTTGCTCGAAGCACCACTGGAGCAGACCTATGAACGCGTTAAAGAGGCGTTAATCGAGTTGGTCTCCGATTCACAGCAACCCCCTGTGGCCGACGGTGCAACTGCCAACGGAGCCCCCGCCTCCGACTGATACCCTTCCGCCGGTAGAATCCGCCGGTAAAACGTACTCAGCGCCGTCCTTCTACCGCTTCGGGGGGCTTCGTGATTCATTTGTAAACAAATGTAAATATTCCCGCCGAGAGCGAGAAAAGCGGCTCGAAATCGTTGAAATTCCGGCACGGCAATTGCTGTAGGTCTCCTCCCGCCACTGCGGGGTTGGAGGGACCATGACGGAGTTGACCGAACGGGTGCTGCACTATCAACAAACCGGATCCGGGTACGAGTCGTTGCGCAGACTGGTCGAACAGTGGGTGTATTACTTTCCGATTACACGCCCCGGCTTCAACGAAGAGGATTGCGCAGATTTTTTCCTACTCGTCCGATGCAAGTTACCGTCGCTTCTGAGTCGCTACACGCACGGTGATCGATCCTTCGAGGCCTACCTCGCAAAGACCCTCCGGTGGCAGCTGCGCTCGTACGCTCGTCGGAGGTGCAAATCCCGTCGCATGCGGCAGCTCGCCCGCTCCCCCGAGGTCTGGGCCGGGCTCATCGGCGTTGCGGAGTCGCCACAGTACGAACCTCCAGCCCCCGAGCCCCTCACCTACAAGCTCACCGCCTCGCGTTTGAACCAATCCTCTCAGGCTACCGGTTCGAAGCGCATAGTGATACTCACCATGAAAGCTGCGTTGTTCGTAACCGACGAACAACTCGATGAGGTGGCACGGTTGAGCGGTGAGTCCTTTAAACGGTTGCGTCGTTGCCGTGACGAGCTCGCCGAACTGGTGGGTCGCAGAGAGCAACGCAGGCACATGCTGCGAGAGCGGCGCAACAGTGCATTTTTCCGCATGCTTCTTGCCGAGGAGGAGCTTACTTCGGCTACGAACGAACAGAAGCGCGTGTCGCTGCGCGAAGAGCTCGAGCGCCAATCGCAGAGACTGAAGAATGCCCGGTTTCGGTTGGCCCGTGTGCCGATGGTGCCAACCAACGGAGAGATAGCCACAGCCCTCGGTGTACCGAAAGGCTCGGTCGATTCGGCTCTGCATTACATGAAGCGAAATTTTTCCCGGCTCACCTATGGTGAGGTGGGCTGACCCCGTGGCCGAAAACAGGCGATTCCGGTAGGCTGTGCTTCGTGACACTCATACTTGCGACAAATAACGAACACAAGCGCCGGGAGCTCGGCGAAATTCTCGCAGATCACGAGCTTCTCCTACCGGCGGAGCTCGGCCTTCGATTCAGCTATGACGAAACGGGCAGGAGCTTTCACGAAAACGCCCTCGGGAAAGCACAGGCGCTCTTTGAGATGATCCGCGATACGGCGACGGCGGAACCGACACAACGCGGAACGACCCTCACTGGCGTTATTGCCGACGATTCCGGTATTTCGGTGAATGCGCTCGACGGGCGTCCAGGCATCTACTCCGCCCGCTACGGCTCCCCCGCAGAAGGCCCTGATCTCGAAGATGCCGAGCGCAATGCGCTTCTGCTCGAAGAGCTCGAGGAAAGCGAAGACCGCCGCGCCCACTATACCTGCTGCATGGCCCTCGTACTCAGCCGGGACCGTTACTACCTCTGCCAAGAGACCTGGCACGGAGAGATCACCACGAGCCCCTCCGACGGCCGTCATGGATTTGGCTACGATCCTATCGTATACGTTCCCGAAGAGGGGCTGACCGTGGCCGAGATCAGCCCTGAGCGCAAGAATGCCGTCTCTCACCGTGGCAAGGCGGCACGCGACATTGCCGGGCTTGTCTCCTATCTCGAGGCAGAGGGCCGACTTGACGACGGCGTTGCCACTCCGTAGCTTGGCATAGCGAAACACCCTGGAGGATGAGATGAACGACGAGCAAAGCACCCGCATACCAACCCGATCCGAAGTACCCGCAGAGCATGCATGGGACCTCTCGGTTTTGTACGATTCCGAAGAGGAATGGGAGCAGGGGTTTCAAGAACTCTCGAAGCGTGCCAAGGAAATCCCCGAGTTCAAAGGCACGCTCGCCACGTCCGCCGAAAACCTCGCCGCCTGTCTCGAGTTCATGAACGAAGTCGGTAAACTCGAGGAGCGCCTCGGCTACTATGCCCATCTGCACATGAGCGAAGACGTCTCCGACAGCACCAATCAGGAGCGTCTCGGACGGTTCATGCAGGTCGCAACCGAGGCCGATACCAACGCCAGCTTCATTACCCCGGAGATTCAGGCCATAGACGATGAGACGATGGAGCGGTTTCTCCAAAGCGAGGCGCTCGCAGAGTTCCGCATCTACTTGAAAAAACTCAGGCGCTACAAACCGCACGTCCTCTCCGAACGCGAAGAGCGGCTTCTGTCGATGCAACAAGAAGCCAACCAGACGGCCTCCAAGAGCTTTGGTGCGCTGACCGACGCGGACATGGACTTCGGCTACGTTGATACCCCCGAGGGAAAGAAACCGCTCAGTCAGTCGAGTCTCGGGACGTTGCTGCTACACAGCGACCGAGAGGTTCGAAGACAGGCGTATCTGCAGTTTCACACAGAGTACGAGCGGCACAAAAACACCCTCACCAACCTCTACTCGGGAAGTGTTCATCTCGACATCTACAAGGCGCGCGTGAGAAACTTCTCCTCCGCTCGGGCGGCCGCCCTCTTCCCGGACGACGTCGACGAGAGCGTCTACGACACGTTGATCGACGTCGTGGGACGGAACCTCGAACCACTCCAGCGCTACTACGACCTTCGAAAACGGGTTCTCGGACTCGACGAGTTCCATATCTACGACGGAAAAGTGCCCATCGTGGACGAGGCGAATGTCCACCACACCTTCGAGGAAGCGGTATCCGTGGTTAGTGAGGCACTCTCCCCACTGGGCGAAGAATACGTGGAGACGCTTCGAGACGGCATGCTGGGCGGCTGGGTGGACCGCTATGAGAACAAGGGCAAACGCTCCGGGGCCTTTTCCGCCGGCAGCTACGTCGCCCATCCCTTTATCCTCATGAACTACAAGGAAGACGACCTGCGCGACGTGTTCACCCTCGCCCATGAAGGCGGTCACGCCATGCACAGCTGGTATTCCGCTCGCAACAACCCGTTCCAGCACTACGACTACACCATCTTCGAGGCCGAAGTCGCCTCGACCTTCAACGAGCAACTCTTGTTCCATCACATGCTCGGGAAAACCGACGATGAGCGCAGACGCGCGTATCTGCTCAACCACCAGATAGACGAAATCGTCGGCACATTGTTCCGTCAGACCATGTTTGCCGAGTTCGAGAAGAAAACGCACGAAATGGTGGAAGGCGGCCAACCGCTGACCGTGGATAACCTGCGTGATGAGTACCGGAAGCTACTCGAGAAGTATTTCGGAGAGGGAACGACACTCGACGAGGTATCCGATATCGAGGGGCTGCGAATACCGCACTTTTACCGGGCTTTCTACGTCTATAAGTACGCCACCGGTGTTTCCGCGGCTATCTCGCTCTCGCGCCGGGTGCTCGAAGGCGGCAAAAGCGAGCGCGACGACTACTTTGCGTTTCTCAAGTCCGGCGGCTCACGCTTTCCGATCGAGAGCCTGCGTGTGGCGGGGGTCGACATGGCGGGGCCTGAGCCCATCGAGACCGCCATCTCCCTTTTTGCCGAGCGCGTTCGCCAACTCGAAGAGTACTTCGAACACTCGTTCGGCGGATAGCGTGCCCAAGGTGCTTGACAAACCGAATGCCGTTGTATAGATTGCTCGTGTAATAATTCAGCTCATACGGACAGAGCTCGAATACACGCGGCGGTGGTGAAATTGGTAGACACGCTAGCTTGAGGGGCTAGTGACCTTTACGGTCGTGGAGGTTCAAGTCCTCTCCGCCGCACTAAGTTGTTTCACGGAAACGAGATGAAAGCTCCCTTCTTGAGGGAGCTTTTTTTGTTGGTGAAAAGTGTCTTAGGTGTGCCGCCAACTGCGCGTCGACTGTGCTCGAGTTGTGTCTTGCCTTTTTGTGCGCACGCAAAAAGAGCGTGATATCCTGCGAAAAGCCGGGGCCTAAGAGCTCGAGCCGTTCCCAACCAAAGACGCCTTCGTGAGGGACCGTCCGGCTGTCCGGCGGGTCGCTCCACGAGAGGGCGCCCGCACCGTCCCCTGCGGTCGCGGCGAGGCCACGAATCACTTAAGGCGGCGTTGTCTCGGGTGCCGCGGCCGGCGTTGCAGTGTCTGTGGTTTCACCCGACCTGTTGCCCGACGTATCGACGGCTTCCACGATAAAGGTATACTCGACGCCGTTGGTTAGGCCGGTAATCGTTACGCTTTCGACGCCCTTGTCCACTTCTATCGGCTGGGTGCCTCCTCCGTCATCCGGGGTCCAGGTAATCTCGATGTGGTCGAGATCGCTGTCCAGCGGGTCGCTCCACGAAAGCTCGACCGCACCGTCCCCTGCGGTAGCGGTGAGGCTCGAAACCTCCCCCGGCGGCGTCGTGTCGGCCGGCGTTGCAGTGTCTGTGGTTTCACCCGACCTGTTGCCCGACGTATCGACGGCTTCCACGATAAAGGTATACTCGACGCCGTTGGTTAGGCCGGTAATGTCGGTTTCCTGGGCGCCGGCCACTACCGTCTTTGGCTGGCCTTCCCCGTGTTGAGGACTCCAGGTGATCTCGATGTGGTCGAGATCGCTGTCCGGTGGATCACTCCACGAAAGCTCGACCGCAGCGTCTCCTGCGGTCGCGGTGAGGCTGGAAACCTCCCCCGGCGGCGTCGTGTCGCCCGGCGCGGCCGGCGTTCCGCTGACTTCAGACCCCGTCGACGTGTTGCCCGATGTGTCGACAGTCTTGACGGTAAACGTGTACGGGGTGTCGTTGGTCAGGCCGGTAATCGTCGCGGTTTCGGTGTCCTTTTCCACTTCTACCGGCTCGGTGCCTCCTCCGTCCCCCGGGGTCCAGGTAATCTCCACGCGCGCAAAG
>JAWLED010000180.1:0-2954 GCA_041686235.1 Spirochaetia bacterium | reverse complement strand
ATCAACATATAGAACGTCTTGTGTCGTTGCATGAAAGGTACTCCTCAAAGGTGATGGAACGAGGGAGATTTGAAATCTTAGCCGTATTTTATGACTATACCTCTAAGGTAATACCTGCGCCCCGGACCATCAAGCAAGTAGCCCCGTTTCTTCTGCGCTCGCGCCTGCCGGATCGACGGTCTCGCAGGTTGGCGTTCACTGACGAAGGCGTTGGAAGTATACGCTTTCGGTAATCTCACACATCCGGACGATGGCCCTAATCTCGGCTTTCGAAAAGGACCGGGCGAGCTCGTAGATTTCACCGAGAACCGAAATGACGTAATCGAGCGCTTCCCGTTCCTGGGGGTCGGACCGTGTTTCTTTGACCGTCTCGGCGATGTCACGCGCGGCCTTCATGAGGCCCTGTTTCATTCCGAGCTCGACAATATGACCGGTGTGTTTCACCATCCGCTGGGTGTCCTGCTCCGACGACCTCGCATATGCGGCACGAAACAATCGTTCAGGAATCTCCTCGCCTGCGTCGACGTCGATCGACTCCTCTTCGCAAAGGTCCCGCAGGGTCTTCAGAGTCTTGTGTTCGAGACGATTGGACAAACGGTATCCCGAAATCAGCGGCAGCAGTGCTATCAATGAGGAGGTGCTGTCGACTATTGATGCCACGGTTTCCATTCCCGCATCCCTTCGCTCCCGGTCTTCGCCGCGGGGGTACATGACCCGTTTAAAGAACTCCTTTATGTGCTCGAGGCTATCTTCGGGGACATCGTCGAGCACATTTGCTTGATGGAGCTCGGGGATCCGGTGCAAGTACTCGAGGCTGTAGCGGCGGCCGAGCTCTCGATGGAAAAAAACTACCAGTTCTTCACGAAGACGGCCGTTCGGCACAGATTTTGTTTCGGACTCCTGGTGGCTCATTACCAACTAGAATACGGAGAGATTGGAGTGAAAGATCAGCGAAGACTAGCAGATGAACGAAGAACAAGGCAAAAAGTTCATGGAAGACCTGGTAAAGCAGTCCGAAGAGACCCAAACACGTCTGGATGAGATCATAGAATCTCGCCTTGAAACCTATATGAAGGACGCAGGGGTCCCGACCAAAAAGGACCTCGACAAGCTTTCCAAGAAGCTCGATGAGCTCGACAAGAAGATCGAGTCGAAATAGCGGCTATATAAGGGGCCGACTATTTTATACTGCAAGCTGCGCAGGAGAAAGGTCTTATCACGATATGGTGAGATCATTTCCGTATTGGGGAAGTACGGGCCGGCGGAGTTCGTCAGCCACAGGCCCCTCCCGCGCCGTCTATCCGTTCCAATAACACGCAGCGGGGGCAAGTGGCGCCCGCCACGGTTGGTGCGTGAGAACTTCGGTCAACGGCTTCGCCGTGCGCTCGTGGAGCTCGGCCCAACTTTTATAAAGCTTGGGCAGATGCTCAGCGATCGCGCCGACATCATCCCGGAATCGGTCGTCCGCGAAATGAAAAAGTTCCACTATTTCTGCGATACGCCGGAAGGCGCTGCGTCACCGGCGCAGGTTCACCGGGTCATCCTGCCGACCGGCAAGCCCGTGGCCGTTAAGATTAAACGTCCGGGTTTCGTGCACGGCAAGAAAGTCTCCGAGGTAATCGAGGATAACGAGGAGCGCTTCGATACCAAGAAGGTGAACACCCGGACGGCCGACTTTATTATGTCTCAGCTGTTCATAAACGGCTATTTCCACGCGGATCCTCATCCGGGAAACTTTCTCGTTCTAGAAGGGAACATCATCTGTTTCATCGATTTTGGAATGGTGTATTCGCTTCGCCCCTACGAACGGGACAACTTGAACTTGATGACGACCGGGCAGGCCCGCCTCGATCCCCGCCACGATCCCCGCCTCGTGGCCCGCTCACTCCTGCGAATGGGCAATGCCGGGGGCACGGTCGATGAGGCCCAGTTCGAATCCGTCGTACATGACTACATCGAATCGTTTTTGAATAGACCGCCGGAGTATATCGATATTCCGTCGGCTTTCATGCAGCTGCTGCAGATGGTTATTCGCTTCGGCATTCGTCTCCCGCCACGCCTGATATACGTGGCAAAAGTCCTGGGAAGCATGCAGACAATCGGCGCCGGACTGGACCCGGATTTTCAACTGCTAAGCTACCTGCAAGATTTCTCTCCACGTATCTGGGCCAATCAACTGGGTTCGTCTCGAGCCGGCAACCGGCTCATCAGCGGGGCGCTGGACTGGAACGAAGCGTTGGCGGAGGCTCCGGTCGTGGTGAGAGAGGCGCGGCGCCTCTTGCGGGATCGAAAACTCAACATCAATGTCCCGCAGGCCGAGGTCATAGCCGAGACCTACGACCGAGTGGGGTTTCGCACCACCTTTGCCCTCGTCCTTTCGTCGCTTCTCATAAGCTCGTCCCTCGTTGTTCTTGCGGATATCCAGCCACAGGTCAACGGCATTCCCGTGTTCGGCATTGTCGGTTTCGGCGTCGGGGCGGTCATGGGAATGGCCTTTCTCTTCGCAGGATTGGTTCGGGTGTTCCGCCGGCACCGCCACCGCTAGTTCCGCCGGCACCGCCACCGCTAACTGTCTCCCGGGGCAGAACCCATTTTGGATGCATTGACGGAGCTCGGGGTGGAGGTCGATCCCGCGTTTCTCCCCGAAGCGTGGAGGTCCGTAGCGGTAATGTTACAAGTCACACGGTCGGAGTCCCTCAGCTCTGAATGGATGGTCTCGCGTGTTGCCGTAACGCTTGCGCTTTCCACGGCCATGATCGTATCGAACCTCCTTATCGTTGCACGCCGGGTGAAGACTCCGCTCGTGCGCATCACTGAGACGATCTACGGGAAGTATCAAGAGCCAAAAAAGCGCGGTCGGGGAGACGCAGAAATTGGAAGGGGTGATCGAAAAGTTTGGAAAGACGGAGTAGCACTGCCCGGCACATGCTGAGGGCCCGTTTCAGCCTCGGGGC
>JAWLED010000081.1:0-12909 GCA_041686235.1 Spirochaetia bacterium | reverse complement strand
CGTTTGCGACACCGCGGCTGCGCGCAACGTATAGGAATCGGCATCGTCTCTGTGATAGTCTCAGAGCCGTGAAACCGCGATTGGGACGCATCGAGCTCGTTGTACCGGCGCTGGCTGCAATGGCACTGTTTGTGGTCGCGCAAAACCTGTCGGCGGCGCCAACCGGGTTTGACCTGAGCGCGGCGCCGGTGGTGCCGGAGGCAGGGACGCTGGAGGTGGCGATAACGCCCGCGGTGCCCTTTGCCCCCTCCTTTTTCGACCAAAACGCCGAGCGGCACTCTCTTCGGGAACCGGGCGACGACTCGCAAACGGCTGCCGGTTCGTGGTGGGCGCTCTCCTATGGGCTTGAGATCGGCTATGGGATCACACCCTGGCTGGGCGCGCGGCTCAAGTGGCTTCCCGGTTTCACGTTTCCCTCCCGATACTCTGAAAACCCGGATGTGCGGCGAAACGGCGCTTCGAACCTACGCGTTGAGGTGCCGTTGCTCATCCTCGCCGAGCAAGAGACAGCGGGTGAGCTCACGGGTGTATTTGGGCGGGCGCCGTTCTCGCTGACGGTCGCTCCGGTAGGTGTCGTCAAGATTCGCGGCTACGATATGGAGAAGCAGGCCGAGCTCCGCCAGTCCGGTGACGCCTACATAGCGGAGCACCCCGACCGCAAGGCGCACGCCGCCGGTCTCGCTACGGCACAGCAAACCCACGTCGGCCCCGGTTTCTCGGTGTTTGCCGCACAGGAGATGCGTTTCTACTTCCCGGCCGACTACGAGGAACAGAGTCTTGCAAACTACGACCAAAACCTCGCTCGCGCCGGCATAGAGGACACAGGCACCTTCAACACGATAGACTACCGGTACCGCCTCGCCGGCGCGCTGGGAGGCCGCTACGTGCTGCAGAATCAATCCAGCACGCAATGGGTCGGGGCGCTCTCGCTGCACGGCCACTTCATGCCGCCACCCATCGTCGATGATATCCTCGTCGAAAACACAGACCGTTTTCTCATCTCCGTAGAACCGAGACTGGCGGTTGCGCCGGGGGCGTGGGAGGGAAAGACTTCCATCGAGCTCGGCTACGCGATTCCGCTCTTCGGCAAAAACGAAGACGCACGAAACGAGATCTCTCTCTCAGTTCGCATGAGATTCTGGTAAAACGAATTCGCCACAATTAACGACTATTCTCGATTTTTTTCCCGCACTTTGAAGCAGGGCGCCGAACAGGCCGGTAGGTGTAGGTGAAAACGCGCTCGAAAACAGAGCACGGTAAACACAGGGTGGAAGGGGCCGCTTTCCGCCGTTCCCTGCGTGGTGCAGGGCGCGGCGGACGCCCGGGCAGGTGGTGGCCTCCCGTCCCACAAGCAGGAGGAATGGATGAATAGTCTCAACTCGATTCTCATCGAGGGCAACTTGACGCGAGATCCGGTACTGGCGCAGACACCGAAAGGCACCGACGTGTGCAACTTCAGCGTGGCGTCGAATCGTTTCTATCGCCAGGACGAGGAGCTGCAGAAAGAGGTTTCGTTTTTCGACGTCGAAGTATGGGCGAAGAACGCCCAACGATGCGCCGAGTTCCTTCAGAAAGGGCGCGGGGTGCGTGTGGTGGGGCGTCTCAAGCAGGACCGCTGGAGCGACACGAACGGCAACAACCGCTCCCGGGTAAAAATCGTCGGGGAGCATGTTGAGTTCAAACCAAACTTCAACCGGCCGAAGGACGACGAGGAGGAAAAACTCGAAGAACAAGACGCGTCGGTTGAACAAAAGGAGGTGGAAACAGCAGACGTACCATTTTAGGAGCTCACTTGGACCGTTGACCGCGCGCGTTCTCATGTAATTTGCGGTCAACCCGGCATCCCCATGTGCCGGCCTCTCGCGGGCCGCGTCCCTTCTTCCCGGGCGCGGCCCGCTTTGTATCCCCGCTCTGTATATGAGACGGTTGACGCAGCGCTCAGAACGGGCAATAGTTTTCTGTGTGTAGGCCGAGCCTGTCATCGAGGGTCGCACATGCGATCACAACACGAGCGTCGGCGAAGGAGCACACGCTGCTATGAAAGTAGACCTGACAAAAGACAATTTCGACGAAGAAGTCCTCCAGGCGGAACTCCCCGTTATCGTCGACTTCTGGGCCGACTGGTGTATGCCGTGCAAAATGGTTGCCCCGCTTTTGGAGCAAATGTCCGAGGAGTACGAGGGCAAGCTCAAAGTCGGTGAGGTCAACGTCGATGAGCAAGGCGAGCTCGCCGGCCGCTACAACGTCGTAAGCATTCCCACGCTGCTTGTGTTCAAGGACGGGGAAGTGGTGCAGCAGCAAATCGGGGCGGCGCCGCGAGACCGCCTCGAAAAGCTGGTACAGCCGTATATGGATTAGACACGTCGGCGGCGCCCGGCGGTCTGTGCGCCGCCCGGCGGTCTGTGCGGCGCCCAGCGGTCTGCGCGGCGCCCAGCGGTCTGTGCGGCGCCCGGCTCACGCGCGCCGGGCCGCTACCCACGCCACCAGCGGCGCCGAGCAGTCGGCCGCGCCGAGAACCCCGGGGCCGGGCCGGCAGCCCGGGGCCGCGCTGGTACCCAGGAGCCGCGCCGCCCAGCGACCCGCGCCACCCAGCGACCTGCGGCGCGCCGCCACCCCGGCCGCCCCGGCTCACGGGGCGTATTCTTCGTCGTTGTTCGGGGCGCCGAAGGTGTAGCCGCTTGTCGGTACGATGTGCCAGTCCGCGGCGGTGTCGGTGTCTTCGGGACTGCGCTTCCGGTTCATGGAGCGGGTGGCGGTTGAATCTTCGGGGTCGACAGCGTCCTCGGGAGCAACCTGGGCCCCGGCGGCCACCCAGCCGCCGTCGGCGGCGACCCCGTCCACCATCGCCAAAGCCTTCTTGCTTCCAAAGCCCCGGTAGCGTTCATCGGAGGCCGAGGTGCGGTTGGAATAGATGACCGCATCCAATAGGCCGGCTCCCGGCTGGTCGTAGAGCGAGACGGCCCCGTTGTTGCCTGAAATCCCGGAGGAGTCCTCCACCCAGAAGTCCCACCCGGTATCGGTGGCGTCGAGCCCGCCGGAGGCGGTGGGGTCTTCGAGCTCGTCTATTTCCTCGGGGATGCCTTCGGGTTTGAAGTGCACCACGACATACGAGTCGGCGGGAAGCTCTACGTCGGGAAATACGATGCGCGCGTCGTACTCGGCCGGCGCCCCGGCGTAGAGGGTGAGCCCGCCGAGGTTGCCGTGCGACAGCAATCGCAACTCCACCACATCGGGATGGGTGCTCGAGCCTTGCGTGGTGAGCTCGTTTATCAGCACCTCGGGAACTGCCGGGTTGTATCCGTAGACCGTTTCGACAAAACTCATCGTGTTTCCGGCCTCGTCGGTGACGACCGCTTCGAGCTGGTATGGGCGGCCGACCTCACCCGCACGTTCGGTCTCAAATGTGAGCTCGGGCCCCGCCTGCGACACGCTGACTTCGCCCAACTCCGAAGACACGAACGCGCGCTCTGCGGTGGTAACCTCACTGAAACGTGCTACAATCGAAGTAGGCCCGGTTACCTCGAGTGATATCATCGACGGCGGGGTGAAGTCCTGGTCTGCAAAGTACAGGGTGTCCTCGAGCGGGGCGCAGCCGGCGATGACGGCGAGCCCGGCAAGGGCTGCGGTGGCCGCGATTGCAACCACCGCCCGCCGTGGCGCGTTTCCTCGCGCCGGTCGTGGCGCCCGCGTGGCGCCGGCTTCGCCCGCGGCCGCCCGCCGTCGCGCGTTTCCTCGCGCCGGTCGTGGCGCCCGCGCGGCGCCGGCTTCGCTCGAGGGCCTCGGCGCCCGCGCGGCGGCTGGGGGGTGAGCTGTGGATTTGGGTGCGTTCATTGATATCTCCTCCTGTAGGGGGGTACTTCGCTTTTGGGCCTGCTGATTCAATCTTCTTTACGCCGATCGGGGCGACTACTATAATTCGAGCAAAGGGAGGAACTTCGCAGTTGGCTGAGAACATGCTTTTCGACAAGTACGGGCGAACCCTGGAGGCGGGAACCGAGATATTCCACGAGGGCGAGCCCGGACAGCAGATGTACATCATCCAGTCGGGGACCGTGCGCATAACGAAGGCGTTCAACGGGAAGCCGCATGTGCTTGCTGAGCTTGGAAAGGGTGAGTTTTTCGGCGAGATGGCGATCGTCTCCCAGATACAGCGTACGGCCAGTGCCACGGCGGTGAGCGAGACGCAACTCCTCGCGTTCGACCGGCAGGGCTTTCAGAGCATGATCGAGAAGAACGCCAAAATAGCGATGAACGTCATCGACAAGCTGTGTCGAAGGCTCGCCGATGCAAATGCGCAAATGCAGCATTTTGTCCGCAAAAACGAGGAGAGCCTCGTCGCCTTGGACCTCTACAACCGTTTCATCGGGAAAGAGCAGGGCGAGCCGGTCCTCGCCAAAGACCGGGTGGTGAAAGAGATCTCCCTGAGTCTCGAAATCCCCGCGCAAACGGTCATTGACGTCATCGACGACCTCACCTCGCGTGAGATCATCACAGTCAAGCAAAACGCCGTCCGTCTAAAAAACGAGGGACGGCTCGGGGCAATTGCGGACACGAGCGGCCAGGCCCCCTCGGCCTCGGGGTAAGCTGCGCTCGCTGAGGGGGCGGCGGCGTCGTTGCGGGCAACTGCGCCCCGCGCCGCACGCGGCGCGGCAAGCCCAACAGGCGCGGGCCATGCGCGCCCCGCGCCGCGGTACTACTAACACGATGGAGGAAACGTAGATGTGTGGAATTATCGGGTACTGCGGTCCCAAACCGGCCGCTTCGATTCTTGTGGAGGGGCTGAAGCGGCTCGAGTATCGCGGTTACGACTCGGCCGGCATTGCCGTCGGCGATGAGCGAGGGATTTCGGTCTTCAAGCGCGAGGGCAAGCTTTTTCGGCTGCGAGAGCGCCTCCCCGAGGAACTTGGCGGGGGATGGGGCATCGGCCACACACGATGGGCGACCCACGGAGAGGTGAGCGACCTCAACGCGCATCCCCACACCGACGGTACCGGTAAGATTGCCGTGGTGCACAACGGCATTATCGAGAATTTCACCTCGCTCAAGGAAAAGCTCGAGGAAGAGGGCTACGTCTTTCGCACCGAAACCGATTCCGAGGTCATTGCGCACCTCGTGGCGAGCCTCTACGACGGGGACCTCGAAACGTCGTTGAGACAGACGGTTCGGCTGTTGAAGGGTACCTACGGTATCCTCGTTATGCACGCCGACGAGCCGGATGTCTTGGTGGGCGCGCGGAACGGCTCGCCGCTGGTGCTCGGAATCGGCAACGACGAGATGTTTCTCGCCTCCGACGCAACGGCGCTCGTTGCCCACACCAAGCAGGTGGTCTACGTCGAAGACGGCGAGATGGTGCGCCTCACGCCCACCACCTACAAGACCACCGACCTTCGATCGCGCAAAATAGACAAAAAGATCGACTTCATCAGTTGGGAGCTCGAAGAGATCGAGAAGGGCGGCTACGAGCACTTCATGGAAAAGGAGATCCTCGAGCAGCCGGAGTCCATCAAGCGGGCCATCCAGGGCCGCACCGACATGGAATACGGTACCGGTCACCTCGGCGGGCTCAATATGTCCAACAAAGAGCTCCTCGATCTCGAACGAATCAAGATCATCGCCGCCGGCACCTCGCTTCACGCGGGCATGGTTGCCGCGCACCTTCTCGAGACCGTTGCCCGTATCCCGGCTCAGGCGGAGCTCGCCTCGGAGGTGCGCTACCGAAACCCCGTCGTCGAGCGCAACAACCTCTACTTCGCCGTATCCCAGTCCGGGGAAACCGCCGACACGCTCTACGCGATGCGCGAGCTGCAACGCAAAGGCGCCCGGGTGCTGGGCATTTGCAACGTGGTCGGCTCCACCATTCCCCGCGAATCCGACGGGGGCGTCTACATTCACTCCGGCCCCGAGATCGCCGTCGCCTCCACCAAGGCGTTTACGAGCCAGATGACCGCGTTCTACCTCTTTGCCCTCATTATGGGACGCATGCGCCACATGTCGCTCGAATACGGGATGCAGTTCATTCGGGACCTCGAGCAGGTGCCGGACCTTGTTGCCCAAATCGTCGACCGGCGCTCGGAGGTGCAGTTGCTCGCGCAGAAGTACGCCAAGGCGCAGAACTTCCTGTTCCTCGGGCGCGGCATTAACTACCCGGTTGCCCTCGAGGGCGCGCTCAAGCTCAAGGAGATCTCCTACGTCCACGCCGAGGGGTACAGCGCCGCGGAGATCAAGCACGGCCCGATTGCTCTCATCAATCCCGACACGCCGAGTTTCTTCGTGGTGCCCGATAACGGACTGCGCGACAAGGTCGTCTCCAACATGAAGGAGATCAAGGCGCGGCAGGGCCCGGTTCTCGCCCTCGCGGTGGAAGGTGATAAGGAAGTCTCGCGAATCGCCGACGACGTGTTCTACGTGCCGCGCACTCAGGAGTACATGTATCCCTTCCTCATGGTGGTGCCGTTTCAGCTCTTCGCCTACTACACCGCCATCGAGCTCGGTCGCGACGTTGATCAGCCGAGAAACCTGGCAAAGAGTGTGACCGTCGAGTGATCGTGCGGGGCCTCTCGCTTCCCGGCGGTGGAGCACCCATTGCTCGCCTCGGCCGCTCCTTCTTGGTGGCAACGGTGCTCTTCGCGGCCGGAGGAGCGGCGCTCGTGCCGGCGCAGTCCGGCGGCTCGCCGGGTTCGGAGGGCTCCGCCGGTGAGGAGCCGTTGGGCGTGTTGGTGTCGGGACCCGAGCGCGGACGGAGTCTTCCCTTTTTGCCGGCGAACGTCATCACCTATCAGCGCGGCCTCTACGAGCGCGACGGGGGCACCGTCGAGGTACTCTACAGCGAGGACCGGGTGTTTCGCCGCGAGCAGTGGAGCGAGACGAGCTGCGAAGAGGTGTCGCTGTATCTCGTCTCACAGGCCGGCCCGCGCACGCTGTATTACAGCTGGGACGCCAACCGCCACGCGTTCTTCACCTTTCACGACGAGGGCGCCGCGGGGGAAGAGGGCGCCGCGGGGGAAGAGGGCGTCGCGGGGGAAGAGGGCGCCGCGGGAACGGGCGGCGAGCCGGGAACCGGTGGCGCCGCCGGGGACGGCGAAGGCGGCGGCCCGCAAACCGAAGGCGGCGCCGCCGGGGACGGCGAGGGCGGCGGCCCGCAAACCGAAGGCGGCGCGTCGGGCTTCCCGCCGCCGGAGGCTCGGCAAGGTGAGTGTGAGTTCGTCGAGGCTTTTCTCGAGCGGTTTAGCTTCTTTGTCGAAACACGCGCGCCGGGAGCCGGCGTTCCCTTTCCTGCCGTGCTGCGCGCCGAGTGACCGCCGTGCTGCGCGCCGAGTGACCGCCGTGCTGCGCGCCGAGGAACCGCCGTGCTGCGGCGCCCACCGCCGGTGGGCCGGCTAACGGCTAATCCGTCGAGGCAGGGACACCGATACTCTTAAGTGCGATGAAACCGGCTGTGACTGCGTTTCTTGGGTGTGTCTTGGTGTCTCTCGGTGCAATCCTCCCTCTCCATGCACAGGACCTGTCGATACGTGCCGACGATCTGCGAATGGAGCAGAGCCTCGACGGCGGCTATGTGCTCGTCATTCGCGATAAGTCCGACATCGCCTCCGTTCTTATCACCGAGTCCACCGAGGACCCCGACCGAGAGCTTGCGAGTTACGCCTATCAGAATCCCGAGTACCACCCCATGAACGGTGATGAGCGCCGGCTCCTCGACGGCGAGTTTCTCGACAACGACCGCCATTATCTCATCGATTCCACCCCGGAGGAGGACGAGGAGTTCGGCAGCGCCTTTTTCGTGTTCGTCCCGTATATCGTCACCTACGGCTACCCGTGGAGCCGTAGCGGCGAGGAGCAGATTCTCGACGGCGCGTATCTCAACGTGAGAACCTTCACGAAGGAATACGCCGATTATACCGGAGGGTTCGAGGACAACCCGTTCGTGCTCTCGGTGCAGCAGGCTCCCGAAGAAGGGCCGCCTGAGGGCAACTACATGTCGGACACGAGCGACAATTTCGAGGAAATCGCCTCCGAGGGAGACGGTACGGCAACGCGATCTCCCGGCGAGGAGGACGTCCCCGAACGAATCGCCGAATTGGTGCGCTCCGCCGAGGGAGACACCCTCGACCTCGTGCTTGCAATCGACACCACCGAGAGCATGAGAAACGACATATCGTTTCTTCAGAAAAAACTCGTGCCGATGTTGGAGAAAGAGGTGGAGCGCTTCGACGAGACGCGCATCGGGATGGTCTACTACCGCGATTATATGGAGGAGTACCTCACGAGAAACGAAGGGTTCCAGTCGGACCTCAACGTCGTGCAGACGGCAATGGACCGTATTCGCGTTGCCGGGGGTCGCGACATCCCGGAAGCCGTTCACGAGGCCCTATATGTGGCACTCGACGGCTTTCCGTGGGAATCCGAGGCGCGTATGGTCATTCTCGTGGGCGACGCCCCGCCGCATCCCAAGCCACGCGGCGGGGTGACCAAAGAGATGGTCTACGAGATGGCGCGGGAAAAGGGTGTCAACCTCAACCCAATCATTCTGCCGCATTAGGGCACGAGCGCTCGCCCGCCGGGCGAGTTGCCGGCCGCCGTTGCCGCCCGAGTCTACTCCGGTTGGGCCGGCTGTCCCGGCTGTGGCTGAGTCGGTTCCGGTTGAGCGGGCTCGGCCGGCTCCGCGGGTCCTGCCGGGCGCACCGGTTCCTCATCGGTGGTTCGGATCTCCTCGATCTTCTCGATGAGTTTTTCCGAAAGCACTCTTACCCATTCCGGTAACTGCTCGTCGGACTCTTCGTAGCGCGCGAGGATGTCCTCGAATTGCTGCTCTGCGGTGTCATATTCGCCCATCTTGTAATGGAGAAATGCAATCTCGTAGCGCGCCGCCATGCGATTTTCGGTGTCATCGGGGTGGCGCTCGAGAAAGGTCTCGTAGTACACCATTGACGTTTCGTAGTGTTGATCGTCCATGGCTTCTTGGGCGCGTTGGAAATACTCTTGGGTCGTGAGGTCTTCCGGGATTTCCGAGGGCTCGGGTACCGTCTCACACGCGGCGAGCACAAGGGCTCCCGCGAGCAGGATAACAATGAGTCTAAATAGGTGCATGTGCGTTACTCGTAAGCGTAGATTTCGTCTTGTACCGGCAAGCTCTTTTTGAGCTCTCTGAGGAATTCTCTGAGGCTGCCCATAGGCTCGTAGTAGTCGCAATACTCGGGGCTTCGTCTAATGACCGTGGAATACTTGTAAAGCTTCTCTTCACCCTGTTTCTTCTTCCATTGGCCGGCCGCGCAACGAACGCGCAGCTTATAGCCGTTGCTCTCGTTGAACTTTTCCATCGAGAGTTTGCAATGATAGCAGTTGGCACAGTAGATCTTACCGTCACGGCCGATCTCGTCCAACCCTGCGCTGTACTCGCCGTCAGTCTCAACCGCCACGTTGTACCCCCCACGCTCTCGCCAAAATGGTAGCACGGGGCGAGTGCGCGGTCAAGATAGAGCTTGGCCGGTCCCTCAGACCGACGTCTTTTGATGCCGGTCCTCGCCGCTATGCCCATTTGGCGTATCCGGGAATGAGGTTGTGGGTCAGATCCGGGTGTTTGGGAAGAATCCGCACCGAATATCCCTGCCTCCCGGCGGTGTTGCAGGGGATCTGCGCGACGTAGCGCTGCGTCGTCTTTGCCTCCGTCCCCGCGGAACCGCCGGTGGATTCTTTGGCCGGCTGCATCTCGACCACCTGTGGATTGTCGATGCCGCCCTGCGAGTTGACGCTGCCGAAATACGCCTCGACGCGGACCTCCTCGGGGGAAAGCGGGCCCAACTGTATGTTCGCCGTTATCTCGAGGCTTTCTCCCACGTGGAGCTCGGGGTGACCGGGGTTTTCGAGGTTCTCCACGGCCACCTCTCCCCATGCCTCGTCGAGCTTTTCGAAGTACTGTGCAAGATCTTTGGGGCGTTTGAAGTTCTGCTCTCTCGTCTTGTGGTAGTTGGACAGCGCCTTTGAATAAAACGTTTCGTGGTACTCGGTAAGCATACGGTGAGAGGAGAAGCGCTTGCCGATGGTGCTCATCGACCGTTTCATGGTACTGATCCAGGTGCGCGGCAATCCGTCCTGACCGCGGTTGAAAAAGGTAGGGACGATTTCCCGCTCGAGAAGATCGTATAGTGCCTCGGCCTCGATCTCGTCTTGGAGATCGGGATCTTCGTACTCCTCGCCGTTTCCGATCGACCATCCGATGGACGGGTCGTAGGCTTCCGCCCACCAGCCGTCGAGGGTGGAGCAGTTCAAAACACCGTTAACCGCCGCCTTCATGCCGCTGGTTCCGCTTGCCTCCAACGGCCGCCGCGGCGTGTTGAGCCACAGGTCGCTGCCCGAGACGAGGTACTTCGCCGTCGTCATGTCGTAGTTCTCGAGGAACACGATTTTGCTCCGCAGCTCCGGCATGCCGGCAAACTTCACGATGTCGCGGATGAGGTTCTTGCCCGGCACGTCGTGCGGGTGCGCTTTCCCGGAGAAGATCAGCTGGATAGGTCGCTCGGGGTCGGTGAGCAGCCGCCGCAGGCGATCGGGATCGCTGAAAAGGAGCGTGGCCCGCTTGTAGGTGGCAAAGCGGCGGGCAAAGCTGATGGTGAGCGCGGTGGGGTTGAGCACCTCGCTTGCCTGGTGCAGTTGATTGCCGGTAATCCCCCGCGAGATGAGCTGCTCGCGCAGGCGTTCGCGCACATAGGCGACGAGTCGGCTCTTGCGCCGCTCGTGGACTCGCCACAGCTCCTCGTCGGATACCCGGTCTATTCGGTCCCAGATGCCGAGCTCGGTCGGCTCATCGTAGAAGCGCGGGCCCAAGTAGCGATCGAGTAGGTCCACCATGTCGTGGGAGACGAAGGTGCGCACGTGCGTTCCATTGGTGATACTGTCGATCGGCACCTCGTCCTCCGGCAAGGTGGGCCAAATGCTTTGCCACATTTGGCGTGAAACTTTGCCGTGCAGGGCGCTGACCCCGTTGTTATAGGCGGAAAGCTTTAGGGCCAGCACCGTCATGCAAAAATGCTCCTCGGTGTCGTCGGGGTTCTCCCTGCCGAGGGCCATGAAGTCCGGCCACTCGAGCCCGGTACCGCCGGCGATGCTCTCGAAGTACTTCTCCATCAGCTGCACGTCGAACCGCTCGTTTCCCGCGGGCACCGGCGTATGCGTGGTAAACACGTTGGTGGGCCATACCGCCTGAATCGCCTCGTTTGTCGAGAGATCCTCGCTGTGTACCAGCTCGCGGATCCGCTCGAGGCCGAGAAACGCCGAGTGACCCTCGTTCATGTGTGCCACCGCCGGGTTGATCCCCAGGGCTCGCAAGGCGCGGACGCCGCCGATGCCGAGCAGGATCTCCTGTCGGATGCGGGTTTCGCGGTTTCCGCCGTAGAGAGCCGCGGTGATCTGCTTGTGCTCCTCGTCGTTTTCATCGATGTTGGTGTCCAATAGGTAGAGCGAGATGCGGCCGATCTGCACCTCCCACACACGGGCGGTCACAACGCTCTCGGCCATCTGCACGGTAATCTTTACGTCGTCTCCGGAGGCGGTGCGACAGCGACGAACGGGCATGTTGTACCAATCGTTCTCCGGATATGACTCCTGCTGATAGCCGTCGGCGTTCAAGTACTGCTGAAAGTAGCCTTGGCGGTAGAGCAAGCCCACGCCCACCAGCGGCAGGCCGAGGTCCGACGCGGTTTTGAGATGGTCTCCCGAGAGAATCCCGAGTCCGCCGGAGTAAATCGGCAAGCTCACATCCAGCCCGTATTCCATGGAGAAGTAGGCCACGGCATCTTCGCGGGGCCCCGAGTACCACGTTTGTCCCGAGAGGTAGCGCTGAAAGGTATCGTGCACGTGGTTGAGCGCGGAGATGTAGGAGTCGTCTTGGGCCAACTCTTCGAGGCGATCCTGCGATACCATGCCGAGAGTGCGGACCGGGTTCTGATGCGATGCGAGCCACGCATCATAGTCGAGGCGGATAAAGAGCGAGACCGCATCGAAGTTCCAGCTCAGCCACAAGTTTCGTGCAATCTCAGACAGGGGCCGCAGTGGCTCGGGCAGGTTCGGATTGACCGTATACGGGACGATATTCATTCGGGAAAACCTCACAACCGATTATTTGGTGTGTAACGATAAATAGTCGGGTATTTCCTGTCAACGCGCTGAGCCCCCTCTTTGTGTGCGGCGCCCAGCCCGCGGGGCCCTCACGTTGCACATGCAGGGTGAGTTTGCTATCCTCCGCGCATGAACCGTGCCGAGGTCGAGGCGCTGGGGCGCGCCACAGACGTCTTTGACCACCGATATGCCTCCCCGTCCGACTCCGCCTCCGACTCCGGCCACGGCGGGGCCGCCGTTGCCCCGGCCTCCGGCGCCCCCGCTGCCGCTGCGCCGGCCGCCGGCGCAGCGGTAACGGCGGCGGCAATCGCACGCGGCTACTACCCCCCGCTTCCCCTTGCACCCGGCCTCCGAGCCGACCCCGGTCGCGACGCCGACGCCGCCGCCGAACCGGAAAGGGCCGCCGGCGCCACTGAACCCGCCCCGGCCGCCGGGACGCTGCCGCCGGAGCTCGAGACGCTTCTGTGGGGCTGGGACATTCTCGATGTTCTCGCCGCCCACGGAATCGAAGAGGTCGAAACCCGGGATTTCGATGGCGGGCCGCGCGAGGCCCTCATCCTCATGCTGTCCCTCGAGGGTCGGGCCGGGCAATACTCACTCGAAGAGCGGCGGCGTATCGTCGAGCTCTTCGATCGCACCGAGGTCGAGATAGACGAAGAGGTCAATGTGCTGGTAAGCGCAGGCAAGCCCTTTGCTCCGGCAATTCGGCGTTATGCGGCCTTACCACAACCGCTTCGAACCATGGTAGACCAAGAGATCTTGGACGTTAAGACCGCCGAGCGCTGGAGCGAGTATCCG
>JAWLED010000080.1:0-12912 GCA_041686235.1 Spirochaetia bacterium | reverse complement strand
GCATCGCCGCTCGAGTACAGGTAGCCGAGCGAGAAAGCCGATTGCGCGAAATCCGGTATGAAATACTCGAGGTTTGCGCCGGCGAGGTAGGAGCGAATGGGAACCTGCCGAGCGAGGCCGCTCGGGTCGCCGATCCGCGTTCCCCCACCGAAATATCCGTACACGTCATAGTACAGCCTCGGCGCAAGCGGTCCGGTGAGTCCACCGCCGTAGTAGACCGTGTGGACGTGGCCTTGATCGTCTTGGAGGTCGCTCTCGGGGCGAAGATCGCCCTGACCGATCAACGTCACATTAATGCTTTGCCTGCCGAAGATCTCCGGAAGCGAGAGCTCGAAAACACCGAGTGCGCGCGGCGGGGCGAAATAGGCGTCGTCATCGGCGCTGTCTTCGACGTCGGCCTGCGAGAGAACCAGGTTGGAGCTCTCTTTGAGCAGCAGCCCCGTGTAGCCGCCTGCGAGGGTGAGGTCGCCGGGGCCGGTCTCGAAGCTTATCCGAGCGCCGTCGGCGCGCTCGTTCAACAGAACTCCGGAAAAGTCCCGCAGGCGAAACCGCCCGGCGCGAAAATCAAAGAAGTAGCGCGTCGTGTCCTCGACCGCATACCGACCATCGATGTAAAAGGCATCGAGGTCACCCTGGAACCAGTCGATCTCGGGGTCGGAATCGCCGTCGAGGACCGTGTCGAGGCGGTATTCGTAGCGCCCGCGGGCGCGAAACTCGAGTGCGGGCGAGAACGCGTGTGAAATGAACATCGACACCCGATTTCCCTGTCCGTAACTTACATCGCCGTCTTCGAGGGGGACGAACACCTCGCTCGTGTTTCCCACCGTCCCGCCGAAGTCGATCGCGGCGAGCGGCGAGGCGGCAACTACAAGAAGCACCAAAACCGAAACGTATATGATTCGTGTCTGCATTACGCGTCTTCCTCCGTGTATTCGAGAGCTTGTCCGATGACGTGAAGCAGTTCCCGCCCCGATACGCTCCGATAGGGAGAATCGTTGCCAAGCAGAAACTCGAGGTAGTCGAGCTCCCGAGCGGCGTAGCGCGGACCGGGGATCATGCGGTACATGAGCCCCCCGCGGATGCCGAGATTCTCCATGAGGAGATAGGAGACCTCGCCGAGGCGGACCGGATCATCCATGGACTTCTCTTTGAGATTCCACTGCGACCACTCGATGTCCCGGTAGACCTCCTCCACCGAAGCATCGTCCGGGGCCTCGTCTGCGGCGAGGAACACCATGTAGGCGGCTTGCCCAAAGGTGACGGAATCGGAGGCGAGGATCTCGTCCACGACCTCGTTTGACTGCGCTACAGCCATGCCGCCCGCCAAAAGCATGACAACCAAGATTCCAACACGTGTTCGCATATTCACTCTCCCTCCATGCGATGCACAACCACCGCCACTGCACATAGCCAAACCGTCCGGCCCGTACCCGACTGTTACAGTCAGGTTCGCATCAAAACATAACACATCGTCCAGAACGCGACAATGCAGCTTCTTACAATTTGTAAGTCTAAGCCGCCCGTGTGGGAATTTCAAATGGATTGAGTTCACAACTCATCTATTCGTGACAACACATCAAATTGCATTATAATGGGCATCATGAAACGCACGCTCGCTCTTTACGTCTTCGTACCGCTTATTGTCGTAGCGGTGTTCTCGGCATTTCACTTCGCTCCCCTGGTGGGCACGGCGGAAAACCGCCTCTATGACGGGCTACTTCGCATCAAGGAGCCGATCGAAGAAAACGATAAGATCCTCCTTCTCAATATTGGTGACGAGGCAATCGTCAACGTGGGGGTGTGGCCCTGGAGCCGCGACATCGTCGCGCGCGGGCTCGTGCTGCTGCGTGAGTTCGAGGCCCGCACGGTTTCTTTGGATATCGAGTACGTGGAGGAGAGCCCGCGGGGGGTGAACTCCTCGGTACTCAACGAGGAGATCCCCGAGTTGTTCGACCAGGAGTTCTCCACGATCCGCCGAAACATCACCGACCTTTTTACTGCGCTGCAGCAGGGCCAGATTCCACTCGAGGAGGCGGAGTCCTTCGTGGAAGATCTCGGAGAGTTGACCGAGGAAAGCCGAAATCTCTTGCTCGACCGCGTGCAGGACATCGCCCGCGACAACGACGAGTTCATGGGCAACGCGGCGCGGCTCAACGGTCAGGCCTACTTCACCATCAACATGCTCAATCAGGCTGACCCGGTGGTTCGCGAGGGCACCGAGGAGTACGCTCGCGAGCACTTTGCCGTCGATGTAGCGCGGGACCGCACCGAAGGCGAGGAGTTCGTCGAGGCAGACGCCGTCCGGCCGACCATACTGCCCATCCTCGAGCACGCCGCCGGTATCGGCTTCGTCAACGTGGACGTGGACGCCGACGGGGTGCGTCGACGGATCAACCTGCTCATCGAACACGAGGGAGACTACTATCCCCAGCTCGCCCTCTCGCCCATCCTCGACGTTCTCGGAGACCCCGAGGTCACCACGACCCCACAACGGGTCCTCCTCGAGGAGGCGGAGCTGCCCGACGGCACCGTCGAAGACATCTCCATTCCGCTTACCGAACACGGCAAGACCCTCATCCACTGGCCCGACGGAGATTTCGAGGACTCCTATCGCCACATGTCCTACTACCGCCTCGTCGCCCACGAGGAGCTCGAAAACCGGCTCATTGAAAACCTGCGCATCATGGCGGATGCGGGGTATCTCAACTATTACGAGGGCGAGTTCGACCCCATCCAAGCCTACGACTACGCCTCCGACATCAAAGATGATGTGCTCGCCGGGGGCGATCCCGCACAAATGGACGAGTACGTTCAAGTGCGCGAGGCGTTTTTCGACGCGGTGGGAGACCTTCTCGACGGCGAGACCGAAGAGGCCATTCTTGCCGATGTCGAGAATGCGCTCGAACAAGACGGGTTGTCCGAGGAGGAGCAAAGCAACTACGAGGAGCTTACCGAGGAGATTCCTCGAAACTTCGAGAATACCTCCCAGGTCTACGAGCAACTCTCGGAAAACCGGGCTGTGCTTCGCGAAGAGATCCCCGGGTCGATGGTGTTTGTGGGGCTTACCGCCACCGGTACCGTCGATATCGGCGTGACCCCGTTCTCAGAGCGCTACGCCAACGTGGGGACCCACGCCTCCATCGCCAACATGATTCTCGAAAACGATTTTCTCGACGTATACCCACTGTGGTATTCGGTGGTAGCCGCGGTGCTCGTGGCGCTGGGCGTGGCGTTTCTCATCCGAAAGCTCAACCCGCTTGTGTCAATCATTGTCGGCGTCGTCTCGGTGCTGGTGTTTCTTACAGCCGGTGGTCTGTTCTTCGTACAAACGGGCACCTACTTTCCGCTCCTCACACCGGCGCTCTCGATTTTCTTCACCTTTCTCGTCATAACATCGGTCAAGTTTATTCAAACGGCGAAAGAACGCAGCTACATTCGAAACGCCTTCTCACACTACCTCTCCACCGACGTCATAAACGACCTGTTGTCCGACCCCTCCAAGCTGGCCCTCGGCGGGGAGAAGAAGCACCTCACCGCCTTCTTCACCGACGTCAAGGGGTTCTCTACCATCTCCGAGCAGCTCGACCCGACGGACCTGGTCAAGCTTCTCAACAACTATCTCACCGAAATGAGCGACATCATCCTCGAGCTGCGCGGCACCATCGACAAGTATGAGGGCGATGCGATCATTTCCTTTTTCGGTGCCCCGATCGAGTACGGAGACCACGCCGCGCGCGCCTGCCTGAGTGCAGTCCGCATGAAGCGCATGGAGGCGGTTCTCAACGAGCGTGTTGTCGAGGAGAACCTCAGCCCCACGCCGCTGCACACTCGCATCGGCATCAACACCGGCGAGATGGTCGTCGGCAATATGGGAACCTTCCAGAAGATGGACTACACGATGATGGGCAACGCGGTGAATCTCGCCGCACGGCTCGAGGGAGTGAACAAGCAGTACGGCACGTGGATCCTCGCAAGCGAGAGCACCCGAAACGAGGCCGGCGACGACTATCTGTTCAGACGCCTCGACCGTGTGCGGGTGGTCGGCATCAACACGCCGGTGCGGTTGTTCGAGGTCGTAGACGAGCGGTCAAACGCCGATTCGCAGATCAAAGAGGCGCTCGAGGTATTCGATGAGGGGCTCACGTTCTTCGAGCAACGCGAGTGGGAACAAGCGCGAGAGCACTTCAACCGCGCCCTCGAAATCCGCCCCGACGACGGGCCGTCCGCCCTCTATGCCAAACGCTGCTCGGATTTCATGAAGAAGGCACCACCGAAGAAGTGGGACGGCGTGTATACCCTCGGCATGAAGTAGCGCCGGCGGCGGGCGGCGGGCGGCGCGCGCTCCGCGCGGCGGCCCGAGCCGCGCCCGGCGGCCCAGGCGCGGCGGCCCGCACGGGCGGCGCGGCCTTGGCGGGGGCGGTGCGCGCTTAGTACCCTTATGCGTAGCTGCAAAATCCACACACACGAGGAACACACATGAAGTACAGAACGCTGGGAACATCAGACCTACAGATTTCGACCGTCGGCATCGGCACATGGGCGGTCGGAAACGACTTTTGGGGAAGCGTCGACGATGACGAGTCGGTGCGCGCCATTCAGGCGGGCCTCGATGCGGGCATCAATTTCATCGACACCGCCCCCGCCTACGGCGCCGGTCACGCCGAAGAGGTGGTAGGCCGCGCAATTAAGGGCCGCCGCGATGATGTTGTCATCGGCACGAAGGTAGGCATCATTCGCACCGAAAACGACTTCGTTCGAAACCTCAAAGCCGACTCGGTGCGTCGGGAGGTGGACGACTCGCTGCGACGACTCGGTGTGGAGACCATCGACCTCTACCAGATCCACTGGCCGGACCCCAACACGCCCATGGAAGAGACGATGACCGAGCTCAACAAGGCACAGCAGGCGGGGAAGTTCCGCTACCTCGGCGTCTCCAATTTCAACATCAAACAAATGGACGAGCTGCGCGGCTTCGGCGAGATCGTGAGCCTGCAGCCGCATTACTCGCTTCTCAAGCGCGACATCGAGGGCAAAGTGGTGCAGTACTGCATCGACAACTCGATCGGCATCGTGAACTACGGCACTCTTGCCGGCGGCATCCTCACCGGCAAGTTCCGGGAGATCCCCCAGTTCGAGGAGGGAGACAACCGCTACAAGTTCTACCCCTGGTTCAAGGAGCCGGTGTGGAGCAAGGTCCAGTCGCTTCTCGACGTGCTGAGAGAGATTGCCGACGAGCGCGGTGTGGCCACCGCCCAGGTTGCCATCAACTGGACCACCCAACAGCCGGGCATTACGAGCTCGCTCGTGGGCGCGAAAACACCGGTCCAGGCGCAGTCCAACGCGGGCGCCGGCGACTTCGAGCTGAGCGGGCAGGAGATCGAGCGCATCAACGAAGCGCACAAAGCGCATGTGTCCGGTGTGGCCTAAGCGCCGCGCGTAAGTAGCGACCGGGCGGCGGCGGGCCGCGGTGGCAGGTGAGCCGCATGGGGCCGGCAACGCCGCGGCGGGACGGGCTCAGGCCTGGAGGTCGGCGCCTCCGAACGGCACGAGATCTCCGCCGCGGCCGGTCCAGTCTTCGGTGGACCCGTCATAGACGCGCACGCGCTGAAACCCCGCCACGCGGGCGGCAAAGTAATCCTGCGCCGCCGAGTAGCCCTCGTCACAGTAGAAGACCACCTCTTTTTCCGCGCGCACGTTTCGCTCGCGAAACAGCTCCATGAGCTCTTTCGGGCTCTTGAGCGAGGGATAGCGCCCGTCGTTGAACGTTTCGGTGTAGGGCACACTCTCGCTTCCGGGAATGGCCCCCTCTGCATACTCCTCATAGGGCAGTGAGTTACACAGGGTTACCGAGCCCGAACGGATACTGGTTATGAGGTGCACGAAGTCCGCGTATCGGTATTCGAGCGGCTCGGGACGCCAGCTGCCCTGGCGACGGCGGGGGACCTGGGTGGAAAGCTCACCGACGTCCTGACTCCACGCTTGCATCCCGCCGTCGAGTATCTGAATGTTGGGATGCCCGAGGTAGTCCAGTATCCACCACAGACGCGCCGCCTCCGGTGCTCCGCCGGCGTCGTAGAGAACAATTTTGCTGTCCTCTTCGATTCCCGCCTGCTGAAAGACCTGTCGCGCCCGTTCTACCGGACCGAGCAGCCGATGGACGATCGCGCCGCTTCGAAGCTGGCGGTCTTCCTCCAGCCGTGCCGGGGGAATGTTGACCGCACCGGGGATGTGACCTGCCTCATAGACGTCCTGCGGGCGCGCATCCACAATGACGAGGCGCTCGTAGGTGAGAATCTTGTAGACCGAGTCTGCGTCGATAACGTAGTGAGCTTCCATGGATCATTTAACTATAGGACCCGAGCAACGGAAGTGTCAACGAAACTCAACCGCGTAGCGCTCCGGCTCCTCGAGGGTGAGAAGCTCAACGAGTGGGATCTCGAATCGCACGGTCTCGCCGTCTCGCCGGCCGCCGGACTGCGAGACGATCTCGCCGTCGACCTCGACGTGGAGCGCGATCGAGGCGCTCTCGATCTTGTTTCGAAGCGTATCGGCATCGTCGTATTCCTCGAGCGCCCACAGCAGATACTCGGTATATTCCTCACTACCCATGTCCTCGGGCGGCATGAGCATCTGCGAGACACTCGAGCCCTCGAGCGGTGAATAGGTCAGCGCCTCCTCCACCGCCTCGCGGCTTGCGGTGATCTCGAGACGACTCGTGTCCCCGCCCTGCTCCACAGAAAGGAACCGAGTCTCCTCCTCGGAGATGAGCCCGGCCACGTCGTCGAAGGCAAGTGAGAGGCTGAGCTCTCCCGGATCTCCGCGCGAGAGCTCGAGCACCTCGATGCCGGGGCGCTCGGCAAAGCGGCGTCGTATCTCCTCGACATCGAAGATGCGCAGCTCTTCCTCCTCTCCCCCGACGCTTCCGGAGAGGTCGCGAAGGTAGCGGATGAATACCTCGTCGAGGGCGATGTCTACCTCGGTGGTGCCGCTTCCGTCAACGGATACGGTAATATCCTCGCGCACGGTGCAGCCGAGAAGGCCCAGCACCATCGCGGCGGTAGCGGCAAGGGCGAGGGCAATTGCGCTGCGGCGGGCGAGTTGCCCCGCTTCTCGTCTTTGCGTTGTATGGCTCATGTAGGGGCTAATGTATCCCGCCCGCCGGCACCCGTCAACGCGCGCGGCGCGCGGCGCGCGGCCGGCATCACCCCGGTCCCGGGCGCCCCGCGCGCGGCCGGCGCTCGGTTGCAGACCGGCCGGCCAGGGTCTATACTCCGAATCCACTATGAAAGGCGTAATTGTTGCTGCCGGTTACGGCACCCGGTTCTTACCGGTTACAAAGACGGTGCCCAAAGAGATGCTCCCGCTCGTCGACACCCCCTCGATCGACTTCATTGCGCGGGAGTTCATCGCCTCGGGCATAACGGATATTCTCGTCATCAGCTCGCGGCGAAAGCGGGCGCTCGAGGATTACTTCGACCGCGAGATAGAGCTCGAGTCGGTGTTTCGCGCCGAGGGCACCGAGAGCGCGCAGGAAAAGCTGCGCAAAGTCTCACCTCTCGAGGCAAACTTCACCTTCGTCAGACAGACCGCGATGCGCGGCACCGGCCACGCGCTTCTCTACGCACAGGAGTTCGCCGCCGGCGAGCCGGTGGTCGTCGCCTATCCCGACGATCTGCATTTCGGAGACCCGCCGCTCTCGGCACAGCTCATCGAGGCCTACCGCGAGACGAATTGCACCGTCCTCGCTACCCTCCACGATCCGCCGCAGTTGCAGCGCTACGGCGTGCTCGAGCTCGCCGAGGACGAGTTGCACGTGCGCGACATCGTCGAGAAGCCCGAGCCGGGCGCCGAGCCGAGCCGCGAGGCCTCGATTGGGCGATATTTGTATACACATGATTTTTTTGATTACCTTAGAGACGGCTGGACACGGCACGTGTCCTCGGGGCAACGCGGGGAGTACTACCATGTTGCCGCGCTCACTTCGCTCATGCGCGATGATCGGGTGGTCTTTCGTCGAACCCGCGGCGAACGGATAGATACCGGCGCTCCCGAGGGCTATCTTCGTGCAGTGCTCCGTTACGCCTCGACGGTACCGGCCTATAAAGAGGTGTTGCTCTCGGAAATCGAGCGCATTAGAGGAGGCTGACTATTACTCAGCGACTCGTACCCGATCCTATTCTCGATGGTTACACCAGCGGCCGAAACCGCGGATCGCATCCGGCCACCTGCCTCATAATGGACCTCTCGGGGTTCACCTACATGACCGAAGATCTCATGGAGCAGGGCAACGAGGGTGCCGAAATACTCTCCGATGTTATCAACAGGCTTTTCGACACCCCCATCGGCCGCGTCTACGCGCGCGGCGGCCACATTGCCTCGTTCGCAGGCGACGCATTCACAGCCCTCTTTCCCGGCGATGCGGAAGAGGTAGCCCCCGAGGCGGCGGCCGCGGCAAAAGAGATCTCGGACTTTCTCGAAGAGCACCGCCGCGTGGAGACTCGCTTTGGGCGCTACCGCATTGCCGCGCGCATGGGCCTCGGCTCGGGGACCGCGCAATGGGGCGTAACCGAATCCGACAGGCGAAACGCGTTTTACGTGCGCGGCAGCGCGGTGCTGCACGCGGTAGAGGCGCTCGAACATGCCGACGTCAGGGAAATCCTCCTCGACGGCGATACCCTCGAAGGCGCCACCTCCTCCGGGAGCTCCATCTCCACACGCGGCCACGGCGAGCACTTCCTGCTCGAAGGCCTCGACGCCGAGAACGTCGCTCCGCCCGAATCGGTGGGCGAGCCCGCGGAGCCGAACGCCGAGGCCATGCAGGCGTTCTTCCCGCCGAGCGTGGTAAGCTACAACGGCAGAGGCGAGTTTCGCCGGATTACCGCGGCCTTTGTCTCGCTGCGCGGCGTCGATGAGCCGGGTAAGCTCGACGAGGCGGCCGGTGCGCTCCTCGGGCTCACCGAGGAGTTCGGCGGGTATTTCAACCTCCTCGATTACGGCGACAAGGGCCACGTAGCGCTCGTGGTCTTCGGCGCGCCCACCGCCCACGAGCAGGACCTGCAGCGGGCGGTCGACTTCTCCGGCGCCCTAGCCCGCCAACTCGAAGAGCGAGCGGCGATCGGCCTCGCCTCCGGCACCGTCTACGCCGGGCTGGTGGGCTCACCGCGCCGCGCCACCTACACCGTACTCGGGGCCACCGTCAATCTTGCCGCCCGTCTCATGCAGCGGGCCGAGCCCGGCGAGGTGCTCGTTGCAGGCGAGACCGCCGAGCGGCTCACCGATCAATACAGTCTCTCCTCTCGCGGGCGCCAACAGATCAAGGGCTTCGACGAGGAGATGGAAATCTACCAAGTGGGTCGGCCCACGCACGGGGTGGAGCAGCCCTTCGACGGCCCCTTTGTCGGTCGAGAGGAGCCGCTCTCTCATTTGCAATCCGCGGTACGAACGGTGGCAGGCGGTGAGCCCGCCGGCATCACCTACATCTACGGAGAGGCCGGCCTCGGCAAGTCCCGTTTGATTCACGAGGCGGTGCAAAGCGCTCCCGAGACCCTTCGCACCGTGCGCCTCGAAGTCGACCCGGTACTGCAAAAGAGCTTCAACCCCTTCCTTCGATTTCTCGCGCTGCGCCTGGGGCTCCCCCGGGGAGAGGAGGCACGGCGAACCGCCTTCGACTCGGCGATAGAGACCTTTCTCGGCGAGCTCGAGGAGCTGCCGGAGGACGGCCACGGCGAGGCCCCGCGCGAGAGTGCCGAGATGCTCAGGCAAAACAGGTCGCTTCTCGGCGCCGTTCTCGGCATTCGGTGGGAAGGCTCGCTCTACGAACAGCTCGACCCCCAAGCCCGCTTCGACAATACGGTGTACGTGCTCGCGGAGTTCATTCGCGCGCACGCCTTTCTCTCGCCCGTGGTGTGCGTGCTCGACGGCATACACGCCCTCGACGCCGACACCCCCGAGGTGCTGAGGTATCTCGAGCGCATCATCGGCGATTTGCCGTTCGCCTTGTTTGCCGCCTCCCGCCCGGTGGAGGATGAGCAGCCGGGCCTCGACATCGGGGCGCCGCACGGGGAGAGCGCGTTTACCCTTTCGCCGCTCAGCCGCGAGGAAACCGCCGAGCTGCTCGAGAAGCGCCTCGGCGGCGCCCCGGCGGACTCGCTGACCGAGACGATCTTCGACAAAACCGGCGGCAATCCGTTTTACTTCGAACAGATCATCAGCTACCTCTCCGATAATCACCTTTTGCGCGCCGACGAGGAGGGCTTCGTGCTGGCAACCGAGATCGAGGAGGTCCCCACCGACCTTACCGGCGTGCTCCTTGCCCGCCTCGACCGGTTGTCCGCAGAGCTTCGAGAGATCACCCAGGCGGCAAGCGTGGTCGGCACCCGATTTCCCGTCCCGGTGGTTCGCCTTCTACTGCGCAGCCTCGAAAGCGAGGTTACCGCAAAAGAAGGAGAGCTCGATGCCCTGCTCGAGCGCGGCGCGCGGCAGCGGCTGTGGTACCGGCGCGAAGACGGCGAATACGAGTTTCGAAGCAGCCTCCTGCGGGACACCGCCTATCAGATGCAGTCGCGCGACCGCGTGCGACGGTTGCACACGGTGGCCGCGTATGTGGGCGAGCAGCGATTTGCCGGAGACGAGACGCGAGCGGCGGACCTCGCCTATCACTTCGGACGTGCACAGGTCGCGGGAAAATCGCGCGAGTACCTGAGGAAGGCCGCCGAGTTTGCCGCCGACAACTTCAAGAATGAAAAGGCGGTGAGCTTCTACACCCAACTGCTCGAGCTCGCCGATCCGCACGAGCAGATAGAAATCTGCTATCGTCTCGGGGAAGTGCTCGATATCAGCGGCAGATGGAGCGAAGCGCTCGAGCATCTCGAGCACGGCTTTCAATTGGCGAGGCAACTGTTTCTCCATCGCCGCCAGGCGCAGGTACTCACCAAGATGGGAGAGATCCTCCAGAAGCAAAGCAGCTATCGCCGGGCCATCGAGACGCTCACCCGGGCGGCCACGCTGTCGCGCAAGATCAAGGCCCGCGACATCGAGGCACAGGTGCTGTTGTTTACCGGGCGCACCTACTGGAGCATGGGCGAGTTCGACAAAGGCATCGAGGCGCTCACGCAGTCGGGGCGCATCGCCGAAGCCGCCGGCGAGGAGCGCACCGGCGCGCTCGCGCTGTACTATCTCGGCGTCATCTACCGCGACAAAGCCGTCTACGACCAGGCGATGAGCTGCTACGAGGATGCCAAGGCGCGGTTCGAGGCGCTCGGCGAAAAGCGCCTCGAGAGCTTTCCCCTCTACGATATGGCCGTGCTGCACCTCTACCGCGGCCGCACCGGCACCGCACGCGACTATTTCTCCCAGATCGTTGGGCTGTACCGCGAGATCGGCTACAAGAGCGGCCTTGCCGCCGCCCTCGGCAATCTCGGCGTCATCGCCGCGCGACACGGCGACTTCGAGTCCGCCTTTCGTTTCGGCGAGGAAGCGCTCGAGCTTGCCGAAAATCTCGGCGAGCGCTTGGCCGTGGCTTATGGTCACATCAACCTCGGCATTTACGAGTACATGCAAACCTCCTACCGCAAGGCCCTCTCGCGCCTTGCCGGCGCGCGGGAGATCATCGAGGACATCGGCGCGCGTGGGTACCTCGGCTTCGTCCTCCCCTACGCCGCCTGCGCCCACGCGCAACTCGACGAGTACGAAGACGCCTTTCGAAACGCCCGCGATCATCTCCTCGAGGTCAAACGCACCGGCTCCGACGTGGAAAACGGCCGCACCGCCCTCGCGGTGGCCCTGGCCCTCCACCACGTCGAACGCGCCGAGAGCGAGCTCCCCGAGGCGGCACGCGTACTCCTCTCCGAAATCACCGACATTGCCGGCATCGACCCCACAGCGGACGCCTTCTTCCGCCGCGCAATAGAGAGTGCCCGCCACAGCCAGTACATCCAAACGCTCGTGCCTGCCCTCAGCGCCTTCGGCCGCTATCTCGTCGACCACGCCGCCGGCGTGTCCTCCCCCGACTCCCGCGAGGCCGCGCTCAAAGAGGCGAAAGACGTGCTCGACTCCTCCCTCTCGCAGGCCGACTCCGCCGAAATGGTGACCGACCGGCGTCTCGTCGAGGAGGCTCGGGAGCGCCTTAGCGAACAAGCGTCAGAGTAGCAGGATGATAAGAGACGCCGGCGGTGCCGGCAATCCGGGCGGCGGTGGTGCCGGTGACGGTGGGCGGCGCGGCGGCGACCCGTTAGCGCGCCGGTTGTTCGTATCGAGCGGCCTCGGCCCGGTAGGCGGCAGCCTCCTCGGTCTTTCCGCGCTTCTCGCATCCTGAGGCGTGGATTCTGCACTTTCGCGCGAGCTCGGCGCGGGCACGCGTGTCCGCCCAACCCTCAAAGTAGCCCGAGCGCACCAGGTCCCGAAGAGCCTGCAGGCGAAACGGCTCGATGTAGTCGTACTTCTGCGAGAGCTGGTCCGCGTGCCCGGCGCGCTTGTCGGTGAGCGGCTCGTCGAGATAGGCCACCGGGTATCGAGAGGTGAGCCGCAGCCACAGCTCGTAGTCCTCGCCCACCTCGAGATCTTCGCGAAACCCGCCCAGCTCCTGGAACGCCTCCCGCCGCATGATGACCGTCGACGGCCCGATGGTACACTTGCGAAGCGCGTCTTCGAACACCCACCCCTCGCGCGCGTGCTTCATACCACGCTGGGAGACCTCACGTCCGTTTCTCAGCCACCGCTCGCGGGTGTGGGAGAGGACGGGGGTGGGGGGCGTACCCGGGGTGGCAGCGGGGTTCCCGTCCGCGGCGCCCTGGACGGGGGTGGCGGGCGTACCGGAGGTGGCGCCCGCGTCCGGGTTGGCGGCGTCGTCGACGGGCGTGGCGGGCGTACCCGGGGTGGCAGCGGGGTTCCCGTCCGCGGCGCCGGGGACGGGGC
>JAWLED010000179.1:0-2975 GCA_041686235.1 Spirochaetia bacterium | reverse complement strand
CCTGCTTAAGCACTACGCCGGCTCCCAGAAGCCGGCAAAACAGGCTCGGCCGAGCAAGCAGACAGATAAGACCGGAGATTTTACTACGATATTCGTGGGTGTCGGCAAAAACCGCAAGGTCTTCCCCCGGGATTTGATCCAGCTCTTCACAAACGTCGATGGCGTCACCTCCGACGATATCGGGCAGATCAAGATTCTCGACAAGTACTCGTTTGTCGAGCTGTCTCGAGACAAGGCGCAACCCGCCATCGACGAGCTCAGCGGCAAAGAGTACCGTGGCCGCAAGCTCAACGTGAACTACGCACGAAAGGTGGACTGACCGAAGGAGCGCGGGCTGGGCCGCGCCTCTCCGGGCTATGCCGCGCCGCGCGGGCCGCGCGGGCTGGGCCGCGCCTCTCCGGGCCTCGCGGGCACGAGCGGTGTTCTCAGAACACGAATCTGCTTATCAGATAGAGGGCGAGATAGAAATTGACGCCCATGCCCGCCGCTAAGGCCGCGAGCGCACCGGCCTCGAAAAGCTGGGCGTAGCGCTGGCACTGATGCGCAAGCGCCGGCGGCGGTCCCGGCAAAACCGCAAACTCGGACATCGGGTCGGCCGGGCGCCGAAGCTCGGACTGCCCCGCTTCGAGCGCGCCGAAGGCATGATATTCCCGTGGCTTGTCGACAACCGACGCGCTCACGCGTTTCGCGCCCCGCGAGACGAGCGTTTCCGCCTCGCCCGGAGAAACCACCCGCGTCGCGTAGCGCTCGCCGTCGGGAAGCACGGCCTCGCCGTTCGTGTCGAACGCATGGCGGGCCGGCAAGCGAAGAAGATCGCGTTCGGCGCGCAAGTATCGCCCCCTGCGCCACATGCGCCGGTACAGCGGAAACGTAACGAAGCCCGGCGGCACAAGCGGCAGTGCGGGGATGAGCGCACAAGAGACCGAGAGCAAAGCGGCCGCTCGATCCACCGGCGCGCGCAGCAATACGTAGGCGGAAAGCAGCAACGCGAGCGCCCCCACCAGAAGTGAGGCGGGAGTGAGCGCATTCCAGTACTCATTGCGTTGTCGGCCGGTCCAAATCGAGTGACGCAAAAGCTCCTCGTGCGGCCCGTCGTGGAGAATCACGAGAAGCTCCTCACCTGCCACGCTCCGAAACACCGGCTTACCGCCTTCTACACTCAGCGGCCCCGAAACGAAAATCGGCGTTCGCTCGGGCAGCGAGGTAAGGCGCGACCATGGCACTCGGTCGGGAGTCGTCTCCGCATATGTGCGGGTAGAGTCGCCGTGCACCCCCTCGGCGGGAAGCACATAGGCGACAATTCGCTCAACGTCGGCGGCGACCGAAATGGTCCCGTCGTTGAGCCAGATGACATCGTCGTCCTGTATTGCCTCGAGACGCCCAAAGAACCGAAAGGGGCCGAGCCCCGAAACATCACGCGAGCGCCACTCGGCAAGCCTCGCATACGTGACGGTCGGCACCAGTGAGGAAGCAATCACGCTTCGGCGAAAGCGCCGCCACCTCCGGCGCACCGAAATCGCCCCGGCACCGGGAATGAGGAAAAAAAAGACAAAGGCAATAGCAAAAACGAGATACCAACTATTCATCTTGTGGAACACCGGCAATTAAGTTACGCTGATTGTATCATGGTAGAACGGATGGTCGTAGATCCCGTACACACAAACGTATACGCGTTTGCAACGGCAAAAAAAGAGTGCATCGTGATTGACCCCGGCGCCGACGGTCCGGCAATCGTGCGGAGGCTGGAGGCGATGAACATGAAGCCCCAGGCCATACTCCTCACGCATGGACATCTCGACCACTGCTCGGCCGCGCGCCATATCCAGGAGCATTACGAGAACGACATACCGCTCGCGGTGCACCAGGCCGACGCGCACATGCTCGGAGGTGAGGCAGCCGAGCTCCATCGCGAGCTGTACAAGGGCATGGGCGAAGAGGGGGATGCGCTTTTTGCAGAGCTCTATTCCCCGCTTCCGGAACCGGACATGCAGCTAAAAGAGGGCGACACGATCCTCGATACCGACCTTACCGTCATCCATACTCCCGGACACACCCCGGGCAGCGTCTGTTTCTATTCCGAAGAAGAACGAGCCGTATTTACGGGGGACACTCTGTTTTTCAAGGAAATCGGCTCGACCGGTATGGACAAAGCGGGCCACGCGCAGTTGATCAAAAGCATTTCCGAGAAACTGTTGACGCTTCCCCCCGAGACACGCCTCTATTCCGGGCATGGTCCGTTGTCTTCCATAGAACGAGAAATGAAGAACAATCCCGTCCTTCGGCGTGAAGGGGTTATATAGGTCGGTCTCGGACGTCTCAGTAGCTCACACTTCGCCGTTAAGAATCGTGCCTACCAAGTCCGCCTCCGCGACATAGCCGGACGCCGACATCTGGGCGATTGCGCTGTGAAGCTCCGCAGAGTAGCGCTGGATCAGCGCATCGACGTCCTGCGCGGAGGCGCCGTCGTCGGCTTCGGTGAATCGATCAACATTTTTGAGCTGTGCAAGTCGGTCTATGAGGCTGTCGATGGCCTGGAGCTTCTGAATGCTGAATCCGCTGTCGCCGGCGAGCGGCGGGACGCCCTGGATGTGTTTTAGCCGGGCATACCCCATAGCCCCGCTGACCGGCAAAGAAAGTTTGCCGAGGCCGTAACGCGCGCGAACGAGCGACGTAACGGGAAGAGTGTTTGATCGACTTGATGTCACACTATCAAGCATTGCCCCATCCTCCATGTTAAGTTATCGGAAGATGGGGGAACTACCTTAGTCTTTATCCTGCAAACGTGTGAGCTACGTGCGACCGCTCGGTCGGGATGTGCACGGAGATATGACCCCGCTCAGCGGTTTTTGCGCTCCAGCTCGGCCTGGTACTCGATTCGATAGAGCGCGTAGGGGATAGCCTCTAATCGTTCTCTTGGAATGGGTTTGCCGCTTTTGAGGCAGATACCGTATTTGCCCTCTTCAATGCGCGCCAAA
>JAWLED010000079.1:0-12986 GCA_041686235.1 Spirochaetia bacterium | reverse complement strand
AGCCCGTGCTGCTCGATCGCAAAGGCACAACGGAACCTCTCATATGTACCCCGCTACACCTCGCTCCAGGCCGTGTATGAGTCGGTGAAGCACCTCCCGGCGTAGGCGGCGCCCCCAACGCGAGCGTCCCCACACCCGGCACCTCCCGACACAAGCACCTGCCGTGACAACCTGAGCGCTCGGCCGACAAAATTATGAAAACATGACCGATTTCCCTATGCCCAAGCGGCCCATTGTCCGTACATTTCGCGCAATGCACAAAGACGCCACCAATCCCACCCTGCGAAATATCGCAATCATAGCCCACGTAGACCACGGGAAGACCACCTTGGTCGATGCCCTGTTCCGCCAATCGGGAGTATTCCGCGACGGACAAGAGTCCGACGAGCGGCTCATGGACAACATGGACCTCGAACGCGAGCGAGGCATTACCATTGCCGCGAAGAACAGCGCCATAAAGTGGAAAGGGATAAAGATAAACATCCTCGACACGCCCGGCCACGCCGACTTCGGCGGAGAGGTAGAGCGCGCACTCTCCATGGTCGACGGTGTGTTACTTCTCGTCGATGCGTGCGAAGGTCCGTTGCCTCAGACCCGCTTCGTCTTGGACAAAGCCTTGAGGGCCTCGCTCCACATCGTCGTGGTCATAAACAAGATCGACCGCAGCGATGCGCGGCCGATGGAGGTCCTCGATGAAATATACGAGCTCCTCATCGACCTCGACGCGGACGAGGAGCAGCTCGACTGTCCGGTCATCTTCGCCGACGGCCGTTCCGGTCTTGCCAAGCGAAGCCTCGAAGATGAGCCGGAAAACCTGCACGTCCTCATGGATACCATCGTCGAGGAGGTACCTCCGCCGGCCTACGTCTCAACAGAGCCGTTCCAGATGCTGGTCTCAGACCTCTCTCACTCCGACTTCCTCGGCCGCCTGGCAATCGGCAAAGTCATGCACGGGTCCACGAAGAGCAGAGAAGCGCTCGTCTGCCTTGGAGAGAACGACCGCAGAACCAATCTCAACGTTACCCGCCTTCAGGCCTACGAGGGCCCCTCCCTTGTCGAGGCCGAGACAGCCGGTCCCGGAGACATCGTCGTGCTCGCCGGAGTCGACAATGTCCACATCGGAGACACCATCTGCGAGAAGACCGCCCCGAAGGCGCTGCCGCGAATCACCGTGGATGAGCCGACGGTCTCGATGCTGATTGGACCCAACACCTCGCCGCTACTCGGGCGGGAGGGAAAAATCGTGCAGTCGAGTAAGATTCGTGAGCGACTCAACAAGGAAACCCTCCTCAACGTCTCGATCCGCGTCGAGGAAACCGAAAACAAAGAGGGCTTTCTCGTCATGGGACGAGGCGAGTTTCAGATGGTCATTCTCCTCGAGACGCTGCGGCGCGAAGGCTTCGAGCTCACCGTGGGGCGCCCTACCGTCATCTTCCGAGAAGAGGACGGGGTAACGACCGAGCCGATAGAACATCTGTTTCTCGAATGCGATGAGAACTTCACCGGGGTGGTCACCGAAAAGCTCTCCAAAAGAAAGGGACGGATGCTCAGCTACGAAATACACAAGGGCAATCGTGCGCGCCTGGAGTTCAGCGTGCCCTCGCGCGGCTTGCTCGGCTACCGCGACGAGTTTCTCACCGATACGCGGGGCACCGGCATCATCAACGCGTCGCTCTCCGGCTACGAACCCTACCGAGGAGATTTCCCCGACCGCTTTACCGGATCGCTGATCGCCGATCGATCAGGAGAGTCGGTACCCTACGCCCTGTTCAATCTCGAGCCTCGGGGGCAACTGTTTATCGGACCGGGAGAACCGGTCTACGAGGGAATGATCGTCGGTGAGCACAACCGAGAGAATGACCTCAACGTAAACGCGTGCAAGACCAAAAAGCTGTCCAATATGCGTGCAGCGGGCAAGGACGAGGCGGTGGTGCTCACGCCCGTTCTCCCGATGACGCTCGAGCGCGCCATTCAGTTCATTCGAGACGACGAAATGGTCGAGGTCACCCCCAAGTCGATCCGCCTGCGAAAGGCCCAATTGTCGGCCCAATATCGCAAGACGGACCTTCGAAAGGCTCCCGTTGCCTAGCCGAACAAAAGGTTTGAATACCACAGTGCTGAGCTGGTATTATATGGGTTATGGAGCCTAAACCAATTCCGCACCCGATCCGTAACCTAAAAACGTTACGGGACCTCCTCGAACAAAGCGCACGCGACTACCGAGAGCACACCGCCCTGGCAATCCGAGGTGGAGGCTCCCTTAGCTACGGAAGGCTGGAAGAAGCCGTTGCCGGCGTTCGCAGCCTACTATCGAGCCGTGGCGTAGAAGCCGGTGACCGTGTCGCCGTTCTCGGCAATAACAAACCCGAGTGGGGAATAGCCTATCTCGCGGTCACCACGATGGGGGCGGTAGTCGTTCCCATCCTTCCGGATTTTCCCGCCGAGACAATGCGCTCGATCCTCGAGCACTCGGGGGCGCGCGGGTTAATCGTATCACGCGCCCTTTCGCCGAACGTGCCGACCGAAGACGGAAACTACTTCGTTCTGTCCATGGAAGAGCTCTCGGAGCTCTCCGAGTCCCAAGCAGGCGAGACCTCAGCTTCGACGGACAAGGCACCCTTACTTCGCGAGACCGACCTTGCCGCCATTCTCTATACCTCCGGAACGACCGGGGATCCCAAAGGCGTCATGTTGACCCACGAGAACATCGTACAGAACGTCATAAGCTCCCGATCGGTCGCGGAGATCGGTCCCGGAGACCGTTTCCTCTCGGTACTGCCCCTCGCCCATACCTACGAGTGCACCATCGGATTTCTCCTGCCCCTGGCATGCGGTGCCTCGATAACCTATCTCGGGAAACCGCCGACGCTGTCCGCTCTTCTTCCTGCGCTCAGCGAGGTGCGGCCGACGATGATGATCACCGTTCCCCTCATCATGGAGAAACTCTATCAGGCGCGGGTAAAGCCGGTGTTTGCCAAGAATGCGCTCACCAGAGCGATACGGCATATAGCCCCGCTTCGAAAACTCATCCACCGGGCTGCCGGTCGTAAAGCATATGAGGCGTTCGGTGGGGCACTGCGGTTTTACGGAATCGGGGGCGCGCCGTTGACGCCGGCAACCGAGCGCTTTTTGCGAGAAGGCCGGTTTCCCTACGCCATCGGCTACGGGCTGACCGAGACCTCACCGCTCATTGCCGGTACCGACGCCGAGCACACGCGATACCGCTCCACCGGACCGGCGATCGAGAACGTTGAGATACGCGTGGACCTCGAGGCCGGAGACGGCGTACAGGGGGAAGTGCTGGTAAAAGGCCCCAACGTCATGCAGGGCTATTATCGAAACGAAGAGGCCACGAAGGAAATCTTTACAGAGGACGGCCGGCTGAGAACCGGCGATTTGGCCTCAACGGACAAAGACGGATATCTCTATCTCCGCGGTCGCCTCAAGAACATGATCGTCGGACCGAGCGGAGAGAACATTTACCCGGCCGATCTCGAGAACGCCATTAACGAGCACGAGCTGGTGGTGGAATCGCTGGTATTTCAGTGGAAGGGCCAGCTAACCGCTCGCGTGCACGTCGATATCGAAGCCCTCAAGGCACGGCTCGGCGAGCATGCGGCACAGATTGCCGCCATCCAACAACGAGCGGACGAGATGCTCGAAGACATGCGAGCTGCGGTAAATGCCCGAGTAAGCCGCCATGCACGGCTGAGTAGGATGGTTCTGCAATGGGAACCTTTCGAGAAAACGCCGACGCGCAAGATAAAGCGCTTTCTCTACACCCACCTCGGTTCTCACGAGCGTGAGTCGTCGTAGATGGAGAAGCTCTCCGGATCGAATCCCTTACCGCCAAGCCACAGGTCGATTTGCGTCCCCTCTTCGGTACTTTTCACATCTGCGCCCTTGACTTGCCATCCGATAAGATTTAGCCGCGCATCGCCGAGGCTGTCATAGCCCGCCATGCTGCCGTAATAGCCGGCCAGCTCCGGGCGACGGGAACTGTTGAGTGACGCGCGAATCGACTCGAGCTCCGACTCCTCCCGTGCGACACTATCCATAATTGAAAGGTGCACGCCGTCGGTCTCCTGGTGAAGGGAAATCACCATGCGGTTCGGATCGTTGTCCAGTATGTAGTGCCCCATCTCTCCGATGAGGTGAAGCAAAAAGTCTTTTCGATTCATTTTTTGTCCTTTGCCCCGACGTTAAAGCCGCCGAACTTTGATGGCTTGTTCCACGGGCTGTTTGCACGATACCACTCGATCACCGAAACGAGAAGCGTCGCGGTGAGACCGCCCGCAAAACCGTTATTGTAAAGGTCGATACCCGCGTGCCACGCACCGGATCTCAACACGATCGACAGGTGCAGGAATCCGGCAATGACTCCCACGATGACGCCGAAGTCGCCGGCCAGCGGCGCAAGCGTCGTGCCGAAAAGAGCTGCTAGAATGACCCCCGGCGCCGACAATTCGAGACCAAAGACCAACGCGCCAAGGACAACGCCCGCGAGGATCGGCCACGCGTTACGCGGATGCTTGCCGAACGCCGAAAACCCCATAACCGTAAATAGTCCGCCGTTGACCGGTCCATTCAGGTCCCCACCTACCAGGACAACGTATCCCCACAAGCCGAGCCCCATGACCCCCATGTTGATGAGTGAGCCGTTTATCGACTCCATCTCCATGAAATCCGAAGGCAGGCGGCCGGGAAGCTCGAGGATACGCCGGAAGCTCCGAAACGCCGACGCCCCGCCGGCAACCACCCCCGTGAGCAAGAGCACCACGGCAGTAGCGGGAACGATCAGCTGCAGTAACAGCGTCGGGCTCTCGTTCCAGAGGTCGCCTCCGGGCAACTGGCCTCTGCCCCCGAATACGACGGCGGCGGCAAAGAGCGAGACGAACCCGGCGGTCAAACCAATATTGTAGAGGTTGTACCCTTGGTGGAGACGAAGCATGACCATGGCAACCGCCGGCAACAGGGCACCGACGGCAATCCCCACCAATGCGGCCAAGGGAATCTGCAGCATCGTGGGCAACGGCAACTCCACCGCCACTAAAGACACAAGAGGACCGATTGCCGTGCCGTACAAAGCAATGAGGATGTAGGAGCGAAACTCGTTGCCCGCAATCCGCGCTGCAACAAAAACCCCCAACAGAATCGGCAGAATGTTGAGCGGTGTCTTGCCGAAGAGCCCGAACCCAAACATCGTGAAGACCGCTGCGACGGTCGGCCCGGAGAGGCGAGTGCCGTTGATACGCACGAGGACAATTCCGACGAGGGCCACGAGCGTTGCGTTGACAAGAGCGGCCCCTGCGCCGGCTACAACACTGAAATCATTGAGAAGGCGTGCCGGGTGTGCCTGAAGCTCCCAAACCCCGGCGATCGTCTCAGGAATTCCGCCTGCAACGAATCCGGCCACCGCCAACGCCGGAAACACGAGGAGAACGAGAAGATACAGTAGCCTGTTCGGCGTCTCCAACCTTTACTCCTTATTCGGTTTCACACGATAGTCGGAAATTCCCCGACGAGCAACCGTTATTTGCACGGATGCGGCGATTCGCCGGGCAAAGCCGCCCGGCGTGCCCGGCCGACCGCGGCGATTCGGCGGTTACACACCCTGCGCGGCGGGACGATCTTTCCTAATGCGCCAGACAAACACGAGCGCCACGAGCAAAATCACAATGATGACGCGGAAGTACCATCGGTACACATCAACGCCGCTGAAATGCCGCCCGAACACATCCAGAAGCACACCTCCAATGACCGTTCCCGACAACCCGGCCACTGCCGAACCGGTCAGCTCTACGAGAAGTGATACGTGCATGCGGTGCTCAGGGCGGTTGGTGGAAATGAGGTGGTGCTGCAGTCCCACGGTAATCCCGGCTCGCGATACCCCCGCTACGAAGAACGCCGCAGCGACAAGGGGATACACGAGCTGTGCGGGAGCAAACGCCCAGAACACGGCCATCAACGTCAAAACCGAGGCATACAGAAACACGAGCCTATCGGGGTCGATCCACCGTGCGAGCTTCTGGTTGAGCATCCCACTCGTTACGCTGCCGATCAGGGTTAGAAGCGTAAAGAAGAGCGCATTGTAATCGCTTACGCCGTACCCGTTCTTGATGAAGAGTATCGCAAACGGGATTACCAGCGCAAAGCTCATGAGCCCTCCGGCCCACGCCGGGATAAGGGCCGACAAGCGGATCTCGTTGCGGACCTCTCGAAACAGCTGCATGAACGGCGCTCGGGCCGAATCGCGCCCCTCGCCGGACTCGGGGACACCCCGCAGCACCAGCAACGAGGAGAAACCAACCGATACACCGAATACGACCATGACTTGATAAATCCATGTCGAGTCAAAGAAGCGGGTGGCGAGAATCGTGGCGATGACCGCAAGAAAATAGGTGCCGTTAAACAGGGCGAAGTTCGTGTGAAGATATGCCCCGCGTCCGGCGTCGGTGGTGATCTCGCCGTTGAGCGGATGCATGTTGATGACCCCGACCGCTCGGAACATCGCGAACACCAGCCCGCCGGCAAGAATGATAACCGTCCGCGCGGTGACATCGGTGAACCACGGAGCAATAACGAGAACAAGAACGGCTGTGTAGCGGATGAGATACGCGCGAACCCACCCACCGGCAAGCCCCCACCGTGCGCTGAAGAGCCGTCCCAGGAGCATGAACGGCATCGTCAGGTGCACAAATGACGCGAGCGCCGCCAACGCGGGTTCCGGCAGCCCGTTTCGAATGCCGTATAGCACCAGGATATCGTCGAGAAGGAATGCTACGGGCACAGCGTTCATAATCCAGAACAGCCGGAACCGTTTCTGTGCGTATCGGCGGGTTTCTTGGTCCATGAGCGGCGAAGGTTATCACGGACCGGTACAGCGCGGCCACCGGATACCACAAACGGCCCCGTATCGCGGCCGCCACGCCCCGGCCCTATCGCCGCTTAATACCGCAACCGGTAATACAACAGCCCGATGTACTCATGCAGAGCCCGGGAGCTCGTCTCAAAGCCTCCGGCTGACGGGAGAAAATCTATGGCTCGGGGCCGGGCAGGATCACTGCGGTAAAGGGTCGGAACCGGTACCGGGTCCATCCCGTGCTCGCGGAATGAGTACATGGCCCTCGGCATATGCCACGCGCTCGTCACCAAGAGCGGCACGTTCGTGTCAAAATCCTGTGCCGTGTACATCGCGTTTTCCCAGGTCGTCCGGCTTCTCGCCTCGAGCTCCAGCCTATCCGGCTCGATTCCGAGGCTCTCGGCCACCCGGGCGGCAGCTTCCGCGCCGGTCGGACGATCCCCGCCGCCGGCGCTATTTCCGCCACTGTAGAGAAGCGAAAGCGGCATCTCCCGCGCCAATCGAACCCCGTATACCAACCGACCGGTCGACTCGTCGGTAAGCGCCGGTGCCCCTCTCTCTCCCGGTGAAGCCGACCGCAGCCCGCCACCGAGCACCACGATCGCATCGCCCCAACACGCCTCTTCGGTCTCGGGTGGCGCATAGGCCCGCTCGAGCGGAGCAATAAGGAGCTCTCCCACGACCGAGGTCGAAAAGCCGTACAAGAGCCCGGCCACTACCAGCAGGAATACCCCAACCGTACGCCCCCTGCTCCAGTGGTCCCAAAAGCGGACGGGGCCGGCGTCGGCGTCGGTCTCGCTGTCAACAGCGTTACCACGGGCGCTCCGGCGGTCGGTATCGCGGTTGTCGCAACACCTCATACACCAAACCGCCGCCCCAACCATAAGCACGACGAAAATACCGGGAGGCAGCAGCAATGCCTCAATAAACTTCGTAATCAAGCAACCCACCTTTACGCATCTAACGATACCATAGGCAATGACCGCAAAATGCTGATTTTGCCTTGACCTGAATATAAGCGTAAGAATATGATGCGGTGAACTGTATTGCTCAAAGGAGGGTATATGCGACATCATTCAAGAGGGTGGCTATGGCGCGTTGCTATGATGGTAACGCTCATCACTTTGGCGGGTGCGCTCCTGTTGGCGGGGTGCGGACCTGCTGAAGAGGAGGCTGAAGAGGAAGACACGGAGGAGGAGACGGCCGATACCGTCGACCGTGACACACTTACTATTGCAATCGGTGCGGAACCGGAGTCTCTCGACCCGGTCAACATGACATCCGCGCCGGCGGCAACGGTGGGCGAGCACGTCGTAGAGCGGCTGATCTACATGGAAGAGGATGGGTCTCTCGTCCCAATGCTCGCAACCGACTGGGAATCAAACGACGAAGGCACGGTCTGGACCTTTGATATCCGCGAGGGCGTCGAGTTTCACGACGGCGAGCCGCTCAATGCGGAAGCGGTCAAAGACAATCTCGAACGGTTCGTCGACCCGGACGTCGGGGCGGCCTACGCATTTCTGCTGGGAACAGTGGAGGAGATCGAAGCGGTGGACGAATATACACTGCAGCTCTCCCTTTCCGAGCCGTTCGCTCCGATTCTCTCACACCTTTCGCACAGCTTCGTCGGTATCGTGAGTCCCGCTCAGATCAATGAGCTCGAGCCCGACGGCACGTTCGAGATGCCCGTTGGAACCGGCCCGTATGAGATGGAGGACTGGAGCCGCGGAGAAAGCATTTCGCTCACGGTAAATGAGGACTACTACGGAGACACGCCTCAGATCCCGAATATTCAGTTCGACTTCATTCCCGAGTCCTCGGCGCTTATCGTGGCACTCGAGACCGGTGAGGCCGACGCAATCATGCGGGTACCGCCGCAAGAGGCCGAGCGGTTGGAAGGCAACTCCGACATCGAAGTCGTAAACCAAACCAGCGTGCGCACCGTCTACATCGGCTTCAACAACCAGCAGGAGCCCTTTGACGACCCACAGGTTCGCCGCGCGCTGAACTACGCCGTCGACAAGCAGTCCATCGTCGACGGGCTGTTCGAAGGCACATTCACCGTGGCCGACGCGCCCATCGTGGAGTCGGTATTTGGTCATGAATCAGTCGGGCCTTACGAGTACGACCCCGAGCGGGCCCAAGAGCTGCTTGCCGAGGCCGGATATCCCGACGGGTTCGAGATGACCCTGCACCACCCCTCAGGCCGCTACCTGCTTGACGAGACGGTAGCCGAAGCAGTGCAGGATATGCTCTCGGAAGTCGGCGTGGACGCTACGCTCGAGACTCGCGAATGGTCGAGCTATCTCGACTTTACCAGCCAGCCTCCCGAGGAGGCGGAATACGACGCGTTTATGCTCGGCTGGGGTACCGTAACCCTCGATGCCGACTATGGTCTCTATGCACTACTGCACAGCGCCCAGTGGAATCCGGACGGCAACAACCGCGGTTTCTACGAAAACGAGCGCGTGGACGAGCTGCTTGACGAGGCACGGGTAGAAACCGACACCGCCGAGCGCGAGGAAATGTACGCCGAAGCCATCGAGTTGATCTGGGAGGACGCGCCCTGGATCTTTCTCTATAACCAGGGGCAGATCAACGCCAACCGCACCTACGTGGAAGGCTTGATTCACCATCCTCTGGAGAACCTCAGCGCGTGGGATGCGTACTTCACCGAGTAAAGCGAATCTCGGTGCTGCACGCACTACTGGAAATCGGTCGGCGGCTGCCCCTTGCGGGGGCGGCCGCTATGTGTAGCGACGGAGCCGTCTTGCGATCGGGCAGGCGGCTCCGTCCGATTTCCGCACCACAGGGCTGTGCGGAAATCGAGAACAGGAGGCCCTCGTAATTGTATCAATACATCCTTCGTCGGCTGATGCTCACTATCCCGGTAGTCATCGGGGTATCCGTCATTGTGTTTGCTATCATACGACTCTTGCCCGGGGATCCGGCGCGCGCGCTCGCGGGTGTCCAGGCCACTCCTCAGTACGTCGAGCAAGTTCGTGAGCGCTACGGATTGGACGAACCGGTACATATTCAATATTGGACCTTTATATCGAGCGCGGTGCAGGGCGACCTCGGTGTATCGACCTTCAGCAGACGCCCGGTAACGACCGAAATTGCCGAACGGTTTCCCCGGACCCTTGTACTTGCCAGTCTTTCGCTGTTCATAGCGACCATCGTGGGAGTTTCTGCCGGTATTGTTTCGGCCACACGGAGGAACTCACTGTTCGACAACGCAAGCATGTTTGTGGCGCTCGTGGGGGTCGCTGCCCCGGTATTTTGGCTGGCTCTGATGCTTCAGTTGCTGTTTTCCGTTCAGCTCAGGTGGCTTCCGGCAACGGGCATGGGCTCACTGCGTCACCTCATACTCCCGAGCATCACGCTCGGCATGGCAAGCGCCGCATTGATGGCCCGCATTACCCGGTCGAGCATGCTCGACGTGTTGAAACAGGATTTCATAACTACCGCTCGGGCAAAAGGGCTTGCCGAGCGGGTGGTTGTCTATAAGCACGCGCTAAAGAACGCCCTCATTCCGGTGGTCACGGTCCTAGGCCTTCAATTCGGTATTCTCCTCGGCGGTGCGGTGCTAACCGAAACCGTTTTCGCATGGCCCGGCGTGGGAAGGCTCCTGGTGGACTCCATACTCCGCCGCGACTATCCGGTGGTGCAAGGAACCGTCATGCTTCTGGCGTTCTTGTTCGTCATCATAAATCTCGTTGTCGATGTAATTTACGCATTTCTGGATCCGCGTATTCACTACCAAGAGAAGGAGAGCTCTTAGGCGTCATCGACGCCGTAAAAGGGTGGATGATATATGAGTCAAGCACACACACCACAACAGGGCGGCACCGCCGGCCAACCCGCCGAGGCCCACAGCGGTGAGACCCTGGTCCTGCACAAAGGGCGTCGGAAAAAACACAGCGAGGTGCGCACCGTCGCTCATCACCTTTTGAGAAATCGGGGCGCTCTCATCGGCTTGACGATAATCGGGTTGTTTGTCGTGGGCTCGATTTTTGCACCCTATCTTGCCACACACAGCCCGACCGAAACATCGTTGGTGAGCCGACTGCAGACCGCCAACGCCGAGCATTGGCTGGGAACCGATGAGCTCGGCCGAGACTTGTTCAGCCGCATGCTCTACGGCGGGCGCATTTCCTTGAACATCGGCATCATCTCCGTAGTAATCGGCATTGCCGTCGGCGTGCCGGTTGGCGCGGTAAGCGGGTACTATGGCGGAAAGCTCGATATCATAACCCAACGCTTTATCGACATCATGATTGCCTTTCCCGGGATTCTCTTGGCCATCGTGGTGGTCACGGTACTCGGCGTAGGTGTGGAGAACGTGATGATTGCCACCGGCATTGCAAGTGTCCCGATCTACGCGCGTCTCGTTCGCGGATCGGTGCTTGCCGCCAAGGAACAGAGCTACGTCGCCGCAGCACAAGCGGCCGGCATTGCCGACTTCAGCATCATTTTCAGACATATACTGCCGAACTGCCTGGCGCCGGTCATCGTCCAAAGCACCTTTCAGATTGCTACCTCCATCCTGTGGGCGGCCGGACTCGGGTTTCTCGGCCTCGGCGCGCAGGCTCCCACCCCCGAGTGGGGAGCAATCCTTTCTAACGGTCGTGAATACATTCGCACCGCGCACCACCTCACTACGTTCCCGGGCCTTGCAATCCTCTTCATGGTTCTCGGCTTCAATTTGGTTGGTGACGGTCTGCGAGATGCGCTCGACCCCAAAACGCGATAAATACTAAGAGGGAATGGGAACAACTATGGCGAAGCTTCTTGAAGTTCGCAATTTACGCACAAGCTTCAACACCGAAGGCGGGAAAGTCCGTGCGGTGGACGATATATCGTTCGAGATAGGGGCCGGTGAGGTCATGGGCCTCGTCGGAGAGAGCGGGTGCGGCAAAACTGCCGCGTCGTTGAGCATCCTCCAACTCTTACCGACGCCGCCGGCATCCATCGACGGCGGGGAAATCAGATTCGAGGGAACCGATCTGCTCAGTGTCTCGCCGGAGAGACTGCGCAAAATCCGGGGAAACGAGATCGCCATGATCTTTCAGGAGCCCATGACCAGCCTCAATCCCGTGTTTACCATCGGTAACCAATTGATGGAGTCGATCCAGCTACACCAGCACCTTACCGGAAAGGATGCGCGGGATCGTGCCGTTGAGATGCTGCGGCTGGTGGGAATACCCCGGGCTAAGGACGTGCTCGACGAATATCCCCACCGCTTCTCCGGCGGTATGCGTCAGCGTGCTATGATTGCTATGGCGTTGAGCTGCAACCCGAAGCTCCTTATAGCGGATGAGCCCACCACTGCCCTCGACGTCACGATACAGGCACAGATCCTCGAGCTCATGCAGGAGCTAAAAGACCGCATCCAAACCGCCATCCTTTTCATAACGCATGATCTTAGTGTCATTGCTGAAATGGCGGACAGAGTCGCGGTGATGTACGCCGGGAAAATGGTCGAGGAGGCGAGCGCCGAAACACTCTTTCACGAGCCGCAACACCCCTACACCCAGGGGTTGATTGGAAGCAGACCCTCGGTCGAAGCCGAGCAACAACGACTCATCTACATTCCCGGAAATGTTCCCAATCCACTCGAAATGCCGGGCGGGTGCCCGTTTCACCCGCGTTGCCCGCACGCAATGCGCATCTGCAAAGACGAAATGCCGGGCACCCGTAAACTCGAGGGTAAACACACGGTGCGGTGTTGGCTGCACGAAAACATCACGCAAGAGAGGGCACGCAAGCTCCACGAGGCTGATTCCGAACAGCCGGTCAAAGGAGGTCGCTAATGGCCGATGAATCCGTTGCCACGGGTACCGCCCCAAGCTCTCGCGGCCGCGAGCCCGTAGTCTCTCTAAAGAATCTAAAGAAGCACTTCCCCATTAGGACCGGCGTTTTCAGCCGAGTTACCGGCCATGTGAAGGCGGTCGACGGGGTGAGCTTCGACATTTTTCCCGGAGAGACCTTTGGTCTTGTCGGTGAAAGCGGCTGCGGGAAAAGTACCACCGGCCAGGTCATATTGCGGCTGATACCGGCGACCTCCGGATCTGTTCACTACTTGGGAGAGGACGTGTACGGCGCAACCGGCGAGCGCATG
>JAWLED010000178.1:0-2979 GCA_041686235.1 Spirochaetia bacterium | reverse complement strand
GAACTTGGTGCGAAGGTGAAGTATGGATTCGACTACTACGGCAGAAGATCTTGCGGCCCGCCTCGCGGAGGGGCCACCTATCCTCATCGACGGCGGAACGGGCACCGAGCTCGAGCGGATGGGTGCGACGCTTCACGAAACGGTCTGGAGCGCGCGGGCAGCTCTCACCGATGCGGATGTCCTTCGCCGGGTGCACGGCGCCTACGTTGAGGCGGGTGCGGAGATCATCATCGCGAACACCTATTCCTGCAACCACCACATGATGCTGAGCGCCGGCCTTGCCGACGAATTCGAGGCCGCGAACCGTGAGGCACTGAAGGTGGCCCGAGAGGCCCGAGAAACAGGGGCCAAGCGCCGGGAAGGGCCCGTGTGGGTCGCCGGTTCCATGTCTACCACGACCCTCTCCACCGGCCTGGATCGGTCGGTGATCGAGAAGGCTGGTGACCCCGGCGACGGCTACCGTGCTCAGGCGGAGATCATCGCGGATGCCGGAGTTGAACTCGTTATGCTGGAGATGATGCGTGATGTGACCCAGACCCGATTATGTCTGGAGGCTGCGCTGGAAACCGGATTACCGGTGTGGCTGGGCTTTAGTGTGGAACGAAGCCCCGACGGCGAGCTGTGGCTCTTCGGCTCACAGACCCCGTTCAAAGAGGCGTTGGACCGGGTGCTGGACGGTGCCGGGACCCCCCAGGCGGTCGGCGTGATGCATAGCGAAATAGAGCTCACACCGGATGCGCTTCAGCTGGTCCGGGAAGCCTGGGACGGACCGGTCTACGCCTACCCGCATCACGGTGTTTTCGAGATACCCAACTGGCGATTCGACAATACCCTCTCCCCCGAGGAATTCGCGGCAGCCGCCATGGAGTGGGTTGGTAGCGGCGCAGGCGCCGTCGGCGGCTGCTGCGGCATTCGTCCCGCTCACATCGCCGCGCTCAGGGCCGCGATCGGACAGGCGTATAGCTAGGGCCGGCTCCGGGTTGCAGACCTCGCTAATGTGTTGTCGGGCACCGCTGTAGCCGTCGCCCCGGTGCCGCGGGGCCACGCCCCGCTGTGCGAATATGATATAATCATCACAAGCGCCGCGCGGAAAGTGAACGCGCCCACACCTTTTCCCGCGTTTGGAGGCTTTCAATGAAGCACCATCTCAGAATACCCAGTATCCCCAGGCAGGAGGCTACTGTGAGTATACTCGAAAAAGACATCCTGCTTTTGGGCTCAAAGGGCACCGCCAGGCGGCGGGCACTCTTTGATTCCGGTGCGAGTTACTCGATCATTCGGCGGGAGTTGGCGGAATCGCTGGAGCACGTGACCGCGATCCCGGACCCGGAGAACTACATCTTCGAGACGGCACGTCCCGACGATACCATTCAAGCCATGCAGCGCGTCAGCCTGGAGTTCCGCTTCGACGATTCCGAGGCCCGCTTCTCCGATGAGTTCATCGTCTTCGACGAGTGCTCCGAGGAGGTGATCATCGGTGCGACTACCATGCAGAAGTGGAGCATCAAGCTCGACTTCGACCGCGAGGAGATTCACTACCGTAAGCACGCGGTGCGGTTGCGGGTGTAGAGCGCGAGTGAGGCGCCCGGAGCGCGACCCGCGGTTTGTGCCGTGGAACAGACACACGTCTCCCGTGGAGCGTCGCGGAGGAAGCTGTCAATTGAGGCGATCAGGCTCGAAACCGGGCGGCGATCGGCAACCCACGGCATCTGCCGAACGGGTATCCCGACAGCGCGTGTAATGTGGTATAATCTGAAACCGTCATGAGCGAGCGCACAGAATCGATCATCAGTGAGGCACTCTCTCTTTCCCCATATGAGCGTACCGAAGTGATCGAAAGGTTATATGAAAGCCTGCGATCGGATCGGGAGCGGGAGATCGAGCGTGCATGGGTTGCAGAGTCCGAGCGTCGTATTGAAGCCTACGAGCGGGGCGAAGAGCCGAGTGTTTCGTACGAGCGAATGAAGCGTGAACTCACAGACCGATGACTGTTGAGTTCCTTCGCGAGGCTCGATCCGAGTGGCTTGAAGCGATCGAATACTACAACGAGCAACGTGCGGGTTTAGGGTATGAGTTTGCGCAAGAAGTGGACCGTGCTGTATCCAGAATCGTGCAGTTTCCCGAGGGGTGGACAAAGGTAGGGGAGCATACCCGCAGAGCTTTACTTGATAGATTCCCGTACGGACTGCTGTATACTCTCCAAACAGACCGGATCGTTGTTACGGCGGTGATGAATCTTCGAAAGAAACCTGAAAACGGCACGTAATAGCTGTTTTGAGATTTCATCGCAGGGGTGCGAACGAAACGAAGAGCAGCAGTACTTCATCATGTCTATTCACGACTACACGTGGGTCGTACCCTTTGTGGTAAGCGACGACGAGCGAGTCGTCCTCAAGACAGCGTTTCGAAGCCGCAAATACCACAAGATCTATGGAGGCTCGTAGTGAGCGGCGAACTGACACCTGAAGAGCAAGAGATCGAAGACAACGCCGAGCGTGCCAAGCCGGCTGACGAGGAAACGCGGAAGCGGGTCGAAGGAATACTCTCCCGCGCGCGGAAGAACCAGGCGATCAGCTTGCGGCTCCCAAAGGGGGACGTGGAGCTCACGAAAAAGCGTGCGGCGGAGGCCGGAGTGCCCTATCAGACACTGATATCCACCATCATCCACAAGTACGTCACCGATCAGTTGTACGAGCGTGACGAGGTCAGGAAGATCGTTCGAGAGCTGAAGGGAGAGTAGGAAGGCACTGTCCGAGTGAATGAATGACCTGCTCGACTGGTCTGCGCTAACCAATCCGCGCATATCAGCTTATTGTTATGTTGGGGTCAGCCGGCTTGCCGAAATCGCTCTACTTCAAGACGTTTATGCAGAACCCCCGCGCCTACCGTAGCCTATCAACACGGTTCTATATACTTCCCTCTTGACCATCTCCCGGTGGGGCCGTAGCTTTTGTGGCGTTATGGCAGAAAAGAATGTTC
>JAWLED010000177.1:0-2998 GCA_041686235.1 Spirochaetia bacterium | reverse complement strand
GAGGTGCACGAGTAAAGTATAGCGCGGGATCGGCGGGAGTGCCAGATCAACTATGCGCAAAAACAAGACGTCCCATTTCTCATTCTGAGACGACATCGGTGTGGAACCGTAGTAAGAGACGATTAGATACATCACACTGGCCGCCATCAGGACGGCCCTCTGGAGGGACTAACTCATGAGAAAGAACAAGTGGTTGCGCGGTCTCGCGCTGTCGGTCGGTGCTCTCGCGGTGCTCATCGCGGTCTCGGGACTGGTCTCCTGTGCGAATCTGTTCGGATCGGATGACGGTGGAGGTGGTGGAGGGAGCGACGAAGGGATACCCGAAGACGTTATCGGGGCGGCTCAGGGCCTATTTCACGTCGTCGACCTAGTAATGGTCTCGGATGAAATGGGAACGGAAGGTGAAAACACCTTCAGGCTTGGCCCGGACGAGGAAATAACGGTCACAACCAATCTCTCACCAGATAACGGCACCATGAGCGGTGACGTTGAGATCGTAGTCGTTGCTTACCCCTTTCCGGAGTCGAGTGCGACAGGAGACGGAACAATACTCATGCCCCATATCGTCGGAGATGAAGACGGTCCGATCGAAATCGAGTTAGAAGGTGGATTAACGATAACCGACGAAACCGACACGTTCGAAGTACAGATCGACGGGGCCGTGGGGGACTTTGACGAAGAAACCGGAGAACCACAGACCGTAACGGGAACATTGACGGTAAACGGGAAGGCTTACCCACTATCGGACGTGCTCGATGAGGCCATGTAAGGTATGGGGATGAGGGAACTCTGCGTCTCCAACAGCATCCTGCGAACGGCGCAGATACGGGCGTACCGACGTTGCTACTGTACGGAAACACGGCCGCCGTCCGCGGACAGGCTACGAGCCGTCCGCGGCCCCGGCCCCTTCACTGATCACAACCGTAGGTCCACTACCATGAGCAGCGGCACGACCGCCGCTGCGTAGAGGACCGCGTCGGACACGGCTGCTGCGTACATCGTGCCGTAGGTGCGGACCGCAAGGCATCACGCTTCGATACCGACAGAAAGGATGCGTCCCCTGTTGTATAGTTAGTTGACTAAGTCCGATAGTGCAACTAAGTTGTTTACAACATGATTGTAAACGTCCACGAAGCCAAAACCAAGCTTTCCGCGCTCCTGGAACGGGCGCATCGGGGAGAGGAGATCATCGTGGCAAAGGCCGGCAAGCCCTACGCCCGCTTGGTCCCGCTCGAACCGCGGGGGGAACGCACTCCGGGGCGCTACACCGAGGAAATCCCCGCTTCGTTCTTTGAGCCGCTTCCCGAGGAAGAGCTCGAGGAGTGGGAGCGGTGAAGCTTCTTCTCGATACGCATGCACTGCTGTTCTGGTGGTCCGCTCCCGAGCGGCTTCCCGGGCGGGTAGTATCCCTGCTGCAGGATCCTGCTAACGAGTGTTTCGTGAGCGCAGCGAGCGGCTGGGAGATCGCAACGAAGCATCGGATCGGGAAGTTTCCCCAGGGAGGGCGAATCATCGAGCAATGGGAAGAACGCATCGAGGAAGACGGGTTCCTCGAGCTTTCGATCACGTCTCGTCACGCCCTCAAGGCCGGGGCTCTTCCCGGCGAGCACCGAGATCCGTTCGATCGGATGCTGGCGGCGCAGAGTCTGCTTGAATCGGTTCCGGTAGTCAGCGCCGATACCGCTTTGGCGGAGCTGGGCGCGGAGCGCCTCTGGGAGTAGCGTTCCAACAACCTATCGGCGGCATTCCCGGCGGCCGCGCCCGGGTTTCGTTCCGCCCCCGGGCCTCCACCCGCCGCCACGTGCCATCGCCACGTTTCTATTGATTTTCGACGCCAACACGTCTTTCGGCCACCGGCCGCTGCTCACCGGCGCTACCCGGTCTCGGGCGGTTCAGCTCGCCCCTCGGCCTCCGCCACCCAACCCCACCACAGCACCAGTGCCATAAGCAGCGGCACAGCCGCCGCGGTGAAAAACACCGCGCTCATGCCGGCGAGGGCGTAGATCATGCCGGTGAGGAGGGGGCCGAGGGTCTGGCCGATGCGGATCGACATGGCATTGACCGCCATGGTGGCTCCGCGCAGCTCCATGGGTGAGCGAGAGGCAATTTGAGACTGGAGGGTAGGGATGGTGAGCCCTTGCGCGACGCCGTAGAGGAGGGTGCCGGCGGGAACGAGCCACCACCACGGCATGAGCGGGATCGTGATGAGCGCGGCGATGTAGAAACCAAAGGCAATGAAGAGGATGGTGCGTCCGCTGAGCCGCTGTGCGATGCGCCCGTGGCGGCTTGCGGTGAGGGCGGTTGCAATCGACATGGTCGACATGACCGCTCCCACCACCGGCGAGGGCAGGCCGAATCGTCCCTCGAGGAGAAAGGGCATGTAGGCGAGGTAGGCGCCGTAGAGCAGGACGAACACGAGCACGGCCACGAGCGAAAGCGTGCCGATGCCGGTTTGCCACGCGTTGGAAAGCACCGCGCGGATTCTCATCAACACCGTGCCGCTCGAGCCGGGATGCGGCGGGTGAAGCTTTGTCATCACCAGGATGGCGATGGGAAACGCGATCGCCGAGAGTAGAAACGGATACTGCCGCCCGATTGCCGCGAGCGCGCCGCCGATAATCGGATACGAGGCGGTGCCGATACTCAGCGCGCTTGCGTTGTAGCCGACCGCGGCCTCGCGCGCTTCGCCCTCGTACATGTCGCCGAGAAGCGTAACGCTCAAGCTGGTAAGCGAGGCGGCTCCGACCCCCTGGAAGAACCGCAGCACGAGCAGGACGGCAAAGCTCTCGGCGAATCCGCAGGCGGTGCCGGCGGTACCGAAGAGAAGCAGTGCGGGAACGACGATGCGTTTTCGGCCGAATCGGTCGGAGAGAAAGCCGAGCACCGGCGCGAGAAATACCCCGGGTACGGTAAACACCGTCAAAAGGAGCCCGACCTCTTGCGAGGAAAGGCCGAGCTCCCTCGAGATGCGCGGGAAGGCCGGCGTGATGCTCGACAC
>JAWLED010000176.1:0-3002 GCA_041686235.1 Spirochaetia bacterium | reverse complement strand
CGCTGCAGGGTTTGTGTCGAGATCTCATAGCGGTAGAGCGAGAGCCGTCCATCGCGGTCGGAGGAGAAAAGAACACTGTCGGAGCCCGCAAAACGGGGAAAAAACTCAGCGGATCGAGAGCGCCCCGAGTTTGCCCCGCCCTCGGCCCCGCCCCCGCCTTTGGCCTCGTTTCCGTTCCGAACCCCGTGCTCGACCAGCGGCCGCACGTCACCGTTTTCGAACAGCATGACGTCTTGATACCCGCGGGTATGCTCGGTAAACACAATGCGGTTGCCCCGCGGACCAAAGCGGGGCGTGAACACCGAGGCCTGTTCCGGTTCATAGAGCGTCCTGCGGTCGCCGCTCTCGGGGTCGACCTCGACGAGTCGACTGTAGGACCCCCGTCGCTCCACGGCCACGATCTGCTCGCCGTCCGCCGAGATCGCCGGGTGCCACAGACGAGCATCTTCGCTGAGCGCCCGCCGCTCTCCGGTGTCTCGGTCCAAGAGATGGAGGTTCGAGTAGGACGCGAGACCCGCGCGATGGCGAGGCGCGGACTCCGTCATGGTGAATACGATGCGCGAGCCGTCCCGTGTGACGTCAAAGGAATACGCGTCGGTCAAACGCACCGGCAACACCGGCTCGATGTCCGACACCGGTGAGCGCCCGGACTGCCGGAAGCTGAGCCCATCGTCCCCGTCTCCCGGACCCGCCGGCATAAGATAAATCCCCGCGCGTCGGTCGAGTGTATCGACATACCCAAAGAGACCGGCGTCGGTGCGAACCGGCAGATACCAGTTGCCCGGCTCCGGCGGGCTCACCCTGCGTCCAACCGGAAGGCGCGCGTCGTCGGCAAAGCGCCGGATGAGGCCGGCCTGCATGTCTGCGTAGACCTCCTCGTAATCCGTTCCCGTTACCTTTTCCACCGCCCGGCCAACACCGAGAATGGGCCACCGCTCGAACTCTCGGTGGATCTCGCGGAAGGTATCCTCTCCGAAGCCGGTGATCAAATGCTCGGTCAGCGCGTAACCGGAAATATAGATTCGCCCGCGCGGGGCGAAGGGCGAGCCGTAGCCGGCTTGATCGAGAGACCAGAGCTTGGCCTCGAGAATCGGGGCTTTGATCTGCATCTCGAAGAACGGATTTCTCCCGCGCCCTCCGGTGCTAAAGCGTGTCTCGTTAAACGTCGTAAGCCCCTCGATGTACCATCCCGGCGTAAAGGGGAACGAAAAGACCGAGACCTCGTGCCCGAAGAGCCTCGAGAGAGCTCCAAAGAATCCTGTCCGGTCGGCAAACTGTACGTAATGCGTCAATTCGTGGGTCAGAAGCAGCCGCAGCCAATTCGTGTGCTTGGCTCCGAGCTGCGGTCCGGAGGGACTCGTCACGAAGAGGTTTATCCGATGCGGAAACGGTGAATAGAACCCGTTCGCCCGAGCGGTTCGCCCGCGCAGGACCACCGGTACCGTATCCGGATAATAGCCGAGCGTCCCGGTGACCTCTTCGTACACCTCTTCTGCAAAACCGGCGACCTCCCGTGCGGCGTCCGCGTCGCCGGGCTCGAAGATGATGCGAAAATGCTCGGTCTCGACCTCGTGCCAGCCGGCATACGCTTGGTTCTCTCCGTCCTCATCGGGGCGCTCGGAGGAGACGCGTTGTGCCGGAGCCTGCGCGATACACACGGCGACGAACAGGAGCACGAGAGACACATAGCGAGGTAGCAAGCGCCGCGCACCCTTTGCCCGCCCGATTCGTGTTGTGGTTGCTGCTACCGCTGAGGTGATTGTCGAGCTCTCCCCCCGTTCCCGAACGTCCATCCGATCCGCCCCTCCAAAGCTTCAAGCTTCGAACAAGCGCATGTTGATGTCAAGAGTGGAGATAGGTGCCGACAGCCGAGGAGATCTTCGTGTTGTCGAGATACACAGGCTCGACGTAATCACGCGGGTTACTCAAAAAGCTCTCCCGAAGCCGTGTTTCGAGGGCCGAGAGCCCCTCGTTGAGGTCGGTCACGCCCTCGAGCAGCGATTCGGTCATGCACTCGAGGCTTTCCACGTGTTCTTCGTAGGTCAGCCTGATACCAAAGTGCAGAGCCTGCTTCTGCGCAAGAGCGCTTACCAGTTTTCCGTGGGCCTCGCCGATCCCGAGGGCCGCATACAGTAACACCGCTCCCCGCCCAATTTTCGTATCTAAAACCGAGATTGTCTCGGGTTTCGAGAACAGAGGAAGATTCCCGTGGCCTGCCGCGAAATACAAGGTCCACAGCGGATAGAGCCAGCCGCCCGAAAGGCGCATGACCAGGCGGCCGGCTTCAAAAATCGTCAACATACCGTTGTCCCTGATAGGGCTCACGGCCTACCTCGGCGAGGTCGCCCCTCGGCGTGGTCGCCCCCCGGCGAGATCCCCTCCCCCGCAGATAGGCCGCTACCGAAGAGTCGGTTAGCTGTGCCGCGCATCCGCCTCATCGCTGCGTCGCAAGGCGCGAATGATGAGGCCGCCGATGATCGGGACGAGAAAGATCTGTGCAACCTGAACCGGAATCCCCGGCAGGAACTGCGCGCTCATCCAGTTCGTGAGTCCGGCCGGACCACCGAGGAAGAGCAGAAAACCGGTGAGGATCGCAAGGCGGCCGACCACCATGGATACCGCCATGCCGAGGTAAAGGTTTCCCCGAAACACCTTCTGTGCAAGAAGCGCAGGCAGCGCACCGTAGACGGCAAGCTCTACCGTCATGATCGGCACAAGCGGTGCCACCGGCATACCGGTGAGCACGAAGTTCAACATCGGCGAGACCGCGCCGACCAACAGACCCGCCTTCCAACCGAAGACGACTCCGGAGAGCATGACGCCCCAGAACATCGGCAACACGGCGAACACCGGCCATCCAAAGGTGTGCGCCGCGAGCGGCAGCAGCACGGTGGCGGCGATAAACGCAGTCTCGAGCAACAGCGCCCGGATTCCCACAAACGCAAGGGGGCGTTCGGAACGAACTATCGTAGCTGTAGTTGTCATACGTATTTCTCCTTTAC
>JAWLED010000175.1:0-3012 GCA_041686235.1 Spirochaetia bacterium | reverse complement strand
TCGGCCCGGCGAGGACTCGCGCTGAGTGACATCATTGTCATTCCCCTCTTTCCCGGCGTAGTATGCGCCTCGGGGTGCCAGGATGAGCTTCCGCGCGCGCATGCAACGCATCGCCTTCATCCACAGAAGGCTGAAACACAAACGCGACTATCCCTCGGCCCGGCGACTTGCCGAGGACTACCTCGAAGAGACAGGTGATGGGTTCTCGGCGCGCACCTTCAAGCGCGACATCGAGTGGCTGCGGGACGAGCAGGCGCCGATCGAGTACGATGTCCGCGAACACGGCTATTACTACGCGGATGAGACCTTCGAGCTCCCCACCGTCATGCTCACCGAGGGTGACCTGCTGGCGGTACTCGTCACAGAGCGCGCGCTTTCGAGCTACCGAAACAGCCCCTACTACGAGCGGTTGCGCTCGATCTTCGATCGGCTTACGCAGCTTCTCCCGGAGAAAGTCACCGTGCATTCGGAGGACCTCGCGCAGAATGTCACCGTCGTCACCGAACCCGTGACGGAGATCGATGGTGAGGTGTGGCAGGTCGTGCAGTCGTGCCTCGAACGGGAGCGAAGCGTCGCCGTCTACTACCGCAAGCCCGGCTACGCGAGCTCGGCCATGCGCGTGATAGACCCGTATCACCTCGTCGGTTTCCGCGGCGAATGGTACCTCATCGGCTATTCGCACCACGATGGTGAGATTCGCATTTACGCCCTGGGTCGCTTCACGGGAGCAAAGGCTACGAGCGACCGCTTCCAGGCGCCCACCGAGTTCGACCCGGCTGCGTACATCGATCCTGCCTTCGGGGTCTTCCTCGGCGGCGAGCAAACCGAGATTGCAGTCCGCTTCGATGCCGCGGTGGCGTCCAAAATCCGCGAACGGCAGTGGCACCCTAACCAGGAGATAGAAAACACCGCGGACGGCGGCATCATACTGCGCTTTCGCACCAACCAGAGGCGGCAGACCCTGTTCTGGGTTTCCCAGTGGGGACCGAATGCCGAAATCCTCGAGCCTGCCGACCTGCGCGCGCAGGCGGCTGCGTGGATGGAGGATGCGGCCCGACGGTATCGACAGCCATACTGACGGCGCCGCCCGGCGATGCTCACCCGATACGCGTCTGCCCGATACCCCTCGCAGGCGGACGGAAGTGGAGGCGGTCCTTCTTCTTCTCGAAGACCGGCTCGAACCAGTCGTACACGGGGTCTTTCGTCGGCGGGCCGTCGCGGTGGGCTTCCAGCCAGATGACGAGGAGCTCGGGATAGACGATGGCCCGGCGAAAGCGCGCGTAGTCGCTTCGCTCGAACATCTCGATGGCCTCACGCTCACTCGTCCCCTCGGGGAACCTATAGGTGCCGTAGACCGCCGGGATGTACCGGACGATAGCCTTCCTCGGATAGCGTGGCCGGGCGATCTCGCGCTCGAACAGCTCGTAATCCGCCTCCGCGCAGGCATCGAGCTCCTCCCATACGACTCCGATGGCCTCGAGATAGGCGTAGGGAATGTCACGCTCGAAGCCGTCCCACTCGGCGCGGCGCCGGGTGAACTTGTCGATGAAGTTTCCCTTCCCGGCGTTGTAGCCGAGCTCTTCCCCGAGCTCACGCAGCTCCTCATTCGTTCTGAACCGCGCGCTCAGGCTTGCGACGTAGCGCTTGCAATGGTAGAAGCGCTCGTAGGCGACCGTCTCGTTGTCCTTGCTCTCGAGGGTGCTTTCGAATCCGCCGACCTCCCCGCCGGCCGGATCCTTGCGATAGGAATCAGACATGTAACCTCCCGCTTTAGCCGTTGTTTGCCATGGATGCGCCCCGCAAGCTGGGATATCAAATCGGGTGCATCCCCTTCTCTCTATAGCGACAATGTACCGAGGCTCGTGACAAAATGTGTCCCGGGTCTCATTCAATGATCACCTTCTAGAGAAGATAAGGAGCTACCGCAATGTTTAACATCGGAAAAACAGACCAATACGGCAGGCAAAAGCGCATCGAGCACCGCGGGAAATACCTCCGGGCGAGCCGCACGGGCGGTGTGTCGCTTCGAGCGCAGACCAAAGCGGCCGGGCTCAACGTCACCGGGAATACCAAACGCGGTATTCGCCTCTCCACCCGCGCGGCGAAGGGCACGAATGTTGCATTTCAGAACGGACGATTCAGGCTGCGCGGCCGCTATGGGAAGGGCCCCACAAAGCTCAATCTCTCCAAGAGCGGGATGAGCGTCTCGACGAGAAACGCCCTCGGCACCTTCAACTGGACCAAACCCAACCGCTCCTCGGCGAAGGTCGCCGGCGTTCAGATGCGCGGCAAGAAGGCGGCAAACCTTCAGTTGATCTATCTGGTCGTGATGCTCGTGGTGAACCTCGTGAAGCTCGCAGCCATGCTTCTCGTTGGGCTCGCGCAGGCGCTCGTCGTCATCGCCCGCGCGGTGTGGATCGGGTCGGTAAGCGGCACGCAGGCGCTCATCGAGCTCTCGCGCTCGTTGCGCGCGAGGCGACTCGCCCGCCGCGGGGAGAAGAAGATCGCCGGGACCGGGCTCGACGAGGGGCTTCGCGATGCCCGCGCGATCCGGGCTGCGCTTCGCTACATCGTGGCGACCTGGGGTCGGGGGATGAGCGCGGAGGACCGCGGCGGCGGCCGCGACGGTGACGGCACGCGCACTGCAAATCGCCCGCCGGCTGCCGAGCTCGACCGCCTCATCACGCCCGGAAAGCCCCGGGCGGAGGCCAAGCAGATGCGCCGGGTCACCGCCGCCCTCGCCGCGCGATACGCAGAGGCAGCCTCCCCGGAGGAGATCGGCGAGACCTTTCTCGAGCTCGACGAGGCGGCGCGAAGCGACGGCGAGCGGACGGTGCTTCAGAACCGGCTCATCGACGCCTACGCCGACCGGGCGAAGCCGGTGTTCGAGGCGGGGGACGGTGATACCGACGGCGGCGACGCCGACGTCACGTCAAACGGGTGACGAACGACAGCGCGTCGAGCACCGCATCGCTCACGAGCCTGACTTCGTCACGAATGAGGCGCTCCAGC
>JAWLED010000078.1:0-13333 GCA_041686235.1 Spirochaetia bacterium | reverse complement strand
CGCCGGGGGCCCGGCGGGACACGCCCAAATACATGAAGGTCGGACGAACGAGAGGAGGGAGCGCATATGGCGATCATCAACAATTCCAAGACGGACCCGAACAAGATCCTGCCGATGACCTACACGTGGGCGCGCCGGCACTACAAGGATGCGCTGGCGAACACGTGGATGCCCGAGGAGATCCCGATGCAGGACGATATCGAGCAGTGGAAGTCGCCGACGGCGCTGAGCGCGGAGGAGCGGCGGCTCATCCTGTGGAACCTGGGATTCTTTTCGACGGCGGAGTCGCTGACGGCGAACAATCTGGTGCTTGCGGTCTACAATCATGTGACAAACCCGGAGTCGCGGCAGTATCTGCTGCGGCAGGCCTTCGAGGAGGCGGTGCACACCGACACGTTTATCTACGTGTGTGACTCGCTGGGGCTCGACCCGGATGAGATTTACGGGATGTACGATCACATTCCCTCCATCAAGGAAAAGGATGAGTTCGTGGTGGAGTTGACGAAGTCGGTGGATGATCCGGGCTTTACGACGCAGGGGGCGGAAAACATCCGGCGCTTTCTCCACGATCTGGTGGGCTTTTACGTGATCATGGAGGGGATTTTCTTTTACGCGGGGTTTGCGATGATGCTTGCCTTGAAGCGCCAAAACAAGATGGTGGGCACCGGCGAGCAGTTCGAGTTCATCATGCGTGATGAGAGTTTGCACCTTGCCTTCGGCTGTGACCTCATCAACACGGTGAAGAGTGAGAATCCCTCCGCGTGGACGGAGGCGTTCGAGGCGGAGATCACCGAGCTCATTAAAAGGGCGGTGGAGCTCGAGAAGATCTATGCGCGCGATGCCTGCCCCGCCGGGATTGTGGGGATCAGCTCCGAGCAGTTCGTCAACTATGTCGAGCATATCGCCGATCGGCGGCTCGAGCGCATCGGGCTGGCGAAGGTCTACCACACGCCCAACCCCTTCCCCTGGATGAGCCAGGCGACCGACCTCACCAAGGAGAAGAACTTCTTCGAGACGCGGGTGACGGAGTATCAGACGGGGAGTTTGGTATGGGATTGAGGCTCGGGCGGTGACGGGTGGCAGGGCCGGGCGGCGGCGCGGGCCGCCGGGTGGCGCGGCGGCCCCGGGTTGTCGGCGCCGTCCCTCGCAGCTCACGCCGCCGCCCGCACGCCAAGCAACATTCCGTAAAACTTTTTCTTGACGGCAGCACATAACAATGCGATAGTGTTTTTTGCGGTTCAAATGTCCTACAATTGATCAATTCTACAGTAAGACCTGTAGGGTTGTATGAAATGGAAGGTGCACAATGAAAAGTATTGCCGATAGCGCCCTCGTCCGAACAATAGCAAGGATTCAGCAGACCGTTGTCTTTCTATTGCTCGTAATCATTCCGGTCCTGGTGGTAATCCAGGTTCTGCTCCGGTATGTGCTTCAGATGCCGTTGATGGGAATCGAGGAGATCATGCTCTTTCCCATTATCTGGTTATACCTCTTAGGCGGGTCCGTTGCGTCGTACGAGCGTGATCACATCCAGGCCGGTATCCTCGCGCTGTACATAAAGAAGCCGCGCAGCCTGGCGATCTTTTATTTCATTCGAACCATCATTTCCACCGTCATTAGTCTCTGGCTCACATACTGGGCATTCGAGTACTTCATGTACGCGATGAGGATCTGGAAGCTCAGCAACCTCCTCTATCTGCCGCTGTTCTTCGGCGAGGCCGCGATGTTCGTCGGCCTGCTGTTGATGACCTTTTTCACGATCGTCGAGCTCATCGACCGCTACAACGCGGTTGGTCTTGCTCGAGAGTCCAATAGCTAAGGAGCGCTCCATGTCAATGCTTACGCTGGTTGCTCTCGATGTTGCGGTACTTGTCATTCTTCTGATGCTCAGCGTCCCACTGCCCTATTGTTTCGGTGGCGCGCTGGCCTTCATGGTCCTGTTTGGCGGGGCGTCCATGACGAGCATGATGATGTGGGCGTTCAACCAGTCTATCAGTCTGGTGCTTCTGGCGAGCCCGTTGTTTATTCTGGCCGGCTTGCTCATAGCGAAAAGCGGAATTGCCAAACACCTCCTGAACTTCATCGACGTCTTCGTCGGGCGGATCAAAGGCGGCATCGGGGTGGTGGCAATCGTGACCTCCGGAATCGTCGGCGCCATTTCCGGTTCCGGCTTCACCGGGGTCGCCTCCACCGGCCCGATTCTGATTCCCCGTATGGTCGAACAGGGCTATCCGCGGGGCTACGCGACGGCGCTGGTCACGGTCTCATCGGTCCTTGGTCTGCTCATACCGCCGAGCATCATCATGATCTTCTACGGGTGGGTTACGGAGACCTCGATACTGGCGGCGTTTCTGGCAACGGTGGGCCCCGGCATCCTTATCATAATCCTCTTTTCGACTATCAACATGGTATGGACCCGGCGCTTCCCCGACATCCGCCTCGAAGACGTCATCCCCGACCGACGTGAGCGATACATCCATAACGCAAAGCGGGTGGTCTGGGCATTACCCGGGCTGATGGTGCCGGTGATCATTCTCGGCGGCATTTACGGTGGCGTGTTTACGCCGACGGAAGCGGCGGCGGTTGCTGCAATCGTGGCCATTCCCCTCGGAATACTGCTGTACAAAGATCTGGACAAGCGCGCAGCCGGAGAGGTAGTTCGGCAAGCGGGGACATCGATCGGCTCGATTATGACGATGATCATCTTCACCCTGATGCTGAGCCAGACCTATGTGCTGCTTCAGGTGCCGCAGGCACTCATCGATATTCTGTTCGGCATCACCACCAATCGCCTCGTGCTCCTCATCATCATCAATCTGTTTCTCTTTCTCGTGGGCATGATCGTGAATGATGTCACCGGGATGATCCTTGTTGCGCCTTTGCTTCTCCCGCTTGTTATTGAACTCGGGATCAGTCCTGTTCATTTCGCGGCGATCATGGGCGTAAACCTCGCCATGGGCGGTGTCACGCCGCCATATGCGAGCATTCTGTACCTGGGCATGAAGATCGGGAAGACCGAGTTCCACAGCATTCTCGGACCGACCCTGATGTTTCTCCTGATCGGATACTTGCCGGTGGTATTCATCACGACGTTCTGGGCGGACCTGTCACTCTTTCTACCGCGGCTTTTCGGTCTCGCCTGACGGATACGGATACGGATACGGGTCACGGGTCAACATGGGAGTTAACGGGGGCGGTTCGTTCCCGAAGTAAAGATATGGCAAAGGAGTGTGAGTTATGAGGATGCAGCAACTGTTCGTGATAGGCGCGATACTCGTCGCGGTGGTAAGCGGGGTAGCGTTCGCAGGAGGACAGGGTGAGCAGGAGTGGAAGGTCGGGCACGTCCGCCCGCAGGGCACAACGACCGATGACGACCTTACGGAATTCGCAGAGGAAGTCGGAGAGGCGGCGGAAGGGTTGACGATCGATGTCTATCCTGCAAGCCAGCTCGGAAACTACACGGTCGTTCAGGAGCGGATCGGAATGGGTGACATCGAGATGCAACTGGCACCACCCAGTACCGGCGTGACGAAAGCGCTCGGTATAACCTCCGCGCCGTACCTGGTGACGAACTGGGAAGACGCACAGGAAGTCTTCGCCTGGGGCGGGGATCTCATGAATGCGGTCGAGGAGATGTTTGCCGGAGAGAACATAAAGGTGCTGGCACAGTATCCGAAGTACTTCGGGGGTATTGCTCTTGCAGAGGAGCCGGAAGACCCCACGAACCCGGAAGCAAGTCAGGGGCTGAAAATCCGCGTGCCGGGAATCAAGTCGTTCGAGCTCACCGCGTCGGCGCTGGGTTACCAGGCGACGCCCATCCCCTTCTCGGAAGCCTTCACGTCAATGCAGACGGGAATCGTGGACGGTGTTCTCGGATCCGGTGCCGAAGGCTACTGGGCCAGCTTCCGCGACCTCACCGAATACTACCTTCCGGTGAACAGTCACTTCGAGATGTGGTTCCTGTATGTCAATAGCGACATCTGGGATCGTCTGCCTGCCGAAGAACAGGATCGCGTAGAGTCGGCGGCCAGAAACATGGAAGAGGCGCGATGGGAAGCTGCACCAGACGACACCGAAAGCTATGAAGAGCAACTCGCCGACAACGGCGCCACAATAATCGAGTTTTCCGACGCGGATCGCCAAGAGCTGGCGGCGAAGGTTCGCGAAGAGGTCTGGCCCGAGATCGAAGATGAATACGGCGCCGAGCTATTCCGCCGTATTACCGAGTAGTGTTCGGTGGGAGGTTAAAGACGTGAGCGAAAACTCCCATATGAAGAACGTATGGGCAGTGGTCGGAGGTGGTAACGGCGGCCAGTCGGCAGCCGGCCACCTCGGGACGATGGGCTATGACGTGCGTCTATACGACGTCGTTCAAGACACCATCGACGCCATTGCTGGAGCAGGCGGAATACAGGTGGACGGAGCGGTGCAAGGGTTCGGACCCGTCACACGCGCGTCCACGGACATGGCAACAGCCATCGACGGGGCGGATGTCATCATGGTTGTGGCCCCGGCCATCCACCATCGGTCGATCGCCGCAACGATGGCCCCCTTTGTTCGTCCGGGGCAAATCGTGTTCGTACACCCCGGCGCGACATTCGGCGCGTTGGAGTTCCGCCGGGTCTTTCGGGACCACGGAGTGGACACGAGCGCGGTTGTCGTGGCGGAAGCACAGTCGCTGTTGTATGCCTGTAGAGCACCCCAACCGGGCCACGCAACGATCAAAGGTATGAAGAACAGGCTGGCGATCGCAGCGGTGCCCGCCTCGAAGACGAAGGAAGCGTTGGCAGCCATCGCCGACGCATTCCCACAGATGCATGCCGCATCCAGTGTCTTCGAGACGAGCCTGACAAATCTAAATGCCATTATGCACCCTGCGCCGTCGTTGCTCAACATATCGACGATCGAATCGGGGCGCGAGTGGGAATACTATCGCGACGGCATTACGCCGACGATTGGACGATTCATCGAGAAACTCGATGAGGAGCGCGTGGCCATCGGCAAAGAGCTCGGCCTCGATTTGCTGAATGTACGCGGAATGTACAAAGACTTCTACTCCGCGGAAGGCACGACGATGTCGGAGATTGTGCGGAATGTCGGAGCGTACTGCGGTATCGCCGGCCAGAAAACCATCGAGACGCGCTACGTGCTCGAGGATATCCCGACCGGGCTGGTGCCCATGGCATCGCTTGCCAGACAACTCGGCTTGAAGGCGGATATGATGGAAACGGTGTGCCACCTTGGGAGCTATATGGTTGGCCGCGACATCGAGTCCGACGGACGGACCATGGAGAACCTTGGTCTGACCGGACTGTCGATTGACCAATTAGTTGCAGAAGTCGCGTGATAGGTGCGACGCAGAGATTCGCTGCCCGCGTGGCCGGTGCCACGCGGGCAGGCTTGTGTAGGGCGCTCAGATCGTCTATGATCAGACCTACGCATAGCGAGGAACCATGATTCAGCCGGCGCGACGTCGCACCCTGCACGAAGAAATCTCCACACAAATGATGGACATGATCACCGAGGGCCAATGGGGTCCCGGAGACAAGATCCCGGGAGAGATCCAACTCTCCGAAATGTTGGAGGTCAGTCGCAATTCTCTGCGTGAGTCCGTTAAGGCTCTCGAGATTGTCGGCTTGCTTGTTTCCATGCCGGGGCGCGGCACATTTGTCTCCGAAAATGCTATCGAGCGAATCCGCCACATACGCTATCACGGTACGCTCGATGAAGCGAATATCGAGGCGGCGTTAATCGAGTTACTGGAAGCGCGCATGATCGTGGAGCCGGGTCTGTGCTGGTATGCGGCGGAGTACGGCAGCAGAAAGCAGATCGCGGAAATGGAAAGCATTATCGATCGATCGCTGGGCGCTGTGGACCACAACGAGTACCACTTCGAGCTCGGCATGGCGTTCCATGAGAAACTGTATGAAATTGCCGGCAATCTTGTGCTCAAAGAGATGTTCGCCGGTATGCGCGAGAAGTTCGTCATCGCGCGACGTGAAGTATACTTCAAGGTCAACAAGAAGGAAACGCTCGTCCAGGAGCTACACGAGCACAAGACGATCGTCGATCTCATCAAGGCGGGAGATGGCGACCACGCGGCCCGAAACATGCGAGATCATCTTCAGAAACCACTGCAGCGCCTGAGAGCGATTCGGTCCCAGTCGGAGAACTAAACCCCGGACGGACAGTCAGAGCTCGAGTATGGCCCTCACCCGGCCCCGACCCCCGGCTCTCAGCTAAACAGCTCGACGACCCGCTCGTAGCTGTCGCGGGTTCCGATGTCGTAGCGCTCGCCCTCGAAGCAGTAGGCGTAGACCGGCGTGCGCTTTATGAGCCAGGGGATGAAGCTTCCCGGCGCGTCTCCCTCTCCGCCCTGGCCGAGGTAGGCCGGCAGGCGGCGTCTGAGGGTTTCGCGGGTATAGGCATAGAACGGCGGCACGGCCCATGACGAGGCGGGGTTCTTCGGCTTTTCTGCGAACGAGAGCACCCGCCCGTCCTCGGCGAGCTCGACCACGCCGGTGCGCCGAAGGCGTTCGAGGTCCGAGACCTCATGCGCGGTAATGCAATCGGTGCCGGTAGAAAAGTAGAAGGCCGCAAAATCCGCAAGCTCGAAGTCGAAGAGGTTGTCTCCGGCAAGCACTAAGGCGTCTTCGTCTACGTCCGCCTCTTCGACGGCAAGGTTGAGATCCGACAGGGCTCCTAAACGCTTCTCGTTGGAGGTCGAGCGGTCGTTCACCACCCGCACCTTCGCATCGGAGCCGAAGCGTTTGACGCGCCACGTTTCGAACTGCGACAAGAAGTGCTCGTTTGTCACAACCACGATTCGCGAGAGCTCGGGAACGCGCATGGCGTTATCGACGATGCGGTCGAGTATGCTGCGCCCGGCAACGTCGAGCAGCGGTTTAGGGAAATCGCGCGTGAGCGGGTACAGCCGGGTTGCGTAGCCGGCTGCAAGGATGATGCATGTCACAGTCGCATCACCTCTGCGCCGTCGGCGGTCTTGCTGAAAAACACCTGATACCTGTCGCGAAACTCCGGATGTTGCACCGGATAGACCTCGTCCATACGCTGCTTAATGGAGGCTTTATAGGCGGGGTCCACCAGTCCGATACAGCAGCCGCGGTAGCCGGCGCCGCTGAACCGTGCCCCGTAGACACCGTCGCTTTCGGCGAGGGTCTCGTAGATGGTGATGAGCTCCGGACAGCCGCTTTCGTATTTGGTGATGGAGCTCTCCCCGGAGGCAAAGACGTGGCGGCCGAACTCTTCGATATCCCCGCGTTTCCATGCCTCGATGCCGAGCTCCACCCGTTCGAGCTCTCCGTAGTAGTGCTCGGCCCGCCGGCGAAACCGCCCGGGAAGCTCGCCGTTGTGCCGGTCGTAGACTTCACGCGGGATGTCCCTCAACGTTACGTCGCGAAATGCAGATACCTCCAGGCCCCCGAGCTCTTGCAGCAGCCACGCGGCCACTTTGCATTCGTCCACGCGGTTGTTGTAGTCGGTCTGGATCAGCGTCGTGCTGATGCCTGAGTACACGATGACGATTTCGAACTCAGGCATCGACGTCGAACGCGGTACCATCTGGAACTCCTCGGTGAGGCAGTCCATCACCATGAGGTACCCGTCTTTGCTTAGAATATTTGCCGACTGATCGAGTATGCCGTTGTTGAGTCCGATGAAGTCGGTCTCGACCCAGTGGCTGTAGTCGATGAGTTGGCGAGGCGTGAGCTCGATATCGTTTACGTCGCAGAGCGCCAGGAGGTAGGCCGTCGTCACCGCCGCCGAAGAGCTCAACCCGCCGATCGGCAGATTGCCCCGCACGACACCGTGGATACCGTGCTGCAGCTTAAAGGTGCGAGACAATGATAGTACTGCGCCGCGCAGATAGTTGCCCCAAAATGTCGGCACCATGTTGGGAACCTCGTCGACGTGGAAGTACTCCTCGTCCGGGAAGTCGAGGCTCTGCACGCGAATATAGCCGTCGCTCGTCGGTGTATAGGCGAGGTCTATGCTTTCGGTAAGCGCCATGCCGCTGACCACGCCGTCTTGATGATCGACGTGGGCACCAAGGGGACACACGCGAAGGGGTGAGCGAACGGCGCGTGACGGAGCGGCGCCGAACTTGCGTTCATAGTTCTCGATGAGTTGATTCATGACCACCTGAAGCTACCGCAGATTTGAGGTCGGTGCAACCGATCGAAGGTGGTCCGAACCTTGGGGGTGGACCACAGCGAGGCGCCCGAGCAATGCCGGGCGCCGCGCTCATGAGTTTGTGCTGCCGGCCGTACTACCAGTTCTCGCGTACGAGCTCGAACCAACCCTGGGGTTGCTGGCAGGCCGGGCACTTCTTGGGCGGCTCTTTGCCTTCGAAGATATAACCACAGTTGAGACAGGACCAGATCGCTGTGTCTTCGCGCTTGAACACGATGCCGTCGAGGATGTTCTGGCGGAGCTTGTTGTAGCGCTTCTCGTGCTGTTTTTCCGCTACACAAATGGCGTCGAACTGCGCGGCAATGCGAGGGAACCCCTCTTGGCGAGCAACGTCCGCGTATCCTTTGTACATATCGGTCCACTCGAAGTGCTCGCCGGCTGCGGCGTGCTCGAGGTTATCGGCGGTCGAGCCGGTAACGCCTTCGGCGAAGCCTGCGGGAAAGGGAAAGTTGATCTCGGCCTCTCCGCCTTCGAGATAAGTCCAATAGCGTTTGGCGTGCTCGCGCTCCTGGTTGGCGGTTTCGACGAAGATCTCGGCAATCTGAATATATCCTTCCTCCTGCGCCTGGGTGGCGAAGTAGGTATATCGATTTCGCGCCTGTGATTCACCGGCAAATGCGGTAAGCAGATTCTTTTCCGTCTGCGTTCCTTTTACACTACTCATTCATTCCTCCTGTCCGGTTGTGGTTCTCCCCCGGCCCTTCCGTTCGGGGACCGACGCAAACGGGCCCGCGTTGAGGCACCGACACAACCTGACTACTTTACTGATCGTTTTACCGACTATAGTACGAATTAGTCTTATTCGCAAGAGAAAATTTTAGTAGTCAAAGAAGAAATTATACCGAGCTAAGTAACTCGGCCAAGGACCGCATGCGAGATGCGGGCGGGCGGTCGGTCGGGCGGGCGGGCGCGGCAGCGGGCGCGGGCGCAGCACCCTCGCCGACCGACCGGCGCGTGCGTGGTGTGGACCGCATGCGGTTTCCCGGACACGACGGCTCTTTGGTCGGGCCCGGGGAACACGCAAAGCGGGTGAAGAGCGTTATCCGCTTTCGTCCTCAAAAGCGGTCCACGAAAACCAGAAGTGCTGGGACGTGGTTACCGGCGATAAACGGTTGCCCTCTAATGGACCGTCGACCGCGCGTCCGGTGACCTCCCAGGTGCTTCCGGTTTCTTCGTCGACGATCTCATCACCTTCCACGGTAAAGGACAAGCTCTGTCCGTCTACCTCGCTAAAGAACGCATTGGCGGTGCCCACATCTCGTCCCTCCGACACGTCGCCGGAGTCGAGGGGGGAGGCCGTACCTTCGTGCCAAAACACCACGATCTCCTCTCCGCCGATTGTCTCGGTAACCGCCCGTTCTTCGCGCAACGTGGGATACGGAAAACCCTGGGAGTCGTCGTTGTGAAACACCGTCACCACGCGGGTCATCGGCGAGAACTCGTCATCGGTGGGGCCGCTGTAGAGGAAGGGACTGTCCGAGGAGTCATAGTTTCTGTACGGATTCCTTCCATAGGAGCGGTTGTACCCGGTATCGCGCGAGAGAACCTCCGCGTCGGGATGCTCTTCTTTTACCTCGTTCCACGGCAACATCAGCATAGGGACCATATCCAACCGCGCCCCGGCGTATGTGCCGGCGATCGCCCTGCCGGTGGCTTGTTGCCACCAACTTTCGGTCCGGCGGTCGTACATAATGAGGTTACTGTAGCGCAGACGACCGGTGGTTCCAAAGTCCAGGGTGCGCCCGTCGAACTTCCGGTCGAACGCGATGCCGGTGTTGCACAGGGGACAGTACGTCACCGTGACCGGGCGCCCGGCGAAGCTATCGTTTACAATCTCATGCCACATGAGAATTTGAATTGGGTACACGCGGGTGCTCTTTTCCCCGTCCCCGCTTCCATCGCTCTCCTCGAGCGAGACGACCATCACCGATTCATTCGGCGACATCCACTCGTCCGCCTCGGCGATATCGACAAAGGAGGGGTCATCAACGGCCGGGATCCCGTCCTTCGGCGGTCCTCCGGACATGACTTGGTCGTAGGATATGGTAGCTCGGGAAAAGTCGGTGGAGAACTCCCTCCCGGCTCCCGCCGGGGGACTTTGTCCCTGAAACTCCTCGGGGAGGTCGGAGCCGTCGAAGTCCACCTCGACGCCCTCCGCGGCCCCGGCGGATTCGGACTGCAGCTCGTCGCCGGCGCCGTTCTTCCCCGAATCCTCTTCGGACGATCTGCCGGTACCGGTCCCGCACGACACCACTAGTGCCACGAGAGCCGTTATATAGATTAGTTTACCGATCATAATTACCTCCCGCTTTGAACCTACTGCGGAACGGGAGGAAAATCTACATGTAGATACAATTATATGAAGAAATTTCTATTGTGACCGGTCTTTGGGGCCGGCGCGGCGGCTCGCCCGACTGCCGCGGCCGTTCCCGCTGCGAGCGAGGACGGCTTCTATCTTTTCGAGCATTTTGTCGTAGTGCGTTCCCTTCCAGTAGATGCGCCCGCACCCACTGCACCGGAAAAACTCCGAAAAGCTCTCGCGGGTGCCCGGCAAGAGCTCATGTTCGACCGTGTTCTTGGCTACCGGCTCGATTGTCCCGTTGCAGGCGGTGCAACGCTCGAACGGTCGAATATCACCGGCAAGATCAAACCGGCGAACCACCTCGGCTGCTTGTTCGATCGGATCGTCCGAGCGCACAAGATACCCATGGCTCACCTCTCGGCGCTTGAGGATTCCGTGGTCGCGAGTGAGGATGATGCGATGCTCCTCGATTCCGCGTCCGACGATCTCCGGATCATCCCAGCAATTGTCATAGAGGGCGTCGAAGCCGAGCATACGAAGCACGCGTGCAAGTTTTCCGAGGTGAACATCGAGGATGAAACGGGTCCGGCGCAGCGGCGTATTTCGCACCCGGGAGACCGGGGAAACATCGAAACTCTCGAACACCGGATACACCGCAATGCGATCACCGTCGTGCACCGGATAATCAAAGCCCACCGAATCTCCGTTTACGACGACGAGGTCGACCTCGGTATGCGGCACGCCGAGAGATTCGATAAGGTCTTTGACGGCCGGGTTCCCGATGAAGCTCTTGCGCACCTCACCCCTGAGCTCACCGGGCGGTGTCTCACCCGGCGCCAAGAAGTTGATGAGCTCTTGATAGAGGCGGATCGTTGCGTGGTTCATCACGTTGAAACACTCCGTGACCGCCAATGGACGCCGGGGCGTGACCGTCAGGGCCTCAGGAGGCACCACCGGGGGGATCAGGTTGCGCCGTTTGCGGAAGTGAGCGTGCAGCGGTAACGATGCGCTCGGCCACCGCGCTCGGCTGGATGTCCTGGGTATCGATAACGAGGTCGACAAAGTCGAAGTCATCGTTGTCGATCCCGTAGAGTTGGAGATATCGGCTCCGGTCCCGCTCGTCGCGCGCGCGGGTGTTTCTCAGAACCTCCTGGAAGCTCCCACCCTCTCTGCGCTGAATACGCGAGGCGCGAACGGATAGCGGGGCGGTGAGGTAGACCCGCAGCTCGGCATCCTCGAGCAGCCATACGGCAAGACGGGAACCGAGAACGCAGTTACCCTCACGTGCCAACTCGACCTGACGCTTGTCGAGGGCAATGTCGAGGCTCGTATCGACTTCCGCCTGTCGGCGCAGCTCTTCAAAACTCATCCCTCGCTCGGCTGCAAGAGCCCTAAAGGTATAGTTTACGAGCCGCAGGCCCAATGTGTCGGCCACGATACGGCTGACCGTCGAATTGCCGCAACCGCTCTTACCCGAAATGGCTATCTTCACTCATCTACTCCACATTCCGTAGTTGCTCCCGGATGTTTTCGACGGCGTCCTTTGCCTCGACCACGCGACGGCTGACATCGGGAGCAAAGCTCTTGGAGGCGATCGTATTCACCTCTCTGTTGAGCTCCTGACACAGAAAATCAAGACGCTTGGCCACCGACCCGCCGGCCTCGAGGGTCTGATTGAACGCCGATAGATGCGCCCTCAATCGAACGAGCTCCTCGTTTATCGAGTGCTTTATGAGCAACGACGCCGTCTCCGAATATACTTTATCCTCGTCGGCGCGCTCGGCAAGAACTTCCTGAAACCGGTCTCGCACGTTCTGCTTGAGGGCCGCTTCGAGCTCCGGAGCACGCCCTTCGAGCTCATCGGCGACAGCGGCGACCCGCCCCAATTGCGTTTTCACATCCCGTGCGGTCGACTCCCCTTCGCGTTTGCGCGCATCGTCGAACTCCGAGAGAGCTCGCTCGAGGGTCGGTTTGGCAAGCTCCCAGTACTCGTCGAGCTCGCGCGCCCGCTTGAGCTCTAAGACACCCTCGAGGCGCAGGATATGAGAAAGGCGAATCTCCTCGTGCGAGCCCAATAGCCCGCTTACCTCTTCGAGTGCGTCCCGATACGCCTCGATAGTTGGGCGATCGATCTGCACCGTCACGTCCGATTCCCGGTCCCGCAGCCGCAGATACACCTCTACGCGACCCCGCTGCACCCAGGGCTTCACGAACTCTCTCACCGATTGCTCGAGAGGACTCAGGAACGAGGGCAGGTTCACGAACACGTCGAGGTAGCGGTTATTGTAAGACTTGACCTCGGCGGTTATCTCGAGACGTTCGGCTCGATACTCCGAGTAGCCGAATCCGGTCATGCCTTTCATGTCTCTGCAGGCTCCCGTGAAAAAGAATGGAAGAGCTCGTGGGAAAGGGTCCAGTTGTTTCCCGCCCCCATGGTAATGAACAAGTCACCAGGCTCGAGCACCTCAGCGATCTCACCGCCGGCCCCGGCTACCTTTTCGATATACCGCACGTGCCGGTGCCGTCGGCTCACCTCGCGCGCGAGGTCCTCGCCGGTTATCGAGCCGTCGTAATTCTCTCGCGCGGAGGCGTAGATCTCGTGCAGGATTACCTCGTCGGCATGCCCGAAACAAGCCCCGAACTCTTCGAGAAGAGCCGCGGTGCGCGAATAGGTATGCGACATGAAATCCACGACGATGCGGCGGTCCGGGTAGAAACTGCGCAACCCGGCCAACGTCTTTTTGATCGCGGTCGGGTGGTGGCCGTAGTCGTCGAGAAAGAGCACTCCGGCGGCCTCGCCGATGACCTCGCTGCGTCTTC
>JAWLED010000077.1:0-13347 GCA_041686235.1 Spirochaetia bacterium | reverse complement strand
TCTTTCGAGCAGCTCACGCTCGGGCTCATTCATTCCCACCACGAACACATTCTTCTTACCCATCCGCGGACTCCTTTGCCGTGTCTGTTCGGTAGTATACCCCGGAATGGCGCCCGAGGTGGGCGTACCCCCAAAAAAGTGGAGGCGATTGACAGATGAGGGTTCTCGCGAAATACTGCAGACGTGGTAAAGCCTGAGAGCGAGCATCAGTTTCTAAAACAGGAGCTCGAGTTCCGCACTGCTTTGGTGGATCTCACCAACGAGCTACTCTCCTCCACCCTCAATGCCACCTTCTACCAGACCGCGCTCGAGCGGACGGTGCAGCTCGTCCCCGATGCTCAGGGAGGCAGCGTACTTATTCGCCACGACGACGGCCTGTACCATTTCGAGGCGGCCGTCAAGTTTGATTTCAAAGTGCTCAACTCGATCACGCTATCCGATGAAGAGCTGGGAAGGCGTGCCCGCGAGGCAAATATCGAGAAAATAGAAATCCACGAGTACAAACAACGTCTCGATCCGAATAAGGTCCGGCTCTTCCAAGAGGCGGGCAAGCTCTCCGATATTCGCGCAACACTCTCGGTTCCCTTGCAGTTTCGGGGGCAACCGGTGGGATACTTCAATCTCGATAACTTCAGAAGCCAGGAAGCCTTTACCGAGAAGGATATCGAGATTGCGAAGGCAATTGCGGGCCAAGTATCGCTTGCCCTCTATCGCCTCTTTCTCGAAAGACGCCTCGAGCAAGAGCGGCAACATTACCAGCACATGGCCAACCACGATCCGCTTACCGGTTTGCCGAACCGCAGATTCTTCCTCGATGCACTCGAACGCGCGCTTGCACATGCGGCGCGACGAGAATCGGCTACCGGGCTTCTCTACGTGGACATAAACGATTTTAAGCGAATGAACGACCGCTACGGCCACGATGTGGGAGACCGCTTACTGGGCGAAGCGGCAGCCCGAATCGGCGGCGCGGTGAGAGCGGGAGACGTGGCCGCTCGACTCGGTGGGGACGAGTTCGGCGTCCTTCTTATCGACGTGCACGGTCCGGAAGATACCCAGAACGTAGCGGCAAAAGTCAAAACAGCCCTGTCGGCGCCTATGACACGTGGAGAGCAGGTTTTTATTATGAAGGCGAGTATCGGAACTGCGACCTACCCCGAGCACGCCACCACCGCCGAGGAGCTTCTCAAGATTGCCGACACCAAGATGTATGAGATGAAGCACGCAGCAGGTGCGTAGGTGGTGAATTGGGGGGCACATGGCCCGATTCGGACCGCTTAGGACACAAAACGCCCCGCTCATACGGGCGGGGCTCTCAGTACCACAGCGGAAACGGTCTATAGTCTCTATTGACCTCTATACTGGGCGGTGACGGGCTTGAACCGCCGACATCCTGCTTGTAAGGCAGGCGCTCTCCCAACTGAGCTAACCGCCCGTGCGAGCGGAAAGCTACCACGACGGGGGAATGGTGTCAAGCTTGTTGTATTTCCACGCACTCGTTCTATGTGCTACTATTCGCGGCGGCGAAACACATGAATCTTAGAAAACTCAGAAACATCGGCATCATGGCCCACATCGATGCCGGAAAAACAACGACGACGGAACGGATACTCTACTACACCGGCAAGCGCCATCGCATCGGCGAGGTCGACAACGGTGACGCCACGATGGACTGGATGAGCCAAGAGCAAAACCGCGGCATCACCATTACCTCGGCGGCGACGACCTGCTATTGGCACGATCACCAGATCAACATTATCGACACGCCGGGACACGTGGATTTCACCGCGGAGGTGGAGCGCTCGCTACGCGTACTGGACGGGGCGGTCGCCATTTTCGATGCGGTCGGCGGAGTCGAGCCACAGTCTGAAACGGTTTGGCATCAGGCCGACAGCTACAACATCCCGCGGCTCGCCTACGTTAACAAGATGGACCGTGTCGGCGCCAACTTCTTTGCCGTGGTAGAGGAAATGAAAGAGAAGCTCGGGGCCGAACCGCTGGTGCTCTCCATCCCGATCGGCGCAGAACAAAGCTTCGAGGGAACGATCGACCTTCTGTCCATGCAAGAGCTGCACTGGGACCACGAAACCTTCGGCTCGGAGATGACGCCGGCTCCCATCCGCGAGGAATACCAGGGAATGGCGGGAGAGTGGCGCGAAAAAATGATCGACACCCTCAGCGCCTACTCCGACGAGCTCACCGAGCTGTTTCTCGAAGGCGCGGAGATCCCGAGCGACTCCATTAACCCGGTTGTTCGCGAAAAAACGCTCGATCGAACTCTCGTCCCCACCTTCTGCGGGGCAAGCCTCAAGAACGTCGGCGTTCAACCGTTACTCGATGCGGTGGTAAACTATCTCCCGGCCCCCGAAGAGGTACCTCCGGAGGAAGGGCTGCACGCCAAGAAAGAAACCAAGGTGCCGGTAGAACGCACCCCCGACGGGCCGCTCATGGGGCTGGTATTCAAGATACAGTCCGAGCGCGAAGCGGGCGACCTCTGTTTCGTGCGGATATACTCGGGCTCGGTCAAGGCCGGCAGCACGATCTATAACGTCGACAAAAAGAAACGCGAACGCGTCAACCGGCTCCTTCGCATGCATGCAAACCGCACCGAAGCGGTCGACAAGGTCGAAGCCGGGGACATCGCGGTGTTCATCGGTTTCAAGCACGCTCAGACGGGAGACACAATCGGGACCGAAGGCTTCCCGGTGATCCTCGAGCGCATGCACTTTCCCGAGCCGGTAATCTCGGTCGCAATCGAGCCGCAGACCCTTTCCCAGCGAGACAAACTCAAAGAGGTGCTAACCGTCCTGTCCAAAGAAGACCCAACCTTCTTTTCCTTCGAGAACGAGGACACCGGAGAGCTGATTATTCGGGGCATGGGCGAGCTGCACCTCGACGTGCTCGTGACGCGGATCATCGAAGACTTCAAAGTCGGCGCGCGCGTGGGCCAACCTCAGGTCACCTACCGAGAGTCCGTTACCCAAGCGATCAGCCATACCGAAACCTATCACCGGATGCTCGGCGGCAAAGAAAACAGCGCGGAGATCACCCTCTACGTAGAGCCCCTCGAGCGGGGAAGCGGAAACCGGTTTAGCAACACGGTTTCGAAAAACGACCTTCCGAAGGAGCTCATCGAGGCGGTCCAACGCGGCGTCGAGGCGGCCTTTACCTCGGGCATCGTGTACGGTTACCCGACCATCGATATCGGCGTCACCCTCACCGACGCGAAGTACGATGAGCTCACCTCCACGCCCCTCGCCTTCGAAGCCGCAGGGTCGATGGGCTTCGACAATGCCTGCGCAAAGGCGGGGCCCATCCTCCTCGAGCCGATCATGCGGGTGGACGTCATGTGTCCGTCGGATTTTCTCGGCGACGTGATAAGCGGCATCACCATGCGCGGCGGGGTCGTTCAGGGCGTGGAATCGCGCCCGGCAATGGAGCACATTAGAGCGGAAGCACCGCTGAAACAGATGTTCGGGTATTCAACATCTCTGAGGAGTATCACGCAGGGGCGCGGGAACTACGCCATGGAGTTCTCCCACTTTGCGCGCGTTGCGGAAAAGACGTAATGAGATCGGGGCCGAGACGCCGTGGCGGCCCCCACCTGGACTGCCCGCGCCTCCGGCGCAGACAAACCTTTGCTTGACAACAGCACTGCGGCGCGCCTATAGTGACATGCGAATTGCGATTACCTTTTAGTCCCGTCCTCTCAAAGGAGAAACCTGATGAGCACATCCACGGATTCCATTCGCAATGTTGCCGTCGTCGGACACGGCAGCACCGGTAAGACAACGTTTGTCGAACATCTGCTCTTCACCGGGGGTGCGATCTCCAAGCCCGAAACTGTCGAGTCCGGCAAAACCGTCAGCGACTACACAGATGAGGAGATTGCGAACAAGCAGTCCGTGCACGCAACCCTCAGCACTATTCAGTGGCACGATACGAAAGTAAATGTCATGGATACACCCGGAGCCTCCGACTTCGTGGGCGAGGTGGTTGCCTCTCTGCGCGTCTGTGAAGCTGCAGCGGTCATGGTTGCCGCCAAAGCCGGAGTGCAAATCGAGACCATCAAGATTTGGCGCCGACTCGACGGGCGCAACAAGCCGCGGTTGGTATTCGTCAACAAACTCGACGAAGACATGGCCGACTTCTCCAAGACCATGGACGATTTGAATGAGAAGTTCGATGCGAGCTTCGTGCCGGTCACGATGCCAATGGGCAACGGTAGCGACTTTCGTGGTGTCATCGACCTTGTGTCGATGAAAGCCTACCCGACCCCCGCTCCCGGCGAAAAGGAAAAGGCAACGGATATTCCCGACGAGTTCAAGGAGCAAGCCGAAGAAGCGCGGGCAACCCTCCTCGAATCCGCCGCCGAAGGTGACGACGACCTCCTTACCAAATACCTCGAGGAAGAGACGCTCACCGAGGATGAGGTTCGCACGGGCCTCGCCGAAGGCTGTGGCGACAACAAGATCGTCCCGGTGGTCTGCGGAGCAGCAACTTCGACCGCCGGCATCGCGCCGTTTCTCGAAACGCTTCTCGTCGCCGCACCCTCCCCGGCGCGCAACAGCGAAACCGCCGTCGAACAAGACGGCTCGGAAACCGAGGTACCGGTGTCCGCCGATGGTCCCATGGCTGCTCTGTGCTTCAAGACTCGCATCGACCAGTTTTCCGGGAAGCTCTCGTTCCTCAAGGTTGTGCGCGGCGCCGTCTCTTCGGAACACGAGATGTTCAACACGCGCGAGGAGAAAAAGGAAAAGGTCGCCAAGGTATATACCTCTCTCGGCAAGAAGATCGAGGAGGTACACGAGCTGGTGGCCGGCGACATCGGAATTCTCACCAAGATTGCGTCGGCAAAGGTCAACGACACCTTTTGCAGCCCGGAAGCACCGCTGAAGCTCAAACCGCTGCAACTGCCGCAACCCGTACACGCGGTGGCGATCGAGGTGGAGGACAGAAAGTCCGAAGATCGTCTCGCGGAGGTGCTGCACCGCACCCAAGAGGAAGACCTTACCTTTACGGTCGAGCAAAACGAAGAGACAAAAGAGACGGTAATCTCCGGAATGGGAGAGCAACATCTCAACATGCTCCTCGACAAGATAAAGCAGGGCCAGAAGATCAACGTCGAAACGCGCCTGCCCAAAGTGGCCTACCGCGAGACGATCCAAAAACCGGCCGAATCCACGTATCGGCACAAAAAGCAATCAGGCGGGCACGGGCAGTTCGGCGAGGTTGTCATCAAGGTCTTTCCGCTCGAGCGCGGGCAGGTGTATTCCTTCGAAAACTTGATTCGCGGCATGGCCGTCTCTAAAGGCTACATTCCGGGTATCGAAAAGGGCCTCCACGAGGCGATGAACGAAGGCGTTGTCGCCGGCTATCCGGCGGTCGACATCGGCATTCAGCTTCTCGACGGCAAGGAGCACCCGGTGGATTCGTCGGAAATGGCGTTTAAGATGGCCGCGAAGGGCGCCATGCGCGATGCAATGCAAAAGGCGAAACCAGCTCTCCTCGAGCCGATCATGCACCTCGAGGTGTTCATCGAAGAGCAGTATCTCGGTGACGTGCTTTCCGACCTCACCGCACGACGCGGTCGCGTGCAGGGCCAGGAGCAACTTGCCGGCGGTTTCATCGACATCAAGGCGCAAGTGCCGCAGGCGGAGCTTCTGCGCTACTCGATCGATCTGCGCTCCATCACCTCCGGAACCGGAGGCTTCGAGATGCACTTCAGCCACTACGAGCCGGTCTCCGGTCGCGTGGCCGACGAGGTCATAAAGCAGGCCGAGGCGGAAAAGGCCGAGGCATAAGCCTGCTCCCGTACAAGACAAAGCCCGGGGCGCCGCCCCCGGGCTTTGAATGATGCACGGGCATAGAGTAGGAATAATAAAGGGCGCTACCGCCGCTGCGAGAGCGGGACGTAGTCGCGGCGCTCGAGCACGTTCTTGTAGGCGGGCCGAATGATTCGCCCGCCGCTTACCAACTCCTCGATTCGATGAGCGGCCCACCCGGCAATTCGCGAAACCGCAAAGATCGGCACGTAGAGGTCGGGCGGGATATTCAGCATCTTATATACCAACCCGGAATAGAAATCCACGTTTGCCGCAATGGGCTCGGTACGTCCGCGCACCTCATGCAACAGGCGCGGGGTCTGCTCCTCGACGTGCTCGTAGAGCCGGAGCTCTTGCTCGAACCCCTTCTCCTGCGCGAGCTCGCGGGCTTTTCCCTTGAGGAGCACCGCTCGAGGGTCCGAGAGCGTGTAGACCGCGTGGCCCATGCCGTACACTAATCCGGTGCCGTCGCCCGCCTCTTTCTTGAGAATCCTGGTGACGTAGTCGGACACCTCTTGCGGGTCGTCCCAATTGCCGACGCCGAGCATGATATCTTCCATCATTGCAGCAGCTCGCGCGCTCGCACCGCCGTGTTTGGGCCCCTTCAGGGAACCACAGGCGGTCGAGATGGCGGAATAGGTGTCGGTTGCCGCCGAGGAGACGACATGGACGGAGAAGGCGGAGTTGTTGCCGCCCCCGTGCTCGGCGTGGAGCACCAAGGCGAGGTCGAGCGTCTCAGCCTCGAGGCGTGTATAATCCCGCTGCGGCCGCACGAGCTGGAGCAGATTTTCCGCGGTAGACAGCGAGGGCTGGGGCGCGTGAATGTAGAGGCTCTCGTTGTGGTAGTAATGACGTTTGGCCTGGTAGCCGTAGGCGACCAACGTCGGAAATCTGGCAATGAGCTCTACGCTCTGCCGCAGCACGTTTCGAATGGAGATATCTTCCGGATTATCATCATAGGAATACGCAGCCAGCACCGAGCGTGCAAGCTTGTTCATAATGTCGGAGCTCGGGGCGCGCAGAATCATATCTTCGGTAAACCCGTTCGGTAGCGTACGACTCTCTCCGAGCACCATCTTGAAGTCCTCGAGCTCCGTTTCGGTTGGAAGGTCGCCGAACAGCAGGAGGTAGGCGGTTTCCTCATACCCCAGTCGTTCGTCACGTTGGAACCCATCCACAATGTCACTTACGTTGATGCCGCGGTAGGTGAGCCGGCCCTCGACGGGGATTTTCTCTTGCTCATCGATGATGTACCCGTGAACGTCTCCGATTTCGGTGAGGCCGATCAGCACACCGGTACCGTCTTCGTTACGGAGCCCGCGCTTGGTCTTGTAGCGCTTGTGCTCTTCGGGGCTAATAATACTCTGCTTCTGCGCCAGTGGCGCATGCGTGTCGAGGAACTGCGTCGACGTCTCGCTCATAGAAATCCCACCTTTTCAGATATGAGTCAGCCTACAATAGCCGATCTTGCTCTGCAAGGGTGCTCCGTCTTTCGGATGAAGTACAACTCGAAAATCTCGTGGTCCTTCTCACGGCCTTTCTTCTCAAATGGGGTTTGAGGCCTCCACGCCTGTGGCGGAGCAAACCCCTCGTATCGGTTAACGAACTCTTGAGACTCATCAAAGGCGCTCAATATCTGCTCGGCGTAATCCCGCCAGTCGGTCACGAGGTACACATACGCATCTCGCTCGAGCACGCGAGACAAAAAAGCCGGAAATGCCGGCTGCACGAGCCGCCGCTTATGATGGCGCTTTTTGGGCCATGGATCAGGAAAAAAGATGTGACAGCCGGCGCAGATCTCGGTCGGCATCATGTCACGGATGACCTCGACTGCATCGTGGTGCACGATACGCACGTTATCGAGGCCGCGTTTTTCTAATTGGCGTAACACGCGGGCAACTCCCGGCTTGTGCACTTCGATCCCGAGATAATTGATGTTTGGATTTTGCTCGGCGAGCTCGACAGTTGTGTAGCCCATGCCAAAGCCGATTTCCATAATGAGCGGGGCCTCGGGACGCGCAAACGCCGCACGAACGTCGGACTGCTGCGGCGCATACGGGATGCAATACCACGGCGCAAGGCGCCGATACGCCTCACGACGCTGCGGGCTCATGTTGGTGTTTCGAATCACATATGTTCGCACCTCTCCCGGCAGGCGCCCCGAATCTTCGGCCATTCGACTTACTCCTGTGAGCCGTAGAGGAATGACTCGACTTCTTTGACGGTTTCGAAACCCAATAAGCTACGAGCTACCTTCCGTGAGTCCTGTACGGAGGCACGCTCCACCGCCGACTTCATCTGCGGCAGCCGCCCGGGCTCAACGCTGAAAATTGTAAACCCGATGCCGAGAAGAAACTCGAGCATGGAGACGTTCGAGGCGGCATCGCCACACATGGAGACCGGCTTGCCGTGCTCATTGGCCACCCGCACTACGCGTTCCAACGAACGCAATACCGCAGGATGATAATCCTTGTACATCGAGCCGACCCGGTCGTTCGTGCGGTCTACGCCGAGAATATACATGACGAGATCATTTGTCCCGACCGACAGGAAGTCGGCATGCCGGGCCAATGCTTCGATAGACTCCACCGCCGACGGCAACTCGACCATTACGCCCAACTGCGGCGCCTCGTTATGCGGCGTGCCCTCCTGCGCTAAATCCGAAAGACAACTACCGAGCAGCTCCTTCGTGGCAAGAAGCTCGTCCAGCGATGAAATCATGGGAAGCAAAATCTTCAGCGCGGCTCCCTGCCCCGCTCGTAACATGGCCCGAAGCTGGTCGCGAAACAGGTCCTCGTTGCCCAGCGAAAAGCGGATTCCTCGATACCCGAGAAACGGGTTGGACTCGGTGAGCCCGGGCTGGGCAAGGAGCTTATCCCCTCCCACGTCGAGGGTACGCAATACCACCTCGCGCCCATCCATTGTCTCGATAATGCGGCGATATATGTGGTACTGCTCCTCCTCTGAGGGGAAATCATTGCGAACGATGAAGGGAAACTCGCTGCGGTACAGTCCGATCCCCTCCGCCTGATACCGTCGGGCAATTCTTACGTCGTGAAAAATGTTGATGTTCGCCTGCAGCTGAACCCGCACGCCGTCGCTCGTGAAGGTCTGCTCCGAGAGCGATTCGGTATCTACCGCTTCATTTCTCGCGGCAAGATTAGCCGAAAAACTTTGCCGCACCTCCTCGTCGGGCGACACATACACAACCCCATGGTAGGCGTCGAGTATGACGTCGGTTTCCTCGGCGAGTTGAAAAATGCGTTTGTCCCGCGTCAAAACGACCGGGAGGCCGAAGCTTCGCGCAAGGATCGAAATGTGGGCGGTAACACCGCCGTCCATGAGGATGACGCCCTCGGCGTGTTGGGCCGCGATCTTTACGAGCTCCGAGGGAAAGAGCTCGGAGGCAATGACGATTTGATGTTTATAATCGCCGGAGTCGTCCTCCGTACCGCTGAGATTTCGGATGATCCGGTGTCCGAGGTCCTTTACGTCCTGCGTTTTTTCTTTCAACCGTGCGTTTTCGCTTGCAGCAAAGATGTCCACGTATTCGTTGACGACCTTTATTACCGCCGACTCCGGATGCAGCCCCTCTTCGATTTCCCGACGCATTTTGCCGACGAACTCGTCGTCGCGAAGCATCAACAGGTGGGAGCTGAAAATCAGCGAAGCAACGTCGGAATACTCGTCTTCGATTTCGAGCTGCAGAGATTCGAGTTGCTCCTGCGACAGTTTCAGCGCGCGCAGGAACCTGCTCCGGCCTTCCTCGCCGAACTCGTGCTCATGCTCGAAGAGACGAAACTGCCCGCTACGCTTGCCGAAGCTCACCGCATTACCCGCGGCAATCCCGGAAGACACGGTCTGACCGCGAATGACGAGGTTTTGCGGCAACTCCTCCTCGCCCGCCGGCCGGCTGCGTTCGCCGTGGATCTCCATGAGGATTTCAACGTTTTCAAGGGTGGCGGCAAGCTGCGAAGCGATTGCCTGAATTGCCCGGGTATCCTGAATATCGAAGTAGTCCGGCTTGCGGTGATGAAGCACCATCGCCCCAATGCGCGTCAGCCCCCGTTTAATGGGAACCGCGAGCATGGACTCATAGCGTTCTTCATCGATGTTTGGAACAGTCATGTAATAGGGGCTGTCTTTAGACCGCCCCTCACGGATGGGCCGGAGCTCCTTGAGCGCCGTGCCGGTAATGCCCTCGCCCAAGCCGAGCTTGAGTTTTCCGATCGAATCGGGATTGAGTCCGCGGGTAGCCCGCAGCAGAAGACTCTCGGCCTCCTGGTCGTAAAGAAATATTGAGCATGCGTCGGCCTTCATGTGGGTCGCTATGAGATCCACAACGTCCGAGAGGAAATCCTCGATACTGGTCTCCTTACCAAAGAGACCGGCGAGCTCTGCGACACTCCAAATGAGGTCGATGTTATTTTTCTGCATTGGCATATCAGTATTACCGCAATATGTAGTGTAACATATGTTACAGCAACGATGAAAGCTTGCTTCGGATGAACTCGGATTTCTCTTTGAGCCCTACCGCACCCGCGTCGAGGCGAAGCACCTGCGGCTTGTTCGGATCCAAACGTACTTTACCGCCGCCGGCATTGATAAGCTCCAAAACACGGTCCGGCGACACCATCGCCAACTTCGAAAACTCGATCTCCACGGTTCCCTTGCGATCCTTGAGGCTCGAGACATAGAGCTTTTTACAGATGATCCGAATCTCCGCCAACGAGAGCAAGCTGTTTACTTCGTCCGGCAATGGACCGAAGCGGTCCTCGAGCTCTCCTTGGACTGCTTCGAGCTCTTCCTCGGTTCCAACCGATGCAATTTTCTTGTACACCTCCATTTTTTCCACCGGTTCTTCGATGTAGGAGTCGGGAATATAGCCGGTGTACTCGAGCTCGAGATACGGCTCCGGCGGCCCCTCTTCCTCGCTTTGCTCGAGCTCTTGAATTGCCTCGTTGAGGAGCTTCACGTACATGTCGAAGCCCACCGAGAGGATATCTCCGGACTGTTCCCGTCCGAGAAGATTGCCGGCACCGCGCACCTCGAGGTCCTTGAGGGCAATCTTGAACCCGGAGCCGAGCTCGGTGAAGTCCGACACCACTTGAAGCCGTTTCATTGCAAGCTCAGAGAGCGCTCGCTTTTCGGGATAGAACAGGTATGCGTAGGCCAAACGCTCGGAGCGGCCTACGCGTCCGCGAAGCTGGTAGAGCTGCGAAATGCCGTACATATCCGCACGGTCGATAATGATCGTGTTCACGTTCGGGATATCAATGCCGTTCTCGATGATCGTCGTGGAAACCAACACGTGGAACCCGCCGTGTACGAAGCGGTGCATGATGTCCTCGAGCTCCGTCGAGCTCATTTTGCCGTGTGCCGTCTCGATGAGCACCTCCGGCAAAAGCCGCTGTAGGAACCGCTGTATGTGATCCAACGTTTCCACACGGTTATGCAGATAGTACACCTGGCCGCCGCGCGATACCTCCCGGCGAATGGCCTCGGCCACCTGTTCTTCGGAAAACTCCTGGATAAAGGTCTCGATGGGCCGACGGTTATGGGGCGGCGTGTTGAGCACGGACATGTCTCTGATTTTCAATAGCGACATATGCAACGTGCGGGGGATGGGCGTTGCGGTAAGCGTGAGCGAGTCGACCGAAGCTTTGAGCTCCTTGAGCCGCTCCTTGTCCTTTACTCCGAAGCGCTGCTCTTCGTCGATAACCAGTAGCCCGAGATTGTGAAACGAGACGTCTTTCTGAAGCATCCGATGAGTGCCGACGACAATATCGATTTTGCCCTGCCGTACGAGCTCCAACGTCGACTTCTGCTGCTTGGTCGGGACGAATCGCGACAGCATGGCGGTTTCGACCGGGAAGTTGCCGACCCGCTCGGAAATAGTATCGTAGTGCTGCTCGGTGAGGATGGTTGTCGGGGCGAGGAACGCTACCTGTTTTCCGGCCGTTACCGCCTTGAAGGCCGCTCGCATCGCTACTTCGGTCTTTCCATACCCCACGTCGCCGCAGATCATGCGGTCCATGGGCATCGGCTGCTCCATGTCCCGTTTTACCTCTTCGATACACCGCAGCTGATCTTCGGTCTCCTCGTAGGGGAAGGCGGCTTCGAAGTCCAACTGCCATTCGGTATCACTGTTGAAGGCAAAGCCCCGGGCCTGGCGTCGTCTGGAGTATAGCTTGACCAAGCGCTCTGCAAGGTCCTCGACGCTCTGCTTGACGCTGTTCTTGCGCTTCTCCCATGACTTGCCGCCGATGCGGTCCAGTCGAGGATTCTCGCCACCATGACCGATGTAGCGCTGCACCATGTTTACCTGCTCGAGCGGGATGAACACCGACTCCTCTCCCGCGTACTCGAGCTGAATGTAGTCGCGCTCGTTCTCTCCGGCGCGCATGCGCTTGATTCCCTGGAACCGCCCGATCCCGTAGTTCACATGGACCACGTAGTCGCCCGGGTTCAGCTCTACGAAGGTGTCGATTTCGCGACTCTGCACACGTTTGACCGATCGCGGCGTACGCTTGCGTCGGCCGAAGATCTCGTTTTCCTCGATGACGCAGAGCTTGAGGTCTCCGGAGCTGAAGCCTTGAGAAAGCGCATGGGGGAGGACGTGCGCCTCGGTATCCTCGAGCATGTGAGAAATGCGTTTTGCCTGGCTCTCGGTATCGGCGAATACGAAGATTTCATAGCCCGCCTCCGACAGACCGGCGAGCTCTTCCTTGAGAAAGTCTACATTTCCGAAAAAGGAGCGCGGCGGCGCGTAGGAGAACACCACATCCGCCCGCCGGCTTTGGTCTTGCAAGACATGAAAGCGGACGGCCGCCTCACGCCGGCTCTCTATGGTTTCGAGATCGAAGAGGATGCGCTCGGGCCGTGGAGGATTCCCGTCGCGGCGGGCCTTGCGATACAAACCGTCGTACTCCCGATCGAGGGCATCCGCTCCGGAGACCAGCCGTTCATAATCGGCATACATGACCGTACCGTAGTCGGAGAGGTAGTCGATGACGCACGCCGGTGTCTCGAAGGCAAGCGGGTAGTACAGCTCTTCGCCCGAGACACGCCCGTGCTCCCGCAGCCGCTCCGGCAAATCCCCCGCTCCATTCGGCATTTCCGGGAGCTCATCTAAGCGGCTCTCGAGTACCGACAAGCGGGTCTCGTCCCAAACGACCTCCCGCATCGGAATGACGTCGACGCTGTCCGCTTTGACGCTCGAGCTCTGCGTGAGGGGGTCGAAGAACTTGATCTGCTCAACCGCCTCGAACTCGAATACGATACGTACCGGTTCGTCGTGGCCGGCGAGGTAAATGTCGAGGACTTCCCCCCGTAGCGCATACTCGCCGTGCATCGATACGCGCGGGACCCGTGAGTACCCGTAGCGCTCGAGACGCTCAGCGAGATTCACCGGGTCGAAATCGCGGCCCTTCTCTACCGAAAAGAGAAGAGACCGTAGGTACTCCGGCGGAGGCACCGGGGTGGCCAGCGCCCGTAGCGGCACCACATGGATGCATCTGCG
>JAWLED010000174.1:0-3065 GCA_041686235.1 Spirochaetia bacterium | reverse complement strand
GAGGCACTGTTTTTTGCGCAAGGGGGGCGAGAGCCGCTCGGCGGAGTCGATATCGCCCTCTTACCGGATAGCGAGGGGCGTCGCGCGGTCGAGTCCTTCCTCCGACGACTGAATACCGGCGCGTCCGACGCGGATACCGGCGCCTCGGCGGGGCCCGGCGAAGCCGCCGGCGGCCTCCACACGAGTTCCGGCGAAGCCGCCGGTGGTTCCAACCCGGTTGCTAAGCCGACCGTCGATCAGTTTCTCTTTTGGGGCGCAAGACGCATGGACGAGGAGCTCAGCGCTCTCGCCGAGAGTGACGGCACGTGGCGTGCTGCGGTGCGAAGGGCGGCAGATGCTGTGCGCTCGGGTGAGCTCTCGGGGTGGGGGAAGGAAGCCGCGCGGCTACTGTGGCCGGTGTTTTTTCCCGAAGGGGCCGACCTTCTCGGGGACGCCGAGGCGGATACCGAGAACGCTGTCGAGGAGCTACGAAAGAAACGTATCGTCGAGCTCACTCATTTGAACCCCGAACCGCTTACCGACCCGGCGACCGAGTTGCTGTTTACCTCCAACGTGTTGTTAACCGTCCCCCATTCGCGCGAGGAGATACCAACGCTTCCGGTCGGCCCGGAGTTGAGAAAACGCATCGGGGCCGCGTTTGACGAAGACCAGCGCTACTACTACGACCATCCTATCCACATTGGGACGCCGCTCGAAAAGAACGAGGTAATCTATGGGCTGCGTGGCCTCGACGACGCAGTAGCCTACGAGAAATTGCACGGTCGCGCGCGTGCAGACGCGATCGTAAACGTCGCGTTGAGCTTGTCCGTCACTCACGACGGGCTGCACGCGGTGGGACGAGACTATATCGAGAGCGAAATTGCTCGCTCCGGCGGGTTCGATCACCTGCGTGTGCACTTGTTTACCGAGCCCGATTGCCGTGAAATCGTCGAGCAGGTGTTTGTCCCGCTTCTGCAGGCTCATGGGGTCGACCCGGCGCAGCCCGCCGACCCGGCCCGGCCCGCCGACCCCGCGCAGCCCGCCGACTCCGCGACGGCGCGTTCGCCGAGCTCCGCGGTCGAGGGGCTGCTCGAGGTGTTCGGTGTAGACGGCGAATATGGACGGCACTATTCATTTCTTAAGGCGATTGCCGCGTTCTGGCACGTGTTTGTGGATTCCCGGATCAGAGCAACGTTCAAGATCGACCTCGATCAGGTCTTTCCGCAGAAAGAGCTCGAAGAGCAGACGGGATTCTCCGCGTTCGGGCACTTCACGAGTCCGTTCTGGGGAGCGCGTGGCGTTGATCGGGCCGGGACAGAGGTCGATTTGGGAATGATCGCGGGAGCGCTCGTTAACGAAACGGACATATCGCACGGAGTGTTCACACCGGACGTGCCGTATCCTCACCGCATACCGGCGGGCGAGGCGGCGGTGTTTTTCAACAAATTGCCCATGGCCGTCAGCACCCGCGCCGAGATGGGTGCCCGATACCGCGCCGGCTCGCAGTGCATCGAACGCTTTCACGTGACGGGAGGAACCAACGGAATCCTCGTTGATCATCTCATGCGCTATCGCCCCTTCACGCCGACGTTTATCGGACGGGCCGAGGATCAGGCGTATCTGCTTTCGGTGCTCTATGAACCGGCTCACGAGGAAACCAAGAGCAAGCTCGGCCGGGCCGCCGGCAACCCGGCGGGCCCGGCTACCCCGGTGCTGCGCTACGTACACGAGCCGGGGCTCATTATGCGCCACGATAAAGAAACGTTTGCCGGCGAATCGATCGCCGCAGCCCAAACGGGGCGTTTCGTGGGTGATCTCGCTCGAACCTTCTACTTCACCCGCTACGCCGACGCTCTTCCCTGGGGCAGAGAGAAAGCAAAAGAGTGTCTCGACCCGTTTACCGGCTGCTTTATAACGACCCGCATGTATACGGTCATCATGCTGAGGCTCATGCTCCACGTCGGCGGGCTTTTGGCCTCTTCGGCCGAGGAGGAGGCCGTATCCGTTCTCGAGCTTGCCGCCGAGAGACTCGGTCCTCTGTTCCAAGCCGACACGGGCTCGGACTTCGTGGGAGAGCATCTCAGGCGACAGCGGCACGCCTGGCACGTCTACTATGAAACGCTTCGTGATATAAGAACGCAAGAGTTCGCGCCCGATGTGCTCAAGCAGGCGCGCACCGAGGCGGCACGAATCGTCGGTGCCTCCCGCCTCATATGAACGGGGCTGTTACGATGAACAGGACTGTCAACCGGTGTTCCCGTACTGTGCGCTGAGGCGCTCGAAGAGCTGCGTGGCTTCTTTCTCTACGACGATCATGTCTCGGTACGTGCGACTCATGAACCCTTCTTCGACCATATGCTCGAAAAACCGGCCCAGCGCGTCGTAGTAGCCGTCAACGCTGAGCAGCCCCACGGGCTTGGAATGCAGTCCGAGCTGATGCCAAACCCACGCTTCGAAGAACTCCTCCATCGTGCCGGGGCCGCCGGGAAGGGCGATGAATGCCTCGGCGAGCTCCGCCATCTTGGCTTTACGCTCGTGCATGTCATCGACGATGATGAGCCGGCTGAGGCCCCTGTGCGCAATTTCACGATCGACGAGGTGCTGCGGCATGACCCCGGTGACGGTGGCACCTTCGGCAAGGGCGGCATCGGCGAGTACACCCATGAGCCCGACGTTGCCGCCGCCATAAACGATGTGTATGTTTCGTTCGCACAAAAAACGTCCAAGTGAGGCCGCGGCGGATCGATACACGCCGCGGTGCCCTTCGCTGGAGCCGCAAAAGACCGCTACCGACCGGATTCCTGAGGTCAAGCTTCCACTCATGGTATGAGACGCTACGCGGGCTCCGGTCGGGTGTCAACCTCTGCACTGCGATGTAACCGGCTCCGGAGCTCGGGCGAATCCGGAACTTGAGCCAAGTCCCCCGTGAGGGGTATATTCGGACGGGTGGTGCGAAGAGTCGGCTATGAGTGAAGCACAAGACGATATTCGCGCGGTCCGTGACACCGCCGAGCTCGCCCCGGGGCGCTACGCGTTTACGTTGACGTGGGAACACGGCGGGCGCTGGAGCAGTTTTCTCCTTGCCG
>JAWLED010000173.1:0-3067 GCA_041686235.1 Spirochaetia bacterium | reverse complement strand
GCGTTGACCAGATACGTCTTCCGGCCGATTCGAGCGCCGGCATGGGCAATGTTGTGGAGAAACAGCACCACCCCGTGCCCGACCGCCCCCGCGGCGAGTCCACCGATGAGGGGCAGAAGAAAAAACAAGGCGCCGACAGCCACACCGAAAAGCGGGCCAACGATGAGAGAGAAGCGAGCCGAGCGATCGGTAATGCGCCCCCAGACCCAACCCGATACGAGCGCGGCACCCGCGCTTGCGATAAGCAGCGTGCCGAGGCCGGAAAAGGAAAATCCGAGCCGCTCGGCGGTAATGAGTACGTAGACCGGTTGCACCAGTGCAATCGAGACATTGAGACTGCGGGCAAAGATGAACCGGCGCACATTGGCAGCGCCGCGCAACAGAGCAAACGCCTCGCGTACGGAGTCGAACGGGTTTCGACCGCCGGCGGTAGCGCCGGGCTCTTCCACGATCGACAAGAAAAAGAGCCCGGATATCACCCACAGCAAGGCCCCGCCCAGCACGAAGGCCAGAAACGTCGCGGTGCCGGCTTGCGCCCCGCCGACTACTGCGAGGATTCCCCCGGCCACCAGCGCCACCGCCCCGCCGAGGGAGGCCCGCAGGCCCAAAAGGGTGCCCCGCCGCGGTTTGGGAATCGTCTTTGCCAGCGTATCCTTGAAACTCAGAGATCCGACTCCGCTCGAGATTCCAAAGACCAAAAACAGCGCCGCGGCGACAACACCGGCAGCTACCGGCGGCAGCACAAGGAGCGAGACGGCCACCCCAACGAGAACGAGGGCCTGGAACAGCGCCGCGCGAAACCACAGCCGGTTCCGCCGTTCGGTGGCGCGCACGTGCGCGGCCACGAACAACTGAGGAGCAAGCGACCCGACTTCTTTCAGCGGGAGCAAAAGCGAGGAGACCGCCGAGGGGACACCGAAAGAGCTGAGCAGCCAGGGCAGCGTAAGACCGGGGTGAGCAAGCTGTTCTGCGAGCTTCGAGAAGACGCCACTTGCAATGTTTTTTAGCGCGTTTCCCGGTACTTCCTTGCAAGCGCTTTCGGGAATTGTCTCACACGCCCGCCCCTCTTCGCCTCCGAAGAGGAAATCATAGGCCCGCTCAGTTCGTTCGCTGCTCACTTTTTTTGCTCCTCGCGCCGCTTTTGCACATCGACGGTAGCGGCGGCATCACCGTCTGTCAATGAGGAGCGGCAGCGCGGCCCACGCCGCGGCCGGCCCGCGCCGCCGCAGGAGGGGCCGCTGTAGCCCGGGCAGCCGGGCGTCTCGATGGGCTTCGGGTGTTTTCGGTTTGACTTGGCTGAGCATACTCCATTACGCTTCCGTGATAAGGAGGCGCAACACATGGCGAGCGGAACGAACGGTCATTCGACCACCGGGCAAGATAACGCACCAGACGGCGGCCAATCTCCGGACGAGGCAGAGCGCAGCTGGTTCGCCGTTGACGTTCACCCCTATGTCTTCACGATTTCGGCTCTCCTCATCATCGTCTCGGTCGCGCTGACGCTCGTGTATAACGAGCAGGTAGGCGCCGTTTTCGAGTCGCTGCAAACCGGCATTGCAAACGGCGCAGGGTGGTTTCTCATCCTTACGATGAATATCGTTTTCATCTTCGTCTTTGCACTGCTCATCAGTCGATTTGGTGACGTGCGCATCGGCGGCCCGGACGCGACGCCGGAGTTTTCGACGTTCGGGTGGTTTTCCATGCTCTTCAGCGCGGGCATGGGAATCGGGCTGCTCTTCTACGGCGTTGCCGAGCCAATGTTTCACTTCGTTGCCTCACCGCTTGCCGAGCCCGGAACACCGGAGGCCGCGCGGGTCGCAATGGACCTCACTTTTTTGCACTGGGGCCTCCACCCGTGGGCAATCTACACCCTGGTGGGCCTCGCGCTCGCCTTCTTCTGCTTCAATAAGGGACTCCCCCTTTCCATTCGCTCGGTGTTCTATCCCGTTCTGGGAGAACGGATTTACGGCGGTATCGGGAACCTTATAGACATACTCGCCACCATTGCAACGCTTTTCGGTGTGGCAACCTCACTCGGTCTCGGAGTTCAGCAGGTAAACGCCGGCCTCGATCATCTCCTCGGAATCGGACAATCGCCCATCATACAGGTACTTCTCATCGCCGGCATTACCGCCATTGCCACATGGTCGGTCGTCGCCGGGCTCAACGCGGGTATCCGCCGACTCTCGGAGATCAACTTAACGTTGGCTGCACTTCTGATGGTTTTCGTGCTCATACTCGGGCCCACGCTCTTCGTCCTCGGCGCCTTTGGAGAAAACATCGGCTTCTATCTGCAGAACCTCCCGCGGCTTGCCACCTGGAATGAGACCTACGAGGCAAGCTCCTGGCAGGACGGCTGGACGGTCTTCTACTGGGGATGGTGGATCGCCTGGTCGCCGTTCGTGGGGATGTTTATCGCGCGCGTGTCCTATGGGCGCACACTGCGGCAATTCGTGCTGGGCGTGCTTTTCGTGCCGACGATCATCACGTTTCTCTGGATTACCATCTTCGGAAACACCGCGATCAACATCGAGTTGCTCGGCGCCGGCGGTATGGCACAAGTGGTGCAAGATAACATTCCGGTCGCGCTCTTTGTGCTCCTGGAGAATTTTCCCCTCGACATCATCACCTCGGCACTGACCGTCCTCGTCATCATTACGTTCTTCGTAACCTCTTCGGACTCCGGCTCAATGGTGATCGACATCATCACCTCGGGCGGCGATCCCGACCCTCCGGTGCTGCAGAGGCTGTTCTGGGCCATCCTCGAAGGCGTGGTGGCAGCGGTACTCCTTTTCGGCGGAGGGCTCGTCGCGCTGCAGACAGCAGCGATCACTACGGGACTCCCCTTTGCAATTGTGCTTCTGTTCATGTGCTACAGCCTCTGGAAGGGACTGTCGGAATACACCGCGCCGCAAGGTTTTGTTCTTCCGGCTTACGAGCACGGAAAATCGCTTCGCACCGCGGTGACGCAGCCGACGCCGCCGACGTTCGGAAAGCGGATATCACTTCTGGGGCGCAAGAAACCACCCCGGAAAAAATCGCGCGGCGGACCAGGCGGACCAGGCGG
>JAWLED010000172.1:0-3094 GCA_041686235.1 Spirochaetia bacterium | reverse complement strand
CGTAATCTCGGGGGTCTTCATTCTATTATGGGGCCTGCGGTCCGACGGACCTGCAGCGGGACCGCGGACATGGGAAGCTCCTCATGAGTGAAGCAGGCCACCCGCCGGGGCGCGAAGACATCCGGCTCGGCACACGAGTGAGGATCGTGCAGAAGCAGGACCAGAGGTCGGGCAAGACCACCGAAGGGGCGGTGGCCCAAATCCTGACCAAGTCCCCGACGCACCCACACGGAATAAAAGTCCGGCTCGAAAGCGGCGAGGTCGGGCGAGTGAAGGAAGTATTATAGTGATCTTAGGGTCCCCGCCGTTTCAGTCATCCTCGGGCAGAAGCAGCCGGACTTCCCCGGCATCCAAAGCGCTGTGGCGATGTAACAGTCGGGTTGCCTCTTGGGCGGAGCGCTCGAAGGTATCGGGATATTGCGTCAGGAACCCCTCAATTTCGCCCCGTTGCGCCGGTCGAGCCCGCATCAACCGCTCGGCAAGGTGATTCCGGAGATACCCCTGCGCAGCCTCGAGCGGCTGCTGAAGCACGTAGGCCTGAAACTCGTTTATCATGAGGTATTCGTCGGCCGGATCATAGGTCATGTATTCGAACAGTCTGCGCCAGTATGAGCGCTCTTCTTCACTGAGGGCGTTCCAGATCTCGCGGATACCATCTCTGAAGTCGGGCTCTTCGTAAAACACTCCGTGGAACGCTTCGTGGCTCACGAGAAGCTCTCGAAGCTCCGGGTACGACTCCTGCGAGATAGAGAGGATACCTCCCTCCCCCGCTTCGTAGCCGTCCTCCGCACCGCGGATGATGCCGTTTGCAAGAAGAATCTCGCGCAGGCTCACCTCCTCGTCGGTAAGCTCAATGTCCTCTCGCTCGGCCTGCGAGTAGAACGTGGCCAGCCCTTCGGGGCGATAGTTGTGGGCATTCCATCCGTGCCTTCCCGAGAGCTCGCTATCGGAGAGTAGCTCGCCGCGAAAGCCGTTTTTCTCGACGAAGAAGGCAAGGCGCTTGAACAGCTTCGATTGTGTTTCGTAATCCGCAGTATCGAACACCAGCACACGCGGATAGGCACTCCAAGAGAATATCTCGAAGTCGTCCCGCCGCCAGGCCCTGCGGGGGTATTCGGAGAGGATCGTTGCGAGGTCGGCAGGGATCGGATAGAGCTCCGGTTCGCCCGCCGACGGTGAGCGGCGGGCGGTGCTCACGTGCCATTGCACCCGGGAGATATCATACGCCTGGTGCTCGGATTCGAGTCGGACTTCTCTCGGCTGGAAGCCGATTGCCGGGGCCGGCAGCGCGACAAGTCCGCCGACAGGGTCGAGACGGGCTTGGTAGCCGCGCGACTGCTCCCCGTCGGAAAGCTCGATTCGCGCCGTCCTGTCGCGGGGCGCGGAACTGCCTGCCGTGTCAGCCTCGCTCGATTCGGCGCCGGCCTCGCCGTCGGCGCCGTCCTCGCCGTCCTCTGCGGCGGGGCCATCCTCGGCGCCGTCAACGCCGTCGGCGTCGTCTTCGCGCACTGCATAATCGATCTCGAGACGACCCGCGCGATGTTCGCCGCCAACCGACCGCTCGTCTCCCATCCGGTTTGCAGTTCGTACTTCGGGAAACTCGACCCTCCACTCTACCGGGGAGCCGCGAGAAACGGCAAGCGAGGCCCCGCCCCCCGTTTTGAAGGTAGCGTCGCGCAGCGACACCCCGACAAACGAGCTCGACGGATACAGAGTAGCAGCCGGAGCCTCCACGTCGGAAAGCTCCCTTTCTCCGCTCGGCCGCAGAATGAGCCCTGCAATGGTGGTCTCTTCGGGCACGTGCAGGATCCGCTCGATGCGGGCGACGTCGAGCTCCTCGGGTACGGCGGGCCACTCCACAGTAGCAATCTCCTCGCCGTCCGCTCCGTAGAGCAAAAAGCGTGTTCCCGGTCCAAGCAGGTCCGAAGAGATGGCGAGCGCGCGCGATGAGTCGGAGTCGCTACTGTTAAGTGAGAGGTTCGGGCTGATGCGATAATAGAATGCCGATCCCTCGGCGGCTGCGCGTGCGCCGGCGCCGAGCTCGGAAAACTCTTCGGCGTCCACCGGCGAAAGGGTGTAGGCCTCGCCGGAAGGCCCCGCGTCCGCGCCCTGGCTGCCCTCGTCTGCGCGACCGACCTCTACACCACCGGGGTCGACCACGATCGACGGGCCGGCCGGTGCACAGCCGAGGAGCAGAGAGAGGAGGAACGCCGAAACAATGCCTGCAATACCGGTAATCCGCTGCATGCTGTTTTTTTACAGAGCCACTATGCTCTTTGCCAGCAGCTCCGCTATCTCCGCACGCCGCGAGGGGGAGAGCGCGGCGGTTGGCCGGATCAAGCTCTCGAAACGGCCGGCAAATGATTCGGGCAACACAGGGAGTGAGGTCGCCTCCTCGTACAAGCGTCGCCCCGACGGCTCGAATCGATGGTTTACGGCAAAGAGTACGCTGCACACACTTCGAACAAACCCGGAGGCGGAGAGCAAATAAAACAGGTCGTCCTCTCTGACAACTGCGGCGTTAAGATCTCCGAGGTAATGCTCCATACGCGCCTGAAAGGCTTCCCGCAACATTTCCCAGAACTCATCGGTAAAGGAGTCGAGGTCTTTTCGCAGCTCGTCCAGCCATTCCGACTTCTGGAACAGAACACGGCCGTGCTGAAGGCGATAGAACATGTAGGTTCCGCTGTCCCGGAATGAACCGTTGGGGCCATCCGCCCCTTGAATGATCCGGCTGAACCGATCGATGTCTTTGTACTCGAGACGGAACGGAATATCGTCGAGCAGAAAGCGGTCTTTGCGTGTAAGACGCAGCGTCTCGAACGCTACGACCTCGGGAAGCGCGGCACGTCGTATCTCGGCATCCGGTATTTCATCCGAACAGTACACATCCAGGCTAACGAAGAAATAGGGATCATAAATATCTTCGGAACCGGTCTCCACTAGTGTGACCGTGTCCACACCATCCCAGCTTTTGAGAACAGAAACAATTTGATGAACGGCAGACTCGACTCGCGGCTTCATTGTGGTGATTATAACAGAATCATGGACGTTGAAAACCACTCCCCGCTTGCGCTACCATCGCCGAACAGCC
>JAWLED010000171.1:0-3137 GCA_041686235.1 Spirochaetia bacterium | reverse complement strand
CCGCCGTCGAACTGCACCCAATCTCCCACCATAAACGGACGCTCGAGTGTGATACCGATCCCGGCGAACAGGTCGGCGAGCACGTTTTGCAAGGCAAGACCGACGACGCCGACCAACACACTCGTGGGCACCAGAACGCTACTTGCCTGTCGCTCGAACACCGCCACAACGATGATCGCCAAGGCCACGAAATACAGTCCACCCGCAACGATCTGCTGGAGCACCTGCGGCGCCTCTCGACCGTAGTTCTGTAGGAAAAACCTCTGCCACACGAATCGGCGAAGCAACCGAACTATGAGCCATGCCACCGCAAGGAGGAATACGCCCCAGATGGCCCGTGAGACGAGCTGGGTCTGCGAGAGGGCCCCGCCGGCTGCCCCTATCACAAGGTCAAGCGCAATAAAAAAGGCGGGCACCGCGACGACATCGACAAGCAAAATGGTCGTAGGGATCCACGCCGCTTCGGCCCGCCGACGGATAATGCGGGTCACAAAAAGATAGCCGACAAAAACCCCGATTGGTATCAACCATGCATATGTTGGGAGTGTCCACACCGATCGTAGTAGCTCGTAGATACCTTCCATGTCTCTATCTCTCGCCCTTTCTGCGAAGTCTGTGCCTTTTCTACAATGGATAGGGCACCGGGGTGAAGCCCCCGCCAATAAGTTGTTATACTAGAAGCGAGTGATGCAACCATATGTGCAAAGAGAGGCCCATCGGCGGGCGAATCTCTGCAGGCCCGTTGAGCTGCCTCGAAGGAGGAGGAATGGACCAGGTGACTCAAACCGAAGCTCGTAACAAAGACGACGAAGCCGAAGCAACATCGCATGTGGGCGCTCAGAGGCCGAAATCCGCCGGCTCCGGGAACCGTTATCGCCGCAAAATCGAGCGGCTCCTCGAAGGAACCGACGTTCGACTCAACGGCGACAGACGGTGGGACGTGCGTGTGCACGACGAGCGCTTCTACCGTCGCGTGCTTGCGGAAGCATCTCTGGGGCTGGGCGAGTCCTACATGGACGGCTGGTGGGACTGTGACCGCATCGACGAGATGTTAACCCGCATTCTGTCTGCCGGACTGGACCGCAAAATGGTGGCACGGGTCCTTGCCTTGGACATAGTCCGTGCGAAACTGCTCAACTTGCAGAGCAAACGCCGAGCATTCACCATCGGCGAAGAACACTACGACATCGGAAACGACCTTTACGAGCGGATGCTCGATTCCGGAATGAACTACAGCTGCGGCTATTGGAAGAACGCGCGCACTCTCGACGAAGCGCAGCAGGCGAAGATCGACCTTGCAGCACGAAAGTTGAAGCTGGAGCCGGGGATGCGTGTGCTGGACATCGGATGCGGTTGGGGAGGCGCTGCCCGGTTCATAGCCGAGCGTTACGGCTGTGAGGTAGTCGGGGTCACGGTCAGCCGCGAGCAGGTTGCCTATGCCGAGGAGCATCACAGCCACCTTCCGGTGGATATCCGCCTGCAGGACTACCGTGACATAGACGAAACGTTCGACCGAATCATATCGATCGGCATGTTCGAGCACGTGGGAGCCAAGAACTACGCCACCTTCATGAACACCGTCCGCGGCCTGCTGGCCGATGACGGCTTATTCCTGCTCCACACCATCGGAGGAAATCGTTCAGTTCACCAGGGCGACCCATGGATGTCCCGCTACATTTTCCCGAACTCTATGCTGCCCTCGGCGAAGCAGATCACCACCGCGGCGGAAGGTCTCTTCGTCATGGAAGATTGGCACAACTTCGGAGCTCACTACGATACGACGCTCCTGCACTGGGTCGAGAACTTCGATGCCGCGTGGCCCGAGCTCAAGGACACATACGGCGAGCGTTTCTATCGCATGTGGAAGTACTATCTGCTGTCCTCTGCTGCCGGCTTCAGGGCCCGAAAGAATCAGTTGTGGCAGATCGTGTTCTCTCCCCACGGGGTGAGCGGGGGCTACGAATCCATTCGGTAAGCGGGTCCTCCTCCACTCGGGAGACCGGGATAGAGGAAAGAACCACGTACACGTGCCAGTCGTCGTTGCCCGGAGGCTGTGAGAAGCTCCGGTCGACTCGTGCCGCAACTCCCAATCCCGCTTCGATGGGCAGGCGCATCGCGGTAAATTGGCCCGTGGACTCGAGCCCGAAACGAATGCTGTCTTCGGGCGCGAAAACGCCGGTGTCAACGTCGGCGTACACCGAGCTTTCCGCGTAAATGGTGGCACCGAGGGCGAGGAGAGCCGGCTTGTATGGGCGGGGGCCGAGTAAGGGCCTGTCGTACACACCGAGTGGTATCCGATAGTCGAGGGTTCCGGTGAGTTTGAGATCACCGTCCCCCGATTCCCACCGAGCACCGGATCGCGGCAGCAGATTGCCGGCAACAGTTCCCGAGGTACTCGAAACACCGTCGAGCTCTAAACCGATAAGCTGATGGGCGAAACCGCTCGGGACCTGCACCCCGCCCCCGAATGCCGTATCGACACGGTGGTCCGGGCGATCGAGCAACGCAGGAGTATAGTCCGCCTGCATCCACGCATCTGCAGCGAAACCTCCATAGTAGGCCTTCGGAGGGGCAAACGCATCGTAGGATAACCGTGCTGCACCGAATGCGCTTACCTCGCGTTGGTGGTCGGTAGCCGAGGAGATCTTGTCGAACGTGAACTCCTCACCACTCTCGTCTTCGCGCTGCGCTTCGAAGGCAGTGCCCGCCGCTGTAACGAGCCTCGAGACGGCGGAGGGGTGTCGACGATACCATGACTGAGTCCCGGCGGTCAGCTCATGGGACAGGGAGGCCCGGTATGCATTCTGCGGAGACAGGCGGTAGCGGTAGTCGAACTCGTATCCGAGCTCGAGCGGTCCAGGATCGTATGAAATGGTGAGGCCCGCCCGGGGATGTCCCGACCGGGTGTCAAAGGCAAGAACGGAATCCCAGCCAACCCGTTGCAACAGCCCGGCGCCATAGAGATATACACCGATCGGCACACGGAGCTCACCCTCGCTGTCGGCGTAGAGCTCGAAGTATGGGGCCCACACCAGCGGCTTCGGGAGGTCGAAATACCGTACGGACTCGGGCAGCGGTTCCCATTGGGGAGGTTCCGGAGGACCTTCGCTTTGCTCTCCGTCTCGGCCGGCGTCGGT
>JAWLED010000170.1:0-3148 GCA_041686235.1 Spirochaetia bacterium | reverse complement strand
GCCGCCCGTGGGCAAAGGCCGCCGGCGCATCGAGTACCTGAATCCGGTCGGCGCGGTCCTCGCCGATAGCGCCGGCCTCCACCATGGCCTCGACGATCGCTTCGGCCTTGTCACCGGGCACACTCAAGACGCTCCGCTCTCGGGGGGCCCCGCCGCTGTCGGTCTCGTTGAGATTCAGCCGACGGACACGCGAGGTCGTTGCCCCACCCGCTCCGGCCGCTATCGCCGCTTCGATCAACCTGCTCGTTCGGCCCTCCCCGCTTATCAGTGCAATTTCGCGATTCCCCAGCCTCAAGTACTGCGTGGGATCGCCTCCGCTCCGCTCAATTGCCGCGAAGCGCCTGCGCCACGAGGTCCCGCGCTTGAGCTCGTCCACCGCGGCGATGATCTGTTCGATGCTTGCCGCATGCTCCTGGCGACCAATGCGAAGGCTCGTGTCCAATAACGCCGCCTCGACCGGTGTCCGGTATAGAAACCCTCGCCCCGGCCGGTCCAAGCGCGCTTCCTCGATAAGAAGCCGCATAATCTCGTTTGCATCGTGCTCGGGCACGAGAAGACGCACGATTTCCTTCTCGACCGGAATCGTAATCCGCAGTAGGCCGAGCCTGTCACGCACTCCGGTTCCTCTTCCGAGCGTTACGACCGGAACGCAGCTTCCAAGATCGAGAGCCACGCGCGCAACCTGCTCGCCGCTTCCGGGCATGCTCAGAATGCAGGTGATGAGGGTCAGGTCGTGCAGTAGCGTGCGCGTTTGGGGCCGCCCCGCGTCGCGAGGCTCCACACCCCGCTGCCCCTCGCGCGCACGCCCCGCGTCGCCGCGATCGGCCCCAGCGCGGCGATCGCCACGGTCACCGCCGTCGAGTATTTCGGGAAGCTCGAAGTTCCCGTACTCGTTGAGGCGCTGTGAAAAGATACTGCCGTGTCCCGGCGCGTCGAGCTCGGCCGCGCGAATGAGCGCCTCGATCACTGTGGACTCTGCGTCGGTCGGCACCGTTATTCGAAATATTTCCGAGGGCGCGTCGTCGAGTCGAACTATTGAGCCGGGCAGGCCGAATGGTCTCGAAGTCCGCATCTCCCGTACGGTTCGACCGTTTTCTCCAAGAGCGCTGTCGACACCGAGTCGGGTCAGAGCCCGCTTCACGACATCGCCCAGACGACCGTGCACCTGACAGGTTATTCTGCTCACACGTCGCGGAGCGGGGACGGGGTTAGCCATTGCTATCCTCCTGCTCCGCGGCACGAATGGTGTGCCGTTGCTTCGCCCGAACGAAAATCCCGTACACCAAAACGGCGAGAACGGGAAACACCGATGCCGCAGCTAGGACGCCGAAGCCGTCTACGACCTCGAGCTCCCCGCCGATTCCAAGCCCCATCGCTAGGACGAGGGGCACCGTAACGGTCCCGGTCGTCACGCCCCCGCTGTCCCAGGCAATCGCGGCGAAATCTTCCTCGCTTATCCACGTCAACGGCAGCAGAAGTACGTACGGCGGTATGATCAGCCAGGCGGTGGGGAGCTCATAGAGGATCCGTGCAACACCCGCTAACAAGCCGAGCCCGACCCCGAGCGAAACCGCCGTCACAACGCCGGTACGCGTTATCGTCCCGACGGTCAGTTGCTCGACCGTGCGGCCAAGCGCGTTGAGGGCCGGCTCCGCGAGGGTCGAGCCATAGCCCAAGCCAAACGCAAAAAGCAAGACCAGCGCAATGCCAAGGATCGTTAACCCCGGTCCGAAAAGCGGTCCGCGGCTGATCACATGCTCGTAGCGCCGCTGCGAGGCGTCGTAGCGCTCTTCTACATACGGTACCCGCTCCACCGAGCCGTTGTCATGGAAGTAGAAATACTGCCTGCGCTCGCCGTCGGAATCGACACTCTCGAAGACAAGATCACGCTCAAAATTGTCGATGACGATCTGCTCGACATCCTCGGCCTCACTTTCGAATGCTCGGGGCAATTCGCTTCCAACTTCATCTCCGAGCGGAGCGAGGCCGATAGCAATGCCGGAGGTGAGCACCGCCATTCCCACGATCGACAATCCGATCCCGAGGACGAGCTCATCAATATAGTCCGGCCGATCACGCAGGATAAACAGTAACACCACCAGAAACAGCACCGTCAGCGGGAGCACCGCGCGAGCGGCGTTTAGTGACTCCTCGCGCAGCGTTTCCGCGAAACCACTCTCCGCGTCCACGGCGCCGGTGGCTGACCGCTGTATATCGGACGGGGCCCTATCTCTTTCGGAGGACGAGGCTACCTCGGAGAGCCACGTTCCGAGCGTCATCTCGCCAAGCAAGACACGGCGTGCCTCCTCGTCATTGAAGAGCGAGTTTACTGTTGTTACATACTCGGCTTCCTCTTCGAACAACGCCCTCCGTCCCGACTCGCTCCCCCGCGTGAACGCGTGCTGCACAAGGGCCTCTTCGGAATCGAACAGCTCGAGGGCAACGGCTCTGTTTTTCTCTGCAAAAAAGGTCTCTTCCTCGACGGGCTCCGGTGTCGTGGTGTTGACCATCAAGCCGGCGGCAAACACGCCGAGCACCGGTAGCGCGGAGGCAAGCATTATGATCCCGAAGCCTCCCGAGACGCCCTCCCCGGTGCCGGTAGCCCGCGAGAGCCCGATCCCGAGCGCCAAGACCAACGGTACGGTGACCGCCCCCGTCGTTACCGCGCCGGAATCCCACGCCAAACCGACTATGGTCGTGAGGTTTTCATCCAACGCGAACAGAGCTGTGGCCACCAAAAGGGGCGGGATTACCCCGAAGATAAACGGTTTCAGCGACAGTCCGTAATAGAAACGGACCATCCCCACCGCCACGGCGAGCCCCACCCCAACCGCAATCGAGGTAATCAACAGATCCAGATGTTGCTCGAGAAGCGCATACAAAAGCGGCGCATCCCAAGCGGTAACGGTCGTCCCGACGGTTCGTAGCGCCGCGACCGCCGGCTCAGCAAAGGTCGAGCCGAATCCCACAAGGACACCGAACAGAGCAATCGCGAATATTCCCATTCGCTGCGGCAGCTGAACGCCCACACGCTCGCCAAGGGGCATAAGCCCCAGCAAAAGCCCCTCGAGAAACAGTGTGAGTCCGAACACCACCATGGCTATTCCCATAGCGATGCCCAGGGCGTTGGGTATCGGCGTCCGAAGGA
>JAWLED010000076.1:0-13846 GCA_041686235.1 Spirochaetia bacterium | reverse complement strand
CGCTCGCGAATCAACTTTGGAAGGAGCTCGAGCTTGTCTCCCTGGTCAACGTGCATCACCGACTGGGCGATCCGCTCGATGTTGAGCTCGCCGGCCTCGGCCTCGATACGAGCCGGGTTTCGCAGGAAATCGCGGGCAAGCGCTTGAATGTCACTCGGCATCGTCGCCGAGAACAATAGCGTCTGGCGCTCGCTCGGAACCTTCGCCACGATCTTGCGCACATCGGGGATGAACCCCATGTCGAGCATACGATCGGCCTCGTCGAGCACGAGATAGGAAACCTGCTTCAAGCCGAGATAGCCGTCTGAGATAAGATCCAGCAGACGCCCGGGAGTTGCAACGACAATGTCGGGGTGGGAGCGAAGCTCGCCGATTTGGCGATTGCGCGAGGCGCCTCCGAAAAGCGCGACAGAGCGGAGCCGGGAGTTCTTTCCGTAGACGCGAATGCTGTCCTGAATCTGGACGGCAAGCTCCCGCGTGGGGGTAAGAATCAACGCGGAGGGAGCCGCTGCCCCTTTCTTGCGCTCGGCAGGCTCGATGCGCTCGAGCATGGGCAGAACGAACGCCGCCGTTTTTCCGGTGCCCGTCTGGGCGGTTGCCAGTACGTCACTTCCGGCGAGGATCTCCGGAATCGTTCGGTGCTGTATTTCGGTAGGCACGCTGTAGCCGGCAGATTGTACCGCGGCAAGAGTTGTATCCTGCAATTCGAGTGAGTCGAAGGTCTGAGTAGTCATGAATGTCCTTTAGGTGCGTAACGCTGTTGATGAGTGCCGCACGAGTAGTTTAGAAACAGGCGGAAACGCAGATTGCACAAAAGGAAGGTGTTCGGCGGCTCACGCTGATGTTAGTATGAGTAGTATACACACAATATGCTATAGGAGCAATCGTCGCATGGCAGATACAATTCGCGTAGGCATGGCCGGCTATGGCGCCATCGGCCGCGTTCATAGTCTCAACTACCGTCAACTCCCCATCATCTACGGTGCGCAGCTCCCCACCCCGGTGCTCCAACGGGTCGCAACCTCGCGTGATACGACCGCTGCGGCGGCACGAGAAGAGGCGGGGTTTCTCCACAGCGGCACCGACCTCGAACAGTCGGCCGCCGCCGCGGACGTCGATATGGTCGACGTTACCGTCCCCAATCATCTTCACCTTCAGGTCGTAGAAGCCGCGCTTGGCGCCGGAAAAGCCGTGTACTGCGAGAAGCCGCTCGCTGCGAGCGCCGAGCAGGCGCGAAAGATTGCTCGAGCGGTCTCCGCCTCACGGAGCCCGTTCGGCATGGTCTTCCAGTACCGCTTCGTGCCGGCGATGCTGCGCGCCAAAGAGCTCATGGACGAGGGAAGGTTGGGCCGCGTGTTCACTTTTCGTGGGGAGTATCTGCACTCCGGTTATCAAAACCCGAACCGCCCGCTGACATGGAGAACACGAAAGGAGGAGGGAGGAAGCGGCGCCCTCGGCGACTTGGGTTCGCACGTGATCGACCTCGTGCGGTACCTGCTCGGAGAGTTTGGCGCAGTGCAGGGACAACTCGAGACCTTCGTTTCCGAGCGTCCCGTGGCAAAAGGGGCCACTGAAACCGGTGTGGTGACCGTAGATGACGTCGCTTGGTTTAGAGCCCGGATGAACAACGGAGCCGTCGGGACGGTGGAAGCCTCGCGGGTGGCAACCGGGACCCTCGACACCTTGCGGCTCTGGATACACGGTGAAAAGGGCGCGCTGCACTTCGACCTCATGGACCCGAGCTTTCTCTACTTGTTCGAAGAACAGCGAAGCGGCGGCGATTACGGGGGAGACAGGGGATGGCAGCGGCTTGAGACCGTAACCCACTACCCCGGCGCCGCAACCCCACCGCCGCGAGCACCGTTCGGGTGGGCACGCGCGCACGCGGAGAATCAGTACCGCTTCATCAAGGCGGTGCGGGCCGGCAACGAGCCGTCGCCGGGCATCGTCGACGGCCTGCGCGCTCAGCTCGTCATGGATGCGGTGGAGCGCTCTGCCGAGGCCGAGGGGGCGTGGACCACGGTCGAGCTCTCGTAACGCTCGCCCGGCCGCACGGGCGGCCCGGCCGCCGCGGCGATCCGGCCGCACACTCCGCGCCGGCCCGGCCGCCGCGCCGGCACGGCGCCGCACTAAAAAAGGCAGGCGCTACACCAAGCCCTGGTCCAGCATCGAGTCGGCAACTTTCACGAACCCCGCGATATTGGCGCCGGCGACGAAGTTCTCCGGTTCGGCGTACTTCTCCGCCGCCTCGCGGATCGAGCGGTAGATCCGGTGCATGATCACCTGAAGCCGCTCGTCGACCTCTTCGAAGGTCCAATTGATTCGCATCGAGTTCTGACTCATCTCGAAGCCGCTCGTCGCCACACCGCCGGCATTTGCCGCCTTACCGGGTGCGTAGAGCACGTCGTTGGCCAAAAATACTTCGACGCCGGTCGGCGTGGTCGGCATATTCGCGCCTTCGCTGACCAACTTACACCCGTTTTTCACCAGCGTCTGAGCATCCTTTTTCTCGAGCTCGTTCTGCGTCGCACTGGGAAAGGCCGCGTCACACGGGATACCCCACGGACGCTCACCCTCGAAGTATTCCACCTTGTACTCCTCGGCGTACTCCTTGATTCGCCCCCGGCGAATGTTTTTCAACTCCATGACGTAATCGAGCTTTTCACTGGTGATCCCGTCGGGATCATACACGAAGCCGTTTGAATCGCTCATGGTCACGGGCTTTGCGCCCAACTCGATGAGTTTCTTGACCGTGTACTGTGCAACATTGCCCGAGCCGCTGACCACGCAGGTTTTCCCCTCTATGGAACCACCCCGCCCGGCAAGCATCTCCTCGGCAAAGTACACGCTTCCGTAACCGGTAGATTCGGGGCGTATGAGCGACCCGCCCCAGTTCAGCGCCTTACCGGTTATCACTCCGCTGGCTTCGTTCTGGATGCGCTTGTATTGACCGAACATGTACCCGATCTCTCGTGCCCCCACGCCGATATCGCCGGCCGGGACGTCGGTGTAACTTCCGATATGGCGAAAGAGCTCGGTCATAAATGACTGACAGAAGCTCATGACCTCGTTATCGCTTTTGGCCTTGGGATTGAAGTCGCTTCCCCCCTTTCCGCCGCCGAGCGGCAAGGTGGTGAGGGAGTTTTTGAAGGTCTGCTCGAATGCCAGGAACTTGAGAATACCGAGGTTTACCGTAGGATGGAACCTGAGCCCGCCCTTGTAGGGACCAAGCGCACTATTGAACTGCACCCGATAGCCACGGCTTATGTGATACTCGCCCTGATCGTCCACCCAGGGAACCCGAAAGATGATGATACGCTCGGGCTCCACCATGCGCTCGAGGATCTTTGCCTCTTCGTACTCCGGGTGCTGCTCGATCACCGGGTCAAGAGTTGAGAGCACTTCCTCGGCCGCCTGGAGAAACTCCGGCTCGGCTCGGTAGCGCCGTTTGACATCTTCCAGTATCCGCTCGCTATACGACATGCGTTACGCCTCCATCCTACTTCGACTAAGCGCCTATCCTACTAGTAGGATCAGGACTCGGCAAGCAACCGGTTGATAGAGGCTGAAGCTTTTCGACCTTCTCCCATTGCAAGGATGACCGTAGCCGCGCCGAGAACGATGTCCCCGCCGGCATACACCCGGTCCATGGAGGTCTTACCGGTCTCGTCGGTGACGATATTCCCCCACTTGTTGGTTTCGAGCTCGCTGGTGGTCTGCTTGATGAGGGGATTCGACTCGTTGCCGATGGACACAACGACCGTGTCCACCTCGATTTCGTATTCGCTCCCCTCGATGGCAACGGGCCGCCGTCGTCCCGATTCGTCGGGCTCGCCGAGCTCGTACTGCAGCAGCTCGAGCCCCGTCACCTGCTGGTTCTCGTCACCGAGTATGCGCTTGGCGTTCCGCAGGGTCAGAAGCTCGACGCCCTCTTCCTTGGCGTGCTCGACCTCCTCCACACGGGCCGGCATTTCGTGCTCAGTGCGACGGTACACGATAGAGACTTTCTCTGCGCCCAACCGTACGGCGGAGCGGGCGGCATCCATGGCGACGTTTCCCCCGCCGAACACCGCGACCTTCTTGGGGTTGAATATCGGTGTGTCGGAATGTTCTTTGTCGTAGGCTTTCATGAGATTCGAACGGGTGAGAAACTCGTTTGCCGAAAAGACGCCCACGAGGTTTTCCCCGGGGATGTACATGAACTTCGGAAGTCCCGCGCCGCTTCCGATGAAGACCGCGTCGTAGCCGTCCTTCTCGATAAGATCCTTGAGCTTGCGGGTGCGGCCCACGAGGAAGTTCGTACGGATCTCGACGCCCATCTTCTCGAGCACGTTGATCTCATCCTCGACGATTTTCTTGGGCAGGCGGAACTCGGGAATGCCGTAGACCATAACCCCGCCGGGCTTGTGGAACGCCTCAAAGATCGTCACCGCGTGGCCTTCTTGGCGAAGGTCGGCGGCGGCGGTAATGCCGGAGGGACCGCTTCCGATGACGGCCACCTTTTTGCCGGTGTCGGGTTTCACCGGCGGGACCACCCGCTCACCGCTCTCGCGTTCTCGGTCGGCCACAAAACGCTCAATTCGCCCGATGGAGACCGCCTTCATGACGTCTTTGAGCGATTTTCCCACCGTACAATAGGCCTGGCACTGCACCTCTTGGGGACAAACACGGCCGCAAATGGAGGGCAGCAGGCTGCTCTCGCGAATCACCGCCAGGGCCCCCGCGAAGTCACCCTCTTCGGTTTTCCCGATAAAACGAGGGATGTCGATGCCCACGGGACAGCCCTCTATGCATGGCTTGCTTTTGCATTGGAGACAGCGCTTGGCCTCGAGCCGAGCCTGTTCCTCGGCGTAGCCGAGCGCCACTTCCGCCATGTTCCCGCGCCGCGCTACCGGATCCTGTTCGACCATTTCCTGCGGAGGAATGGCCATACGCTCTTTGGGCTTCAGCGGCTTATCGTCGAGCTCGCGCAGCAGTTCCGCCGCGCTCTGCGTGGGGTCATAGGTGTCCATTAGCGGGCCTCCTGCTCGAGAGCGTCGATCTGTAGGTCGAGATGGCATTGCTCGTGGGCCTGCTCTTCCTCGGGCTTGTAGGAGCCGAGCCGCCGCATCATGTTGTCGAAGTCCACCTGGTGTCCGTCGAACTCGGGCCCGTTGACGCAGACGAACTTCGTCTCCCCACCCACGGTGACGCGGCACCCGCCGCACATGCCGGTGCCGTCCACCATAATCGTGTTCAGCGACACCATGGTCGGCACCTCATAGGGCCGCGTCGTCTCGGCGGCGAATTTCATCATGATCGGCGGGCCGATCGCCACCGCCATATCCGGCTTTGGCTGCGCCTCGCAGTACTCTTTGAGCGGCTCGGTGACCAGCGCCTTACGCCCATAGGAACCGTCGTCGGTGCAAACCACGATCTCATCGGCGATAGCACGCATTTCCTCTTCGAGGATGACGAGCTCTTTGTTGCGTGCCCCCATAATGATAATGACCTCGTTGCCCGCTTCCTTCATGGCCTTGGCGATGGGATGAAGCGGTGCCACCCCGATCCCCCCGCCGACGCAGACAACGCGGCCGAAGTGATCGATATGAGTCGGTTGCCCGAGCGGGCCGAGCACGTTTTGGATGCTCTCGCCGACCTCGCGCTCGGCGAGCAAATGGGTCGTTTTTCCGACCGTTTGGAAGATGATGGTCACGGAACCTTCTTGCGGATCGGCGTCGGCAATGGTCAGCGGCACTCGTTCGCCGAAATCGGTGTCGAGCTGGAGAATGATAAATTGGCCCGGCTCGCGCTCCTCGGCGATGAGCGGAGCGTGAAAGCGCATCTTGAAGACTTCGCTTGCAAGCTGGGTTTTTTCGAGAATTTGGTTCATACCTAACCCCTATTGGTCTCAGTTGATAGCTGTGTTGCGGCTAATACTGGGAACTATAACATGCCTGTATTGAATTTTCACTATGTTTTTTCACTCATCCTCGGGGCGGCGCGAAACGGGGCCGCCGGGCGAGGCCCGCGCCGGGCCGCCGCGGGAGCCCTACAACACGTAGGGAACGAGGTGGTTGAAACTCTTGAAAACCACGAAGGTCTCGGCCGTCTGGATCTCGCTCATCTTGGTGAACTCTTCCTCGTAGAACTCGAGCAACCCGAACCCGTCCTTGAGTAAGACCTCGATGATGATGTCGTACTTGCCGGTAACAAGCAGCACTTTCGTTACTCCGCGGAGGTTGCTGACCTCCTCGCCCTTCTGAAACAGCTTCGGGGTGGTGAGCTTCACACCGATCACGACGGTCCTATGCCCCGGTAACCGTTCGGGATTGACCAGTCCGACGATTTCGAGGATCCCCTCCTCGGTCATTTTCGAGACGCGCGAACGGACGGTGTTCTCGGTAATGTCGAGGTCATTTGCGATCGTATTGAACGATTTGCGCCCGTCTCTGAGGTGTTTGATGATCGATAGATTGGTGTCGTCAAATTTCATTTTTTTACCATTGCGAACGTACTGCGGATTGAGATAATCCTACATTACCTCCGGCGAAAACACAAGAAAACAAAATCAGAGCGGGGTATTTTTGTAGTTTTTCCTTTTCGTGGCGCTCAGGTTGTGCCACAATAGTGATACCGTCTACCTACGATCTTATGCCACAAAAGGAGGCATGCCTGATGCTTGCACCCGAGTTGCTCGCCCCGCGTAGTATCGCCGTCATCGGCGGCTCTCAAAACGTTCACAAACCCGGCGGGAAAGTGCTGAAAAACATTCTCGACGGGGAATTCGGGGGTGACGTCTACGTCGTCAACCCAAAAGAGGATACCGTACAGGGGGTTCCCGCATTCTCCACGGTCGCCGCATTGCCGCAGGTCGACCTCGCGGTTCTCGCCGTTGCCGCTGAGCATTGCCCCGCGGCGGTCGAAACCCTTTGCGAGGAAAAGGGGACCCGTGGTTTCATCGTTCTTTCGGCGGGTTTCAGTGAAGAGAGTGAGGCGGGCGCCGCCCTCGAAAAGCGCATGGTGCAGGCGGTAGAACGGGTCGGCGGCTCGTTGATCGGGCCTAACTGCATCGGCCTTCTCAACCCCTCCTACAACGGCGTCTTTACGACTCCCATCCCCAAGCTCGAGCCGGGGGGCTGCGACTTTGTCTCCGGCTCGGGGGCGACGGCCGTGTTCATCATGGAAACCAGTATACCGAAGGGGCTCACCTTTTCGAGCGTGTATTCGGTAGGAAACAGCGCTCAAGTCGGCGTCGAAGACGTGCTCGCTCACCTCGACGAGACGTTCGACCCACATACGAGCTCGCGGGTTAAGCTGCTCTACATCGAGAGCATCGAGAAACCGGACATGCTTCTCAAACACGCCGCGTCCCTGATTCGCAAGGGCTGCCGTATTGCCGCGGTCAAGGCGGGCACCTCGGAAGCCGGCAGCCGCGCCGCCTCGTCCCACACCGGGGCCCTTGCCGGCTCCGACGCCGCAGTGGACGCCCTGCTCGAAAAGGCCGGCATCGTGCGGTGCTACGGACGCGAGGAGCTTGCAACAGTCGCCTCGGTATGTATGCACCCCCGGCTCGAAGGAAAGAACGTCGCCGTCGTCACCCATGCGGGCGGTCCGGCGGTCATGCTCACCGATGCGCTGAGCCAAGAGGGCTTGAGCGTGCCGCCCATAGAGGGGCCGGCAGCCGAGGCACTCAAAGAAAAACTCTTCCGCGGATCGGCGGTGGGAAACCCCGTTGATTTTTTGGCAACGGGCACGGCGGAACAACTCGGAGAGATTATTGACGCCTGCGAGCGCGATTTCGACCACATAGATGCGATGGTCGTCATATTCGGCAGCCCCGGACTGTTCGACGTCACGGAGGTCTACGACGTGCTCGCCGCGAAGATGCAGGCCGGCACGAAACCTATCTTTGCCGTTCTCCCTTCGGTGATAAACGCCGCCGGGGAGATCGAGCATTTTCTCGCTCAGGGCCACATTGCCTTTTTCGACGAGGTAACCTTTGCCCGCGCACTCGGCCGCGTGGTATCCACGCCGGCACCGTTGCCCGCGCAGCCGAAACTCCCGAGTATAGACACCTCGGCCGCGCGAAACGTTATCGGTGAGAACCCGGCCGGCTACTTGGCGCCGGAGGCGGTGCAACGTCTCCTCGATGCCGCCTCGATTCCGCGCGTCGAAGAGCGTGTTGCGGCGAGCGCCGACGAGGCGGTCGCCGCGGCGGCCGATCTCGGCTACCCGCTTGTCATGAAGGTGGTCGGCCCGGTGCACAAATCGGATGTCGGGGGAGTAACGGTCGGTGTAACTGAGGAGTCGGTCGTTCGCTCGGAGACACAGCGCATGCTCACCATCGATGAGGCAACCGGCGTGCTCCTCCAGCCCATGAAGCAGGGCATCGAGTTGTTTGCCGGCGTACTCGCGGAGCCCGGTTACGGTCACATGGTGTTCTGCGGGCTCGGAGGCGTGTTTGTAGAGGTCTTCAAAGACACCGCCCGCGCGCTCGCTCCATTCGATACCGCCGAGGCCGAGCGCATGATTTCCCGTCTCAAGGGGCGACCACTGCTCGAAGGTACCCGCGGAGCACAAGGGGTAAACCGCGAGGCCTATGCCGAGGTGCTCGTGCGCCTCGCCGCACTCTCGCAGGCGGTGCCCGAGATCGCGGAAATGGATCTCAATCCTCTCATGGGCACTCCCGAGGAGGTCACGGTGGTTGACGCGCGGGTGCGTATCGATAAATAAACGAAGGATATATGGCAATCTACGACGATTATCAGCGAAGCTTCAGCGGCTTTCACAACTTGATGCGCTACCGCGTGCGAGAAATCTTGCTCGTGTCGAGTCTCTACGACGCGTTCGTACTCGAGGAAGACCGCGGGCTCTCGGAGGTCATATTTAGTCAGTACATCGACCTCAACCTTCGATTCGTCCCCCGGATTACGCGGGTCTCGAGCGCCGAGGAAGCGTTGCACGCCATGCAGACGCGTACCTTCGACGTCGTGCTCACGATGGCTCGTCTCTCCGACATGGACCCCGAGGAGTTCGGGCGCCGAGTAAAGGATCTCGATCCGGCAAAGCCGGTCATATTGCTTACCACCGAGGCACTTAGCCCCGATCTCCTCACGCGTTTTCGCGCGGCCCGCTCAATCGACAAGATTTTCTACTGGCTCGGCGATAGTAAAATACTGTTGGCCATCATCAAGTACGTGGAAGACTTCGGCAACGTCGCCGAAGATACCGCGGCCGGCGTGCAAATCATTTTGCTGGTCGAGGATAATCCCAAGTTCTACTCCATGTTTCTGCCCATGATGTACACCGAGGTCATGACCCAGACCCAGACGCTGATTTCGGAGAGTATCAACGATTACCAGCGGCTTCTGCGCATGCGCGCGCGGCCGAAGATTCTGATGGCCGAGACCTATGAAGAAGCAATGCAGATATTCGAGTCATACAAACAAAATATTCTCGGGATCATCTCGGATATCGCGTTTCCGCGCGAGGGAGCGGAAGACCCCGAGGCAGGCTATCAGTTACTCGGCGTAACCAAAACCGACGTGCCCGACTTGCCGATATTGCTGCAGTCCGATCAACTTGCCGACAAAGACGCTGCCCTCAACCACCACGCGCACTTTCTCAACAAGAACTCCCCGAACCTTCTGCAGGAGCTGCGAGATTTCATCACCATGAATCTCGGCTTCGGCGACTTCATTTTCCGCAATAGCGAGGGAACCGAGATTGCTCGTGCGCATAACCTGCAGGAGTTCGAGCGACTCCTTCACGAAGTGCCGCACGAAAGCGTCGAGTATCATGCCCGGCGCAATCACATCTCCATTTGGCTGAGAGCACGTACTGAGTTCGAGTTGGCCGAGAGGTTGCGGCCCAAGAAGGTTTCCGACTTCGAAAGCCTCGAGGATATGGTAAATCACCTCTCTGAGGCTATCTGCGAGCTGCTCGATCGTAACCGCGCAGAAAATATTACCGAGCTCAGCTCCTATACCGAAGGCATGGAGATGGCCTTCATTCGTATCGGCAGCGGATCGCTCGGGGGGAAAGCGCGCGGTATCGCGTTCATCAACTCTTTGCTCAGTCGCTCGGAGATCCCGGACAAATACGAGGACGTGCAGATCCGCACTCCCACCACGTTCGTGGTCTGCACCGACGCGTTCGAAGAGTTTCTCGGGTTGAACGATCTCCAACGCTTCGCCATTGAATCGGACGACGAAGAGCAAATCGCGCAGTCATTCATCGACGGCGAGCTGCCGGAGCACATCTACACCCACCTGCAAAAGATCATCGAAGCCGTTGACGTTCCCCTCGCCGTGCGTTCCTCGAGTGTGCTCGAGGACTCTCAGAACCTCCCCTTTGCCGGGCTCTACGCAACGTACATGCTGCCGAATAACCACACGGATGAGGCGGTCCGGCTGAAGCAGCTTTCCGACGCGCTAAAGCTCGTCTATGCCTCGGTCTACTACCGTGCGCCCAAGGAGTACGTCCGCAACACATACTACCGCATTGAGGAAGAGAAGATGGCCGTCATCATCCAAGAGGTTGCCGGCGAGGAACACGGTGATCTCTTCTACCCGGTTGCCTCCGGAGTCGGTCAGTCACACAATTTCTACCCCACCGAGGCCAGCGATCCGTCGGCGGGACTCGCTCACGTCGCGCTCGGCCTCGGCAAAACGGTAGTGGACGGGGAGAACATTTACCGCTTCTCGCCCCGCTTTCCCAAGCGCAATCCTCCGTACTCCTCTACGAGCGAGTTTCTCCAGATGTCGCAGAGCCATTTCTACGCCCTCGATCTGTCCACCCCTGACGTAGACGTTTCACGCAATGAGAACTTCAGCCTCCGCCGGCCCGATCTCCCCAGAGCCGAAGAGGACGGCACGCTTTTCTACGTTGCAAGCACCTTTTCTCGCCATGACGGGCGGATTCGCAACACCCTCGCCGTCGAGGGCCCCCGGGTGGTGACATTTGCAAACATCCTCAAGAACCGCGTCGTACCGCTCGCCCCGATTCTCGTTGACCTCATGGAGCTCGGGAAGAGCAGCTTCGGTACGGACGTGGAGATCGAGTTCGCCCTCAACATTTCCGGAACCCCTGAGCAACGAAAGGCTCAGTTTTACTTCTTGCAAATACGCCCGCTCGTGGTAGGCCGCGAAACCGTTGAAGTATCGACCGAAGAGGCGGAACCGGAGAACGTCGTGTGCGTGTCGAACCAGGCCATGGGCAACGGGCTGTTCGAGGAAATCTATGATCTCGTCTACGTCGATCCCGATAGCTTCGATGCCGGGCGAAGCACGGAAATCGCTCGCGAAGTCGGGCACATCAACAGTAAGCTCGTCGCCGAAAACCGCCATTGCATCCTCATCGGCTTCGGTCGATGGGGCACCAGCGATCGCTGGCTGGGCATCCCCGTGGACTGGGGCCAGATTTCCATGGCTCAGGTGATCGTCGAGTCCGATCTGGGGAACTTCCGCGTCGATCCCTCGCAGGGAAGTCACTTCTTTCACAACCTCATTTCGCTGCGCCTCGGCTACTTTCACATCCGCTCCGAGCGCCGTGAGGAATTCATACTTTGGGACTGGATCCGAGAATTGCCGGTTGCGGAAGAAACCACCTACGTTCGCCACGTTCGTCTCGACAAACCGTTTACCGCCAAGATCGACGGCCGCTCCTCTCGCGGAGTCATCCTGAAGCCGGCGTAGGTCCGCACGTCGCACCGGCGGCGGGCGGCGCGAGGCGCGGGCGGGCTCGGCCGCGGGCTGGCGGCCTCGGCCCGAGGTGCGGGCGACCTCACTTCCGGCGCGCAGCACCCGCTGTCGGTGGGCCGCGCAGCCGGCCACGCCCGGCGAGGCCCGGGTCCCTTAGGCGGCCTCGCGCCCCTCGAAACCCCTTGCCCGATACGTGGAGATGGGCCACAATAGCGTGCAATAACGGCCGCAGCGACAACACGATCGCAGCTAGTATTGACACACATTTCGTGTACGGCGGTCCTCGTGCACAGCGGTAACGAACCACTTCTAAGGAGACGTAAACGATGCTATTGACCACTAAGCCCATGTTCGATCTGGCCTACGAAGGCGGGTTCGGCGTCGGCGCCTTCAACGTAAACAACATGGAGATCGCTCAGGGAGTGATCGAGGCATGCGCCAACAAGGAAAGCCCGGTCATCCTCCAGATTTCCAAAGGCGCTCGCAAGTACGCAAACATTCGCTTTCTCAAGAACATCATAGACGCGTGTGTGGCGGAGTATCCCAACGTTCCGATCGCCATTCACGCCGACCACGGCGACACGGTCGAGCTCCTGCAGCAGTGCATCGACGACGGGTATACCTCGGTCATGATAGACGGCTCCCACCACGAGTTCGAGGAGAACGTGCGCATCACCTCCGAAACCGTAGAGCGAGCTCACGCCGCAGGCGTGGTCGTTGAGGCGGAGCTCGGGCAACTCGGCGGCATCGAGGAAGACGTGGTCGGGCTCTCGGCAGAAGAATACGAGAAGAACCTCAAGAAGTTTCTCACCGACCCCGAACAAGCGAAAGAGTTCGTCGAGCGCACCGGCATCGACAGCCTCGCGGTAGCCATTGGAACAAGCCACGGCGCCTACAAGTTTACCAAGGAGCCCACCCTCGCCTTCGATCGGCTCGAAGAAATCATGAAGACGAGCCCGGGAACGCCCTTGGTCATGCACGGTTCCTCGAGCGTGCCTCGCGAATACGTCGACCACGTGAACGCCTACGGCGGAAGCCTGCCCAACGCCATGGGCGTGCCCGAGGATCAGATTGCCAACGCGGTGCGCACCTACGGCGTGTGCAAGGTCAACATCGATACCGATCTTCGCCTGGCGATGACCGCCAAAATCCGCGAGATCTTTGCAACGAAGCCCGAAGAGTTCGACCCCCGCAAGTATCTCGGCCCGGCTCGCGAAGAGATTACCCGGATGGTCGAGCGCAAGCTCGACATGCTCAACTCGAGCGGCAAGGCGCCGGAGGTCATCGCGCACTGGGAAAAGCAGGGCAAACCGTTACCGAGCTTCTACCGCGAAGGCTAAGCTGAGGGGTTGCGCAGGGCCGACAGGGTTTCGCGGGCGGAGCGCCACAAAAAGAAGCTGTCCGTACTCACTGCGATAAGAGAGAACCCTTGGGCGAGGTAGTTCGTAGCCGTCGAGGCGTCGGCACTGAAGATGCCAAGCGGCATGCCGGCGGCCTCGCAGGCACGCCGCACCGTTTCGATGGCTTCGAGCACCCGCGGATGATTCGTCTCACCGAGTACGCCGAGACTGCCGGATAAGTCGAAGGGCCCCACCAAAAGAGCATCGATCCCCTCCACGCTGAGGATGGCCTCGATGTTTTCGACCGCCTCCGCATTCTCGATTTGCAAGACGATGGTGAGCTCTTTGTTTGCGCTTCCCACGTACTCGCCGAAGGTCATCCCGTAGCCGTGAGCCCGCGAGACGCCGACGCTCCGGTGCCCTTGCGGTGGGTACAAACCCCATTCCACGATCCGGCGCGCCTCCTCGGCCGAACGCACTTGCGGCACAATAATGCCGTCACAGCCGGTGTCGAGGGCCTTTTTCACCCAGATTTCCTCCCTCGCAGGGATTCGCACCAACGTAGGGCACCGGCCGCCCACTGCCTGGATTGCAGTTTGCACGTGAGCCAAGTCCATCGGACCGTGCTCCGTTTCGATCCACAGGTAGTCGAACCCAACCCGGGAGAGAATGTCGGCCACATCTGGTGACGCAAGTGTCACGAGTGGGCCGATCAACGTCTTTCCAGTCCTCAGCCGTTCCTTGAAATCATGCATAGACAACTCGCTACGTTTGTTTTGATTGCTCAGCGTAGCATGGATCGGCCCCGGTGTCGCCTGCCCC